>CAJUBX010000030.1 GCA_910585165.1 uncultured Oscillibacter sp. | reverse complement strand
TTCCGCATCCAGGTGGACCCCCTGGACTGCACCGGCTGCGGCACCTGCGCCGCCGCCTGCATCGCCCGTGAAAAGGCCATTGTCATGAAGCCCATCGAGGAGGAGATGCCCCAGCAGCGGGGCTGGGACTACAGCCTCTCCCTCTCCCCCAAGGAAAACCCCATAGACAAGTTCACCGTCAAAGGCAGCCAGTACGAGCAGCCCCTGCTGGAGTTCTCCGGGGCCTGCGCGGGCTGCGGCGAAACGCCTTACATGAAGCTTTTGACCCAGCTCTTCGGCGAGCGGATGGTGGTGGCCAACGCCACGGGCTGCACCCAGGCCTGGGGCTTCAGCGTCCCCAGCTATCCCTACACCACCAGGCCCAACGGGCGGGGTCCGGCCCTGTCCAACTCCCTCTTTGAAAACAACGCCGAGTACTCCCTTGGCATGGTTTTAAGCGTCCGCCAGCAGCGGCTCCGCCTCCAGCGGGACGTGCGGAACCTTTTGGAGGAGACGAAGGACGAGGCCCTGAAAGCCGCTCTGGCCGCCTGGCTGGAGGGCTTTGAGGATAAGCAGAGGACCATTGCCCTCAGCGACACGGTGATTTCCGCCCTGAAAAACACCTGCGAAACTGGGGAGAACATTGAGGCCGTCCGCAGGGCCCAGGACCAGCTGGTGAAAAAGAGCATGTGGATGTACGGCGGCGACGGCTGGGCCTATGACATCGGCTACGGCGGACTGGACCATGTGCTGGCCTCCGGGGAGGACGTGAACATCCTGGTGGTGGACACGGAGGTCTACTCCAACACCGGCGGGCAGTCCTCCAAGGCCACGCCCTTCGGCGCGGTGGCCCAGTTCGCCGCCGCGGGCAAGCGGACGGAGAAGAAGGACCTGGGGATGCTGGCCACCCAGTACCAGAACGTGTATGTTGCCTCCGTCGCCCTGGGGGCGGACCCCGCCCAGTACATCAAGGCCCTCCGGGAGGCGGAGGCCCACGACGGCCCCTCCCTCATCGTGGCCTACGCCCCCTGCATCAACCACGGCATTGTCAAGGGCATGGCCTGGGCCCAGGAGGAGGCCAAGCTGGCGGTGCGCAGCGGCTACTGGGTCCTCTACCGCTATGACCCCAAGCGGAAGCTGGAGGGCAAAAACCCCTTCATCCTGGACTTCAAGGAGCCCAAATACGACCTGCGGGAGTTCTTCATGGGGGAGGTCCGGTTCAACTCCCTGCAAAGAACCTTCCCGGAGGCGGCGGAAGCCCTGCTGGTGGAGGCCCGGAATCAATGCCGGAACCGCTGGGCCCGGTATACCCACCTGGCGGCCCAGGATTACTCCCGCCTGCTGGACGTGCTGGAAGACTACCCCATTCACGCCCAGGAAAAGGAATAACCGCAGGGCGCTCCGCCGCCCCCGGCCGCCCCGCGCCTGCTTGGCGCGGGGCGGCTCTTCTGCTTCCAAAACCGTTTAGGTCCTTTGCGGAACCTATAAATTTTCGGCCCGAACCTCAAGGTAACACCTTTTCTCCTTGCCTTTTTCAGCGGCTTATTGTATAATATCGTTACAATAATCACAAAGGGGAGGGAGTTCCATGGGCGGAAAGCTGGAGGACACCGCAGCCCTGTCCCGGGAGATTACCCGCGGTTACTTCGCCGGGAATTTAGAGCCCTATTTATCCCGCCTGTGTTCCAAGAGCGTGTGGCTGGGCACCGGAGGGAGGGTGCTGATCGGCGGCGACACCATCCGCTCCCGGCTGGAGGCCGGCGTGTCCCGAAGGACAAAGACCTATCAGATTTTTCAGGAGGAGTACACCCCTCTGTCCCTCACGCCCCGCTGCCAGGCGGTGATGGGGGAAGTGCAGGCCTGCGTCCCGGACAGCCCGGACGAGGACACCGTCACCGCCTCCTACACGTTTTTGTACCAGCTCATCGGCACGGAGACCAAGCTGGTGCTGCTCCACGCCAACTATGAGTTTTTCCACCCCTTTGCCCTGGTGGAAGGGGGCCCCAAGCTGGAGATGTCGGCCTACCAGTTTGTCCGGGACATACTGATGGAGGTGCCGCCGAAAAAGCGGCTGGCCGTCCCCTGCGGAAGCGCCACGCTGTTTGTCCAGCCGGACATGGTCTTTTACATCCAGAGCCGGAACCGGAAGGCGGAGTTCCACTGTGTGGATAAGGTCATCCAAAGCGACCTCGGCATCAGCGAGGTCAACGCCATGCTGCCGGAGACCTTCTGCCCCATTCACCGCTGCTACACGGTAAACAGCCGCTACGTCATGTCCGTCCGCCGCTATGAGGCGGCGCTGATCACCGGGGAGTCCCTGCCCATCCCCTTCCACAACTACATGCAGGTGAAGGCGGATTTAGAGCGCCGGATCACCGGATAAGTTATAGAAAGCCGTTATGATACGGACAGTATACTTATAACAGAAGCGGCGGGCCTTCCGGCCCGCCGCTTCTGCTTGTTTTTTTGCCCTGCCGGGCTTACATGCCCCGCAGCTCCCCGTCCAGCCAGGTGTCCGTTGGGGACAGCCGGACGGCGAAGGACCGGGAGCAGTCCTGCGGGTACTTGTTCTGGTGGAACTTGAACAGCGTCTCCCCGCCGGGGAGCTGGCAGACAATCTCAATCTTTCCCAGGGGGTGGCTCATGGCGTAGCGCACCGCCTTGCCCAGGCCGTTCTGCCGGGACTTGGCGCTGTCCACGATGCTCACGCCCTCGCGCAGCGGCACCTGGAAGCGCCCCTTTACCCCGGCGGCCGGGCGGCATTGGAAGATATAGTAGGGCATGACCCCCAGCCGGACAAGGCCGGAGAGCAGCCTGCCCAGGGTCTCCCCGTCGTCGTTGACGCCCCGCATCAGTACCGTCTGGTTCCGCACCGGCACCCCCCGGCTGATCATGGCCCGGAGGGCCCGGGCCGCCTGGTCCGTCAGCTCCCGGGGGTGGTTAAAGTGGGTCACCAGGCACAGGGTCTTCTTTTTCCCGTACTCCTCAAACAGGTCCAAAAGCTCCGGGTCCCCGTAGATACGCTCCGGCAGAGTTACCGGCACCCGGGAGCCGAAGCGGATGAAGTCCAGGTGTTCAATGGCAGTGAGCTCCCGGAGGTAGCGCTCCAGAATGTGATTGGGGTTCATGAAGGCGTCTCCGCCGGAGACCAGCACATTGTTGATCTCCTTGTGGGCGGACACATAGGCCGCGGCCTCGTCCACCCGCTTGTTCAGCTCCGCGTCGGTGAGGCCCACCATCCGCTTGCGGAAGCAGTGGCGGCAGTACATGGCGCATTGGTTGGTGGAAAGAAGCAGAGCTGTCTGGGCGTACTTGTGCTGAAGCCCCTCCGCCATGGTGTTGTCCGCCTCGCCGCTGGTGTCCGCCTCCCCTCCGTCTTCCAGCTCCGTCAAAGAGGGGACGCACATCCGGGCAATGGGGTCCTCCGGGTCCTTGGGGTCCACCAGGGACAAGTAATAGGGCGGAATCAGCATGGGATACCGCCGGATGACCTCGGCATAGCAGGCGGTTTCCTCTGGCGTCCATCCCAGGATGGGCGCCAGCTCCTCCGCCGTCCGGTATCCATTCCTCAATTCGTTCTGCCAGCTCATTCGCTGCCACCACCTTTCTAAAAAGATAAAGATAAAAAGCGCAGGTCCGGCCCTGACCGTCCGGCTCCCGCGCTTTACATAAACGTTGTTTCAATCTTTTCAAATGAGAAAACTCAAATCAGATAAGACGATTTAAACGGTGTTCATATAATGCCGAATGGTCCTCCCAGGGGCTGCGGCCCGCCGCCGAAATGGCGGAAAGCAACGCGCCGCAGATGTTATTGTATTTATTATAACCGGAAATCCCAAAAATTTCAAGTCCATTTTTATACTATTTGTCCAGACCCGGGGGCCGGAACTATCAAATATTTGTTTGGTACCCGCCCAAATTTGCCGCCTGCCCGGCAACAGTGCAACAGCATTTACTTTTTGGGGAAGGAAAGGATATCGAGAAGGACAGCGGGGTCGAGAGCGGCTTTGAACATCAATCTTTTCTTGCTTAACATTTCTGCTTTTAATCCTTCTATTCCCATACCCCTATTTTACCTGCCGTATATTTAAAAGTAAATGCTGTTGCACTGGCGGAGGAGGCGGCATGCCGCCGGGAAAAAGGGTATAAAATGCCAGCAACAATATGATCATTATTCCCAATGTTTAGAGACAATTCGACACAAAACGACAATTTTTTGGGAATATGCACGCCGCTGGCCTAGACGATTCGGCAGATTTGGAATAATCTTCCTTATTAGAGACTGAAAGGAGGAAGACGTTTTGTTTTCGCGACGTATGCCGACTCAGGCCGAAAGGGAATGTTTTGGGAAAATCATCCGCGACGCCCGAAAAAGCCGGGATTTGACGCAGGAAAGACTCGCTGAGCTCCTGAACTGCTCCCTGAGATGGATCAACAGTGTGGAACGGGGGGAGAGCAGCCTGAATTGGAAGGACACCATCTGCCTGCTGGCAGTTCTGGAGCTGCCGCCGGAAAAAGTGGCGGAGGAGGTGGGGCTGAATGTTTCAATATTTGCCGATCGAAAATGAGGCGTGCCCGCCCGGCGGGGGCCGGGCGTTTGGGCTCCGGGTCCTGCGGGCCGGGGAAGAACGGGAGGAGGAACTTATGATTCTGCCCGGTATATCCACCAATTATGGGTTTGTCCTGCATCTGGCGGGGCTGTGTACAAAAAAGCAGCTGGATCCGTTCCGCCTTCTGGACCTTATGGAGAGCCTCCTTTAGGAAGAGTGCCCGGCCGAGGGGAACACTCCGGGAGGGGGCGGACGGAAACGCCCGGCGCGGAATCTCCGCGCCGGGCGTCTTCTATATGCGTCAAAAAGCGTCACAGGTCCTGAAACAGCTCCCGGCTGGGATTCAGATATCCCAGGTCCTCCGCCTTTCCGGTGAGTGCCCGGAGGTTCCGCACCGCCGTGCGCTTTTTGCCAAGAGAAGCCTTTTTGAGCTTTTCCAGGCCGCCCTCCATGGGCTCCTTAAACTCCAGAACGCCCTGTTCTCGGGCCAGGTCCAAAAGCTGCTGTCCCTTCTCCGACCGGACGATGATCTGGTTCCAGCCCTTGTCCGTATCCCAGCCGTCCGCGCTTCTCGCGCCGCCGATGGAGAGGTCCGCGAACTCCGCCGTCATGTCGGCGCAGCAGCGGCAGCCGGAGCGGACCAGGGGCGTCACCTCGTCCAGGTTCACGGAGACGGTGTTCCCCGTCTCCCGGAGCTCCAGGGAATGGTACTTGCTGGGGGGGATGTCCATGTGGGAAACCCGCGCCGGGTCGGCGTGCTTCGCCGCCAGGGCGTTCAGCCCGTCCCAGTCCAGGCCCCAGCCGCAGAAAAGGCCGAACACCATGCCGATGTTTTCGGTGTGGCTGCCGCTCTCCGGCAGGGGATTGGCTTTCATCTTATAGACGGCCAGGGTTTTGCAGGGCGTGCCCACCACGCCCAGATGGTGATAGCGGTCCTCTTTCAGGGCCCGGTTCAAAACCGCCAGGGTGGGCGGCACTTGGAAGCTGCTGCCGGAGCAGGAACGGACCTCCTCCTCCGTCGCCGCCAGCACGCCCTCGGGGTTTAAACCGCCCTGGGAGCGGGTAAGCACCGCCGCGTCGATGAAGCCCTCTTTCAGGGCCAGCTCCACCAGGGCGGTCATGCTGCCGCCGTGCTGGGCCCCGGCCCGGATGGATTCATCGGCGGCCCGGGTCAGATACAGTCCCCGGAAGGGGCCGATCTCCGGGAGAATGGTTTCCTCAGGAAAGAACTCTTTTTGCAGGGCGGTCAAATCCGTGGGCATCCGGGGACAGAACCGCTGGCAGCGGCCGTCCGGGCGCTCGCAGTCGAAGAAGAAGACGGTCCGCCCGTCCACGCTGCCCCAGTAAGGGCACAGGCCCTGGCAGGCCCCGCAGCCGGTGCAGAGGCCGGGGCGGAGGACCTGGGTGTCCAACGCAATCGTACTTAGCATGTTTCCCCCTCCTCCTTTACACCAGCACCTGAGAAAAGCCAAAGAGGTCCAAAGCGATCTCCTCCGCGTCCTCCGGGACGTAGTCCGCCAGACGGTGCTTCAAGCCGCACAGGTGCTCCTGATAGAGATAGCGCCAGCCCGCCTTCCGGCGGTCCGCAAAGCCCCGCTGCTGAAGCATGGCCGTCAGATCGGAAAAACGGGTATCCCGGGGCAGCTCCAGGGTCAGGGATTCCCGGGTTTCCGGGTTGTAAAAGCGCGCCTGAATGGTTTCCATCACGCCGCGCCCCCTTTCCGGGCGGCCTCGCGGCCCATGGCGAAGGCCCGCCGGTTCAGCTCCAGCACAGCGCCCTTAAAGCGCCGGGCCAGAATCTTCTCCAAATCCTCCCCGTTCAGCGGGGCGGCGGGAAGCGTGCTGAACGCGCCCAGCAGGGCGATGTTGGCGGCCCGGGAGTCCCCGGCCTCCATGGCGATGTCCGCCGCCGGAATGGCCAGGGCCATGGTGGAAAGCCGTTCAATCTCCGCCTGGAGCTCCTCCAGGGGCGGGTAGGTCTGCACGCCCTGGAGAACGCCCAGGGGGTAGACGGGCCGGGGGTCGTAGACCGTCACCGTGTCCGCCCCGGCGTACTTCCGGGCGATGCGCAGGGTTTCCAGAGGCTCGAAGCCGATGATGATATGGGCCTCCCCGGCGGGAATCAGCACGCTGGGGTCCCATGTTTCGGAGACCCGGACATGGCTCATGACGGAGCCGCCCCGCTGGCTGGCGCCGTAGGTCTCCCCCACGGCCACCCGGCAGCCCCGGTCGCACATGGCGCTGCCCAGGGTCTCGGCGGCCAGCACGTTGCCCTGCCCGCCGATGCCGCAGACCACGATGTTCAGAGGATCGTATTTCAGCTTCACGCTTCCTCACCGCCTTCCACTTTGATGGCCCCGCTGGGGCACAGCTTGGCGCACACGCCGCAGCCCACGCAGGCGACGGGGTCGATGAGCGCCTTGTTCTTCTTGAAGTCCCAGGTGTTTCCGGGGCAGCCCCACACCCGGGAGCAGTACTTGTCGCAGCCGCAGCCGTCCCCGATGCACACGTCCTGGTCCACGTAGACCCGGACGGGCTTTTTGCTCCGCTCCTTCGTCATCAGCGTGGCGCAGGGCTGGCGCATGATGAGGACGTTCATCCCCGGCTGGTCCAGCAGGCGGCGGAGGGTCTTCTCCGCCTCCACCACGTCGAAGGGATCGGCCACCTCCACCTGGCAGCCCACCGCCTCCAGAATCTTCGGGATATCCATGGGCTTCACATGGTCCCCCATGGCGGTGAGGCCCGTGCCCGGGTGGGGCTGGAAGCCCGTCATGGCCGTGGCGGAGTTGTCCAGAACGATGAGGAGCATGTTGGCGTTGTGGTACACGGCGTTCACAAGGCCCGGGAGGATGGAGTGGAAGAAGGTGGAGTCGCCGCACATGGTGACCACCTTCTGGTCCAGGCCGTAGTTGGTCAGCTGGCCCAGGCCCTCGGCCACGTTGACGCCGGAGCCCATGCAGTTGCAGGTCTGCCAGGCGTACTGCCCGGCGGACTGGCCCGCCATGAAGTAGCAGCCGATGTCCCCCACGACGACGCCGGGGTGCTTCTCCTGCCGCATGGCCCGCTTGAGGAGGTAGAAGGTGGCCCGGTGGGGGCAGCCCGCGCAAAAGCTCATCTCCCGGACGGGAAGCTCCGTTTCAGAGGAGGGGCGCTTTTCCGGCAGGGCCGCGCCGGTGAGCCTGGCAATGGCGGAAGTGACCACGTCCGGGTCCAGCTCGCCCACCTGGGGCAGGGCGGCGTTGGAGGCCCGGCCCAGGAACTTGATCCGCAGGCCCTCCCGTCCTGCCAGGGCCTGGACGGCCTGCTCCAGGAAGGGGTCCACCTCCTCCAGGATCAGCACCTCCTTCGCCGTGCGGAGGTATTTCAATATGTAGTTCTCCGGCAGGGGCCAGAGAGTTCCCAGGGACAAAAAGCCGGTCTCCTTCTCCCGTCCCAGGCGGCGGAGGGCCTCCTGCCCGTAGAGCCGCCCGGTGCCTCCGGCAATGATAAGCTTTTCCGGGGCTTCGGGGCCCTCGTAGTGGTTGTAGGGGCTCTGCTCAAAGCGGCGGCGCAGCTCCTCCAGCTTCTGGAGGGCCGGGCCGTGCATGTAGCAGACGCAGACCATCCGGTCCCATTCCTTCACCCGCTCCAGGGCCCTGGGCTTTTCGGGCAGGGGGCCCAGGACCACGTTGCCCCGGCCGTGGCAGACCCGGGTGGTCACCCGGACCAGCACCATCTGGCCCGTCTGCTCGCTGAGCTCGAAGGCGTAGGGGATCATGTCCTTGGCCTCCTGCATGGTGGTGGGCTCCAGCAGGGGGATGCCCGCCGACATGGCCTGCCAGCGGGAGTCGAACTCATTGGTGGAGGAGTGGGCGCTGGGGTCGTCGCTGGAGACGATTACCAGGCCGCCCTTTACGCCGGCCTGGGCGGCGCAGTGGAGCGCGTCCGCCACGCACAAAAGGCCGTTCTGCTTCACCACGCACAATGCCCGCCCGTTGGCCAGGGACGCGCCGGTGCAGGCCTGCAGGGCGCAGACCTCGTTGGCGGACCACTCCGCGTAGAAGCCCCGCTCCCGGGCGATTTTGCCCAGCATTCCCAGCACCTGGGAGGAGGGGGAGCCGGGGTAGGAGGCGGCGAAGTTGATTCCGGCTTCCACCGCGCCCCGCACAATAGCCTCGTTGCCCTGCATCAGCGCGACTGTGCCGGGGGCGTTGGCCGTCATTGTCCATTCCATGCTGCTTGTGTCACCCTCTCTTAGATTGTTTTGCTGCATTCCGCTGAATAGCTATGCCGTTTATTGTAGCACTCTCACAAGAAATTGCAAGAGGCGGGGCGGAAAAACCCGCTGGAAAATGGGGGGCTATTGGCGGCGGCGTTTGCTCCCGGCTTTGCCGGGGGATTTGGCGAAGTATGGAATAAAGGGGGCCGTCTTCCGCCGCCGGAGAATGGGCTTTTGCGGTTCCCTGCGGCTGTTTTTTCGAGAGAGCCGTTTTCGCTCTTGCTTTTTGGGAAAAAACAGGGTATATTAACAGGGTACGCGCAGCGAACCTGACGCCCTCTCGCGCAGGCGCTTGGAAATTTTGAAGGAGGAACAGATATGTCTACGAAAGCTTACTACCCCAGAACCGAAATCGGGCCCGGTAAGGTTGGATTTTCCAAGACCCGCTCCATCATCGAGGCTCCCTTCTACGGCAATAACGTCGTGAAGATCAACTCCCTCCGGGAGGCCTATGATATGGCGAAGAATTCTCCCGGCACCGTCGTCACTGACATGCCCGTCTACCGGGGCGAGGAGTTCGGCCTGGAGCCCGACGCCAAGGTCCTTCTTTTTAACGACGGGTCCATCACCGGCCGCTACGCCGCCGCCCGCCGCATCACCGGCAAGCCCGGCGTCAACACCACGGAGCTTGACAAGATTGTCATGGACGCCGTCTATGACACCCGCTGGAAGACCATGTACCACGCCGAGGTCTTCATCGGCCTGGACCCCGAGTTCATGGTCAAGGCCCACCTGCTGATTCCCGAGGGGGAGGAGAACCTCCTGTACAACTGGATGCTGAACTTCCAGTACCAGTCCGACGAATATGTCAAGATGTACAAGAAGTCCAAGCCCGTGGGCGGCGGCAAGGAGCCCGACATCTATATCTTCTCCGATCCCCAGTGGACCGGCGCTCCCGGCAAAGAGGACATCTGCGATCCCAAGTGCCTGTGCTACTTCAACACCGACACCAACTGCGCCGCCATCCTGGGCATGCGCTACTTCGGCGAGCACAAGAAGGGCACCCTGACCCTGGCCTGGGCCATCGCCAACCGCAACGGCTACGCCTCCTGCCACGGCGGCCAGAAGGAGTACACCCTGGACGACGGCAGCAAGTATGTGGCGGCGGTGTTCGGCCTGTCCGGCTCCGGCAAGTCCACCCTGACCCACGCCAAGCACAGCAACAAGTATCCCTCTATCAAGGTCCTCCATGACGACGCGTTCATCATCAACTCCGATACCTGCGCCTCCATCGCTCTGGAGCCTACCTACTTCGACAAGACCGCCGACTATCCCGTCCCCGCCGAGGACAACAAGTACCTGCTCACCGCCCAGAACTGCTCCGCCACCCTGGACGACGAGGGCAAGATTGTCCTGGTGACCGAGGACGTGCGCAACGGCAACGGTCGGGCCATCAAGTCCAAGCTCTGGTCCCCCAACCGGGTTGACAAGATCGATGCCCCCGTCAACGCCATTTTCTGGATCATGAAGGACCCCACCATTCCTCCTATCGTGAAGCTCAGCGGCGCGTCCCTGGCCTCCGTCATGGGCGCGACTCTCGCCACCAAGCGCTCCAGCGCCGAGCGGCTGAAGGAGGGCGTGGACCCCAACGCCCTGGTGGTGGAGCCTTACGCCAACCCCTTCCGCACCTATCCCCTTGTGAACGACTATGAGAAGTTCAAGAAGCTGGTGGCGGAGAAGAACGTGGCCTGCTATATCATCAACACCGGCGACTTCATGGGCAAGAAGGTCCAGAAGGAGGACACCCTGGGCATTCTCGAGGCCGTGGTCGAGGGCAAGGCCAAGTTTGAGACCTGGGGCCCCTTCGAGGACATTGAGATCTTCAAGTGGGAGGGCTTCGTGCCCGACCTTGGCGACAAGGAGTACGTGGCCCAGCTGAAAGCCCGCATGCAGGACCGGCTGAGCTATGTCACCAAGCTGGATACCGAGGAGGGCGGCTTCAACAAGCTGCCCGAGGACGCCGCTGCGGCCATCAAGAAGGTCGTGGACGAGGCGAATACCCTGTAAGCACCGTGCTTTTTGGAGGGCGGACCGCAAGTCCGCCCTCTTCTTTCCGGCCTTGGGAACTGCGGGAAAGTCCCCGCACGGACTGCGTTCCGCGTGCGTGTTCGTATAGTCAATAAACTTGAAAAGTATCAAAGATACTTTTCAACAGCTCAACAGCGACTTTCGCTGTGGTCGCCTTCGGCGACCAGTTTATATGACTTCATAGTTCCGTTACTGCGCGCTTTACGCGCCAGCAGGCCTAGAGCCTGCTGCTTGAAAAATGGCAATGCCATTTTTCAAGTTAACGGACTATATAGGAAATGCGGAAAAGGAGAACAGAATGGAAATGTGGAAAAAGCCCGTCTGGCGGGTTCCTCTGGTGCTGTGCGCCCTGGGGATTTTGAACCGCCTGCTCCACTTTTCGGGGGGCCTGATCTGGGGGTTCATCCTGCGGGCCCGGGGGCCGGGGCCCGACGGGACCATTGTGCTCACCACCGGCTATATTGCGGAAATTGTGGCGGCGGTCACCTGCCTCCTTTTCTGGCTGGCGGGCTGGCGGTTCGTCCGGGGGCTGACCCGGCGGGAGATTTTTTGTTCCGCCTCCATCATGGTGCTGGTGAACGCGGCCCTGCTGGCGGCGGAGCAGATTACCCAGGCCGCGGGCGGTTATTCCCTCTGGGTCTACCGGCTTTATGCCCTGGCAGAGGGAAGCATGTGGGTGGACCAGATTCTTTTCCGCCTCTTCGATACCGTTTCTGTCCCCCTGGCGGTTCCCGGCCTGTTCGCGCCGTATCTCTATTTGGTTTTCGGAAAGAGGAACACACATGATTAAAATTACCACCGACAGCACCTGCGACCTGCCGAAGAGCTTGCTGGAACGGTACGATATCACCGTATTTCCTCTGGGCATCGTGAAAGCGGGGAAGCTCTATCACGACGGCGTGGACATCCGCACGGCGGACATCGCCGCCCATGTGGCGGCCGGCGGGGAAATTACGACCACCAACGCCGTCAACGCCATGGATTACGAGGATATGTTCCGCACCCTGGCGGAACGGTACGACGCGGTGATCCATATCAACATCGGAAGCGGCTTTTCCTGCTGCCACCAGAACGCCAAGCTGGCGGCGGAGGAGGTGCCGGAGGTCTACGTGGTGGACTCCGGAAACCTGACGGTGGGCCACGGCATGATGGTGCTGGCCGCCGCGGACGCCGCCCGGGCGGGGAAGCCGGTTACGGAGATTTTAGACTTGCTGGAGGGCATGGCCCCCCGGCTGGAGACCAGCTTTGTCCTGGACCGGCTGGACTATATGAAAAAGGGCGGGCGCTGCTCCGCTGTCACCGCCCTGGGGGCAAATCTCCTGAAGCTGCACCCCTGCGTGGAGGTCATCGACGGCAAAATGTCCGTGACGAAGAAGTACCGGGGAACTATCGCCAAGGTGGTGGCAGACTACGTCCGCCAGCGGATTCAGGACCGGACGGACCTGGATTTCAGCCGGGCCTTCTTGGTGGACACCTGCCCGGGGGACGAGCTGGCGGGCATTGCCCGGGAAATCCTCCGGGAGGACGGGCGCTTCGGCGAGATTCTGGAGGCCAAGGCGGGCTGTACCATCTTCTGCCACTGCGGGCCCAACACCCTGGGGCTGATTCTCCTGCGGAAATAATGGAAACAGCGGCGGGCCTCCCGGCCCGCCGCCTGTTTTTTTAATTGTCCCAATCCACGTAGTCGAATCCCGTGGCCGGGACGATGCCGTGGGTGGGGAACTCCGCGCCCTCCAGGACGAAGGTGTAGCGGATGTGGTCACGGACGTTCAGCAGCACCGCCAGGGGCACCTCCGCCGCGTTGAAGTCCAGATAGCCCAGGCTGTCCTCCATGCGGACATAGTAGTGGGTGTCGCCGCCGATGACGGCGCTGCGGACTTCGGCCACCACGCCCTCCTGCTCCTGGGCGTTCCCGGCGGCGGGCTTCTGCTCGCCTGCGGCGATAAGGCCCGCGTGGGCCAGGGCCTGGCGGTAATTGTTCTCGCAATCCGCCAGCGTCTGCCCGGTTTCCACCAGCTGGTATTGCGGGACGTTGACCATGGCGTACATTTTCACGAGGCCGTCGTTGCCCTTCAGGGACATGAAGTAAGTGGGCTGGCCCGCGATGTTCAAAAGGAGGGGGAAGGTGGCCTCATAGTTCATCTGCTGCACCCGGCTTTGGGCGGATTCCTTGGCGGAGCGCTCCGTAGCTCCGGCGCAGGGATAGAACTTCGTCTCCTTGGTCCGCTGGTTGGAGAGAATAAAGCCGATGTTGGACTGGTCGGAGGTGACGGAGGTCACGCCGGTGTACATATACACGTCGTCGTCTATGGCGATATAGTTCCACCCTTCGGTAGTCACCGTCACGTCCTTCTGGCCGAACATGGAGTTCAGGAAGCCGTTGTGGTACATGCCGTAAAAATCGTACTGCTGCATGATGATGTCGTAGGAGTACACCCGGTCCACCCAGTTGGGGACCTGCTCGCAGTATTCGCTCTCGCCGGTGACGGCGTTTACCAGCACCGCGCCCTTCACATCCACGCCCCCAAAGAGGCCGATGGTCCGCACGATGCGGGAGCAGACCCAGAAGGGGGTCCCTTCCTCGTTGATTTCGAAGACCGGCTCATCAAACATCATGGTTGGGTAGTGGAAGCGCAGATGCCGGTAGAGGTTCCGGCTGAAATGCTCCGCCACGGTGTACTTCATGCCCTCCGTCAGGCGGACCACCTCCGCCTCCTGGGTCACCATGTCAATGATGATATAGGCGGGCAGGCCGCCGGAGCGGTTGGTGAACCACTTGATAAGGTCCCCATAGCGCAGGGAGGTTACCCGGACCGGCCGGCCCTGGTAGTTGATTTGGGTGTAGGTGGGCAGAATCTCAAACTGGGACACCATGTCCGCCAGCTCGCCCAGCTTCCGGGTGCCCAGCTGCCCGGCAGAGTCCGCGTCCAGCATGGGAATCTGGTCATAGGAGATTTCCTCCACCTCGGCGGTGAGATCTCCGGTCTGGATGGTGAGGAGCTTGGAATAGCTCCCCGCCCGGAGCACCACCCAGCTGGCCAGAGCGCCCAGGGCCAGGACCACAACCAGGGCCGCCGCCGCCAGGAAGGGAACGGCACACTGCTTGCGGACGAAGTGGAAGTAGCCCTTCACGCTGCCGTCCCCCTGAAAGCCGGAGGTGAACACGGCGCAGACGCAGTAGACGGCGCAGAGGAGGAAGGCGAAGACGTAAAACTCCTCGGCGTGGAGGTTCAGGGCGGGAAGCTCCAGGTAAAAGTAGACCAGGCCGAAAACCAGAGTCACCGCCAGGTTGATGAGTGTGCGGCTGAAGGCGTTTCCCACGGCGCGGCGGGGTTTTCGGGGCTTCCGGGGGCGGGGGTTGGCGGTTCCGCCCTGGAAGCTCTCGGGATTGAACCCGCCGCCGAAGGCGCTGGAGCCGCCGAACTGGAATGTAAAGGGCATAAGAAAGCCCTCCTTTCTTTTTCTCTTTTCACAGTATTTTACAGGAAAAGTGTGAACAAATCAAGCAGAGCCAGTTTGCCCCGAAACAAAGGAAAACATGAGGCCGGGGACAGCTCCCCGGCCTCTGCACCAGTGTTGTTCCCTTGTCATAGCCTCCGCCGGATTCTTACTTCCCGGCAGGGCCGATGTACCCCCGCGCCGTATGGGGCTTAGAGCCTATCTCAAAATTATGCGTACACAGTTAGCTTGCATATTTCCCACCATACTTTGTTGATTTTCCTTGCCGGGCGTCAGCCCGCCTGCGAAAAATCGCCTCGTCTGGCGGTCGGACAGCCATTGGCGGCTTTGCCGCTTAGGGATGTCACATGCCCTTGGGGCAAAAATCTGACGGCGCAATCTGCGCACGCCTAATTTCGGGATAGGCTCTTAATCTTCGGGCTCCTCCTCCGTCTTGGACGGGGCGAGGCCCTCCACATGGGGGATGGACGCCTGCTCCGGGACCATGGTGGTCCGGCCGTTGAGGCGGCCGCCGTTTTCAATGACGAAGGAGACTGTGGTCACGTCGCCGTTGATGGTGCCGGTACGCTCCAGCTGAACATGGTCATGGGAGATCAGGTTGCCCTCTACCTGCCCGGCGACGCGGATTACATCCGCTTCCAGGGGCCCCTTCACCCTGCCGGTAGCCGTCACGATGACATAGCCCTTCAGATTGACCTCGCCTTCCACGGTGCCCTCAATTTGGACAACGCCCTCGCCGCTGAGCTTGCCGGTGACCACCAGGTCCTTGGCAATGACGGTATTGCTCCGGGGCTCGGGGAGCTCGGGAATATCTACGCCGTTTTGCTGGTCACTGCTGGCCTGAGGCTCCGCCGCAGGGGGAGTTTTGGGCTGTCCGCCAAAAAAAGCCATTTCATTCACCTCGTTTGCGAAATTGAAGTTAGTATACCATAAGGCGGCGGGGATTACAAGCCCGGGATGGGACAAACTCCCGGAGAGGACGCCAAAAAAAGGGAGAGAATTTTGGAAGGGCCAAAGAGAAAGCGCCGAAAGGCGCCGGAGGGAGGCCCTCAGCCTCCAAAGCGCCGGATCATGCGGATTCCCGCCGTCAGCATGGGCAAGGCGAACAGGAGCAGCGCGCCGAGGCTGATGGCGCCGTAGCCCTTGCCGATGAGTTCCGTCAGGCCGAACGTGGAGACGCAGATTCCAAGAGCGGTCACCGCCCCGGTGACAAGAGGCCGGGCAAGCTCGAAGGACCGCCCCCGAAACAACGACCGCTCAATCCGGTCCTCCAGAGCCTTGATGAATCCGGCGGCCGTCTCAATCAGCGTGCCGAAAAGGACAATTTCAAAAAGGATGTACAGCCAGGGAAGGTCCAGACGCTCAAAAATGGCAGTCACCGGGGTTTCCGCAGCCAGGGCCGCCGGGAGGCCGCTGCCCATGGCCAGCAGCAGCGGCAGGGCGGGCGCCGCCCCCAAAATTCCCGCCAGCACCCCGCAGGCTACGGCTTCCCGGCGGCTTCGGAGGTCCCGGAGGGTGTAGAGTATCATGGAGACGCAGATTAGATTGTAAGAGGCATAGCGCAGGCCGTCCAGGAGCCAGCCGGGGCCGATCTCCCGCCGCTGGAGCTCGAAGACGATAGAATCCCCGAAGCGCAGGAAGACGGCGGCGAAAAAGAGGAGAAAGACGGCGTAAAGCACATAGGCCCAGAGGGACAGGGCTTTTTCCATGGTTTCCGTTCCCCGCAGCACCAGGGCGGCCACGCCGGCGGAGAGGAGCGCCACGCCCGCCCAGGGGGGCAGTCCCGTCAGGGAGTGAACCATGGCGGCGGCGGTGGCGTTGACTACCCCCAGCACCAGGAGAAGCATGGCGTAAAAGCAGAGGTCGTAGAGGAATCCCGCCCGGCCCAGGAGGCGGCGCATCATGGAGCCGTAATCATAGGTCCGGAAGACGCGGACAAACTCGAACGTGACGGCGCAGAGCAGGGCCCAGGCCGCCGCCGCCGCGCCCAGGGCCAGAAGGCCCCCCAGCAGGCCGTGTTTCCCGAAATATTGGGCGATTTCCGCCCCGGTGCCGTAGCCGCCGCCGATCAGCACGGATTGAAAGACCAGGCCGGGGGTCAGATACCGGGTCCACTTCCGCCGTTTCTTCATCCGCAAAGCCTCCTTGTCCGGTTATTCCATAGATATGGCGGAAGGCGGCCGGATATGCGGGAAAGCCCGCATAGGGGACAAAGGGGCGGACATAGGGTTTTGCGAAAGAGGTGAAGGCGTATGACAATTCATGTGGTGAGCCCGGGGGAGACTGTGGACTCTATTGCCGCCGGGTACGGCGTGGCTCCGAAGCAGCTGGCGGCGGACAACGAGCTTCCGCCGGACTACGCCCTGGCAGTGGGGCAGACGCTGGTGGTACGGTTTCCGAGGGCGGTGCATGTAGTGGCGGCGGGGGAAACGCTGACCTCCATCGCGGAGCAGTATGGAACCACTGTCCGGCAGCTGTGGCGGAACAACTGGGCCCTGGGGGGCAGGGAGGCGCTGGAGGCAGGCCAGCTTCTGGTAATTTCTTATTTTGGAGAAGCGATTGGAGAGGGCGTGTTCAACGGCTACGCCTATCCCTTCATCGCCCCGGAGCTTCTGTCGGAGCAGCTGCCCTATCTCTCCGCCATGGCTCCGTTTACTTACGGCATCACGGCAGAGGGAGGGCTTCTGCCCCTGGACGACGGGGCCATGCTGGAGGCGGCCCGGGAGAGGGGGACGAAGCCGGTGATGCATCTGTCGACGCTGACAGAGGCCGGACAGTTCGATACGGGCCGGGCAACGTTTATCCTGACGGATTACGAGGCCCAGGGGCGGCTGGCGGCGGAGGTGCTGCAAACGGTATTGCGGAAGGGTTTTGCGGGGCTGGATGTGGACTTCGAGTATCTGCCCGGACAGCTGGCAGGGGCCTATGCGGCGTTTTTAGGGCGGCTGCGGCAGCTGCTGGCGGCCCAGGGACGGTTCCTTTGGGCGGCGCTGGCGCCGAAGACGGATACCCGTCAGAGGGGACTACTGTATGAAGGGCATGATTACGCCGCTGTGTCGGCGGCGGTGGATGGGGTGCTGCTGATGACATATGAGTGGGGATACACTTACGGCCCGCCCATGGCAGTCGCTCCCCTCCCGAATGTCCGGGCGGTATTGGACTACGCCGTCACCGAAATCCCGGCGGAAAAAATCTTTCTGGGCGTGCCCAACTATGGCTACGACTGGCCCTTGCCCTTCATCCAAGGGCAGACCCGGGCCCAGTCAATTTCCAATCAGCGGGCCATTGAGCTGGCCGTCCAGTACGGCGTTCCCATTCAGTACAATGAGACGGCCCAATCCCCCTTTTTTCACTACACCGACGCCGGAGGCGCCGACCACGAGGTCTGGTTTGAGGATGCCAGGAGCATGGAGGCCAAGCTCCGTTTAATCGCTGAATATGGATTCCGGGGGGCGGGATTCTGGAACCTCATGCGGCCCTTCTCGCAGGTCTGGCTGGTGCTGGATTCCCTGTATGAAATCGAGTAGGGAAGGCCGAACACAGGAAAAAGCGAATCAAGGAGTGAAACAGCCGCGGCTGTTTCACTCCTTGCATGTCAGCGCCCGTATCCGCTTTGTCCCCGCCGGGAATAAAGCCTGGCCAATCCTCCCTCAGAGGTTTCCCGGTAGTTCCGGTTTAAATGGATGCCGGTTTCATACATCGTTTTAAGCACCATGTCATAGCTGATGCGCCGGGTATCCGCCAGAAAGTAGGCCAGATTCGCAGAATTGATGGCCCGCATAGCCGCCACGGCGTTGCGCTCGATACAGGGAATCTGTACCAGTCCGCAGATAGGGTCGCAGGTCAGGCCCAGATGATGCTCCAGGGCCACCTCGGCGGCATACTCAATTCGCTTGATGGAATACCCGAAAAGCTGGCCCAGAGCGGCGGCGGCCATGGCGCAGGCCACGCCGATTTCCGCCTGGCAGCCGCACTCCGCCCCGGAAACGGAGGCGTTGTGCTTTGCAAGCCCCCCGAACAGCCCCGCTACGCCCAAGGCGTGGGCGATGTCCATGTCGCTGAGGCCCCGTTTATCCTTGAAATAGTACAAAACCGCCGGAAGAACGCCGCAGGAGCCGCAGGTGGGAGCGGTGACGATGACGCCGTTGTCGGCGTTTTGCTCCGACACGGCGTAGGCGTAAGAGCAGACCCGCTGGCACTCTATGATTTCCGGGTGCTTATTGACCAGAATGTGGTCGTAGATGGATTTGGCTTTCCGCTCAATGTGCAGCCCTCCGGGCAGCTCTCCCGAGGCGGCGAGGCCCTCTTGAATGGAATTCTGCATGACGGCCCAGATTTCCAGCATGCGGTCCCAGATATCCGGGCCCTCGTTCAGCTCCACATAGTCGGTGAGGCTGATGTAGCGGAACTCGCAAAACTGCTTGATTTCAGCGAAGGAGTTTTCAAGATAGGCGTCGCCCCCCTGCCCGGGGGCGGGGCGGCTCTCAAACTCCAGGTCCCCGCCGCCGACGCTGTAGACCCGCTGGGTGCGCAGCTCCTGCCCGCCCTTGAGGGCGGTGAGGTCCATCGTGTTGGGATGCTTCTCCACCGTCTCCCGGGAAAAAATGATTTCCGCCGGGAGAGGCGCGAAGGTTTCCGCCAGGATCCGGTCCGTACCGTGGCCTTTTCCGGTTTTGGACAGCGATCCGTAGAGGACCGCGCGGTAGGAATCCGCTTCGGGCGTTTCCTCCCGAAAAAGGGCGGCGGCCCTGGCGGGCCCCATGGTGTGCGAGCTGGAGGGGCCCCGGCCAACCTTGTATACGTCGTGAATGGACCTCATAGTCAGAACGCAAAGCCCTCGACAATATCCACCAGCTCCGCGCCGATGCGCTTTTGCGCTTCCTTGGTTCCCGCGCCGATGTGGGGCGTGCAGGAGACCGCCGCGTGCGCCGCCAGGGCCCAGTTGGGGTCCTTCTCGCTCATCCACACGTCCAGCCCCGCCGCCCGGACCTTCCCGGATTCCAGAGCCTCCAGTAGCGCCGCCTCGTCCACGTTGCTGCCCCGGGAGACGTTGACCACGACCACGCCGTCTTTCATCTTGGCAAGGCTCTCCCGGTCCACCAGGGCCTTTTCCCCGCCGGGAGCGCAGAGGATGATCACGTCGGACTGCGCCAGCAGTTCATCCATGGGAACGAATTTCATGGTTTCGCACTCGCAGCCCTCCGGCTTGTTCCGGTGGACCGTGGAGAGGACCTTCATCCCCAGGGCCTGGCACTTGGCGCCCGTCAATTGGCCGATGCGGCCGTAGCCGATGATTCCGGCGGTTTTTCCCGCCAGCTCAAAGCCCTTGGAATAGGCCTTCTTCTCCCACCGGTTCTCCCGCATGGTGTGCCCGGCAATGGAGATATTCCGGGCGCAGGAGAACAGCAGGGCCATGGCCAGCTCCGCCACGGCGTTGGAAGAGGCCCGGGGGGTGTTCCTCACGGCGATGCCCGCCGCCTCGGCATAAGGGATGGCGATGTTGTCCATGCCCACCCCGGCCCGGACGATGAGCTTGAGGCGGCCGCCCTTGGCGGCCTCAATCTGCGGCTCCTTGATTTTCGTGGCCGAGCGGATGATGACCGCGTCGAAGTCCCGCAGGGCGGGACCCAGGGCGTCCGGTTCATAGAACTGCTCCACAACCTCATAGCCGTCGTTTCTCAGCTTTTCAACGGCGGAGGAGTCCATTCCGTCAGTGACCAATACGCGCTTTAACATAGTGCAGTACCCCTTTCTTTGTTGCGGCGCACCCCAGGGGCGCCGCCGTCGGCTTCCTCATACCCATTGGGGGACAGGTATGTCCGGCAATCCGGAAGGGGTCCAGGGGGACGCGGCCCCCTTTTGATTAACTGTGTTCCTTTTCGTACTTGGACAGGAACTGCACCAGCGCCTCCACGCCCTCCTTGGGCATGGCGTTGTAGATGGACGCCCGGAGACCGCCCACGCTCTTGTGGCCCTTCAGGTTGTCGAAACCCGCGGCCTTGCTGGCGGTCACCACATCCGCGTCCTGCTCCTTGCTGGGGGTGACGAAGGGCACGTTCATCAAGGACCGGTCTTCCTTCCGCACGGCCCCGGTAAAGAGCTTGGACTGGTCCAGGAAGTCGTAGAGAATCTGGGCCTTCTCCACATTCCGCTGATGCATGGCCTCCAGCCCGCCGCCTGCCAGCAGGTATTTGAAGACCTTGCCGCAGCAGTAGATGGCCCAGCAGTTGGGGGTGTTGTAGAGGGAGTCGTTGTCCGCGTGGGTCTTGTAGCTCATATAGGTGGGCACGAATTTCGGAAGATCGTCCCGGATCAGGTCCTCCCGGATAATGACCACCGCCATGCCCGCCGGGCCCACGTTTTTCTGCACGCCGCCCCAGATGAGGCCGTACTTCTCCACGTCGCAGGGACGGGAGAGGAACATGCTGGACTGGTCGGAGACCAGGACCTTGCCCTTGGTATTGGGGAGCTGGAAATACGTGGTGCCGTTGATGGTCTCGTTTTCGCAGATATAGACATAGTCTGCGTTTTCCGGGATGTCCAGGTTGGAGCAGTCGGGGATATAGGAGAAGTTCTTGTCGGCGGAAGAGGCCACAATTTTCACCTCGCCGTACTTCTTCGCCTCGGCGATAGCCTTCTTGGACCAGGCTCCGGTTTCCACGTAGCAGCCCAGGCCGTTTTTCATCAGGTTCATGGCCACCATGGCAAACTGCACCGTGCCGCCGCCCTGGATGAAGAGGACCTTGTAGTTATCAGGAATTCCCATCAGCTTCCGAAGGTCCGCCTCGGCCTCGTCGCGAATCTGCTGGAAGACCTTGGACCGGTGGCTCATCTCCATGACGCACATGCCGCTTTGGCGGTAGTTCATCATCTCGGCGGCGATTTCCTCCAGCACCGGCTCCGGCATCATGGCGGGCCCGGCGGAAAAATTATACGTGCGGCCATATTTCATTGCGCGTTCCTCCATTCATGTGAATAAGTTTAGCTGCTGTTTTGAAAGGGCAGCCTGTCCTTTTTTCAGTATACCATACTTCCAGGAATTTTCAACAGCGCGCGGAAGGGATTTTGGTAAAAAACAAAAATTTTGCGTGGTTTGAAAGAACAATTCGCTTTTATAATCCGATGGTTTTTACAGGTTTTAATCTGCGGGAAAAGGCGGCAGGGTCAGGGGAGGAACAAAACGCCCGGGATGAAACATCCCGGACGTTTTGGGCAAAAATTCTTCAAGGTCCGCAGGCCGAACGGACCGCAGACGGTTCTTTTCCCTCAGGAGAGTCAAACGTTGATTTCCGGCGTTTCGCCGCCTTCGGCTTCCGCCAGCAGGGGGGCGATTTCCGTCAGGAACGCCTCCACCTGGGCGGCACAGCGGCCGGTGTACAGCTTCGGGTCCAAAACGGCCTCCATCTCCGCCTCCGTCATGGCAAAGGCGGGCTCCGCCGCCAGGCGGCGCAGCAGGTCGCAGGGTTCCCCCTCCTTCATCCGGGCAGTGGCCGCCATGGAGCAGGTGCGGATGATTTCATGAAGCTCCTGCCGGTCTCCGCCCCGCTTGACCCCCTCCATCATCAGATTTTCCGTGGCGATGAAGGGCAGGTATTCCCGCACCGCCCGGTCCACGATCTTCTCGTTGACGCGGAGCCCGTCGGTGACGTTCCGGCAGAGGCGCAGGATCGCGTCGGCGCAGAGAAAGCCCTCTGGCATGGAGATGCGCCGGTTGGCGGAGTCGTCCAATGTCCGCTCCAGCCACTGGACGGAGGCGGTCATGGCCGGGTTCATGGCGTCGGCCATCAGGTAGCGGGAAAGGGAACAGATGCGCTCGCAGCGCATGGGGTTGCGTTTGTAGGCCATGGCCGAGGAGCCGATCTGGTTCTTCTCGAAGGGCTCCTCCACCTGGCGGTCATGCTGGAGAAGGCGGATGTCGTTCGCCATCCGGTAAGCGCTCTGGGCGATGGAGCTGAGGCAGTTCAGAATCCGGCTGTCCACCTTCCGGGGATAGGTCTGGCCGCAGACGGAAAAGGCCTTTTCAAAGCCGAACTCCCCGGCGATTTTCCGGTTCATCTCGTCGATTTTGGCCCCGTCTCCCTCAAAGAGGTCCATAAAGCTGGCCTCGGTGCCGGTGGTGCCCCGGCAGCCCAAGAACTTCATATTCTCCAGAACAAAGTCCAGCTCCTCCAGGTCCGCCAGGAAGTCCTGCATCCAAAGGGCGGCCCGCTTGCCCACGGTGACCAGCTGGGCGGGCTGATAGTGGGTGTAGCCCAGGGTGGGGGTGTCCTCGTACTGCCTGGCGAACTTCGCGAGGTTTCCCAGCAGGCCGAGAAGCTCCGTCCGGAGATACCGCAGCCCCTCCCGGTAGAGGATGAGGTCGGCGTTGTCGGTGACATAGCAGCTGGTGGCCCCCAGGTGGATGATGCCGGCGGCGGAGGGCGCGGCCTTGCCGTAGGCATAGACATGGGCCATCACGTCGTGGCGGACCTCCTTTTCCCGGGCGGCGGCCAGGTCAAAGTCAATGTCGGTGAGATGGTCCTCCAGCTCCTTCACCTGCTCCGCCGTCACGGGCAGGCCCAGCTCGTGCTCCGCCCGGGCCAGGGCAACCCACAGTTTCCGCCAGGTCTCAATGCGCGTTTCGGCGGAAAAGAGCTTCAGCATGAACTCCGAGGCATAGCGGGAGGAGAGGGGGGATTCGTAGCGGTCTTTACTCATGACGCCTCCTTCAGCGGATGATGATGGCGTCCCGCTCCGGGCCGACGGAAACGTAGCCGATGCGGCAGCCGATCTCCCGCTCGATATACTCCACGTACTTCCGCGCAGCCTCCGGCAGGTCCTCCCAGGTCCGCGCGCCGGAGATGTCGCAGCCCCAGCCGGGCATATACTCCACCACCGGCTTGGCCTCCGCCAGCAGGGAGGGGAAGGGGAAGCGGTCCGTCTGCTGGCTGCCCAGCTCGTACCGGGCGCAGATGGGAATCCGGTCCATATAGCTCAGCACGTCCAGCTTAGTCAGGGCGATGTTGGTCGCCGCCTGACACTGCACGCCGTAGCGGGTGGCCACGATGTCGATGGGGCCCACCCGGCGGGGGCGGCCCGTCTTCGCGCCGTACTCGTTTCCGGCCTCGCGGAGCTTGTCCGCCTCCTCGCCGAACCACTCGCAGGTGAAAGGCCCCTCACCCACGCAGGAGGAGTAAGCCTTCACTACGCCGATGACCTCGTCGATGCGGACGGAGGGCAGGCCGGAGCCCACAGGGGCGTAGGCCGCCACGGCGTTGGAGGAAGTGGTGTAGGGGTAGATGCCGTAGTCCAGGTCCCGCAGGGCCCCCAGCTGGGCCTCGAACAGGACCCGCTTGTTCTCGGACTGGGCCTGGCGCAAAAACGCGCCGGTGTCCCGGATGAAGGGACGGATTTTCTCGCCGTAGTCCGCCACGTAATCCATCAGCTGTTCAATGGTATAGGGCTGGGCGTTGTAGACCTTGGTCAAGGTCAGGTTCTTCCACTCCAGCAAATCCTCCAGGTGGGAGCGGAGATGCCTGGGATAGAGGAGCTCCCCGGCCATGACGGTCTTTTTCTGGTACTTGTCAGAGTAAAAGGGGGCGATGCCCTGCTTGGTGGAGCCGTATTTTTTATCCTTCAGCCGGGCCTCCTCCAGGCCGTCCAGGTCCCGGTGCCAGGGCAGCAGCA
>CAJUBX010000029.1 GCA_910585165.1 uncultured Oscillibacter sp. | reverse complement strand
CGTGCTGCATCGCCCTGCCCCAGGACGTGGAGGGCGAGAGCTACGACTTCCCCACTTATTTCTTTGAGAAGCGGGTCCACCGCATCACCCGGCCTGTGGCCGTGGAGGAGGAGCTGGAGGACATCGCCGAGGTGATTGCCTCCGCCAAGAAGCCCCTGGTCATCGTGGGCGGCGGCGTGCGCTACTCCGACGCCGGCGAGACCGTGGAGCAGTTCTGCGAAGAGTTCCAGATTCCCTTCGGCGAGACCCAGGCGGGCAAGAGCGCCTGCAAATCCAGCCATCCCATGTGCCTGGGCGGCATCGGCGTGACGGGGACCTACGCCTCCAACCACATTGCCGGAGACGCGGACGTGGTCATCGCCATCGGCTCCCGGATGTCCGACTTCACCACCAGCTCCAAGCGGCTCTATAAGCACGCCGGGGTCAAATTTGTCACCATCAACAACTGCCGGTTCCACGCCTACAAAATGGACGCGGTGAAGGCCGTGGGCGACGCGAAGGTTACCGTCCAGGCCCTGGCGGAGAAGCTCCGGGCCAGGAAGTGGAGGTCCGCCTACACCAATGAAATCGCGGAGGCCAAGGCTGTCTGGGCCAAGGAGATGGAGCGTCTGGGGTCCATCGAGTACACCGGGGACGATTTCGACCCCATCATCAAAGCCCGTGACCCCCGGACCATCCCCGAGTTTGTGAAGCTGACGAGCGGCAAGATCACCCAGACCGCCGCCCTGGCGGCCATCCGCCGTGTCATCGACAAGGACGCCGTCATCATCACTGCGGGCGGGTCCCTGCCCAGCTGCATGCAGCGGATGTGGACCACCGACAAGCGGGGCGGCTACCACGCCGAGTACGGCTACTCCTGCATGGGCTATGAGGTGGCCGCGACCCTGGGCGTGAAGTTCGCCGAGCCGGAGAGCGAGGTCTACGCCGTGGTGGGCGACTCCAGCTTCCAGATGCTCCACAGTGAGATTATGACCATCCAGCAGGAAAAGCAGAAGGTCAACATCCTGGTCTTCGACAACTGCGGCTTCGGCTGCATCAACAATCTGGAGATGAACCACGGCATCGGAAGCCTGGCAACAGAATTCCGCTACACCGACGGCAAGAAGCCCACCGGAGACCTGATTCCCGTGGACTACGCCAAGGTGGGCGAGGGCTACGGATTAAAGACTTACACCTGCCGGACCATCGCCGAGCTGGAGGCCGCCCTGGAGGACGCGAAAAAGCAGACCGTGGCCTGCCTCTTCGACCTGAAGGTCATCCCCAAGACCATGACCGACGGCTATGAGTCCTGGTGGAATGTGGGCCTTGCCGACGTGTCCGTGAAGGAGAGCGTCCGGGAGGCCTGGAAGGGCGTCAAAGAAGGCCGCGACGAAGCCCGGAAGTATTGATGGACTGCCCCTTTTGCGACGGGGAAATGGAGGAAGGCGTGCTCCAAAGCAACTACGGGATTTTCTATTTGGAAAAGCCCTGTTTGACCGGAGTGCCCTTCCGCTTGAAGGCCAGAAACGAGGCTCTCGGGAACCGGCCGGGCCCCTTTCAGCCCCCGTTTATCACAGTTTCCCGGTGCCCCAGGTGCAGAAAAATACTATTTGACTATTAAGAGGAAGGTTGATTATCATGGATAAGGTTTTGAAAATCGGCATCATCGGCTGCGGCGCCATCGGCAAGGACCACTGCCGCCGCATTATTGAGACCGTCCCCGGCGCCACCGTCGTGGCCGTCAGCGACTATGTGGCCGCCGCCGCCGATGAGACCGCCGTCAAATACGGCATCAAGTCCTATGGAAACGACTGCGACGGCATGATCAAGGACGCGGACGTGGAGGCCGTCGTGATCACCTCCATCGATCCCACCCACCACGACTACGTCATGAAGACCTTGGCGGAGGAGAAGTGGTGCTTCTGCGAAAAGCCCCTGAGCCAGAACGCCAAGGACTGCGAGGAGATCATCAACCGGGAGCTGGAGATCGGCAAGCGCCTGGTCCAGGTGGGCTTCATGCGCCACTATGACCGGGGCTACGCGGAGATGAAGCGCATCATCGACTCCGGCGAGATCGGCGCGCCCCTGGTCATCAAGGCCTGCCACCGCAACGTGGCTCAGGGCCCGGGCTTCAAGACCGAAAACGGCGTTACCAACGTGGCCATCCACGAGCTGGACATCTGCCGCTGGCTGCTGGACGACGAGTATGAGGACGTCCAGTGCGTCAAGGTCCGCCAGTCTGCCAACTCCGACAAGGGCTATGACAACCCCCAGGTCATGCTGATGCGCACCAAGAAGGGCTGCTTCATCGACGTGGAGGTCCAGGTGGCCGACGGCTATGGCTATGACATCCAGTGCGAGGTGGTCTGCGAAAACGGCACCGTGAAGCTGCCCGACCCCTACGCCGTGGTCCGCCGCTCCCGCCCCGCCGGCTGGGACAGCCTGAATCCCGCCGAGTCCATGCCCATCATGACCGACTGGAAGGAGCGCTTCATCGAGGCCTACGACATCGAGTTCTGCAAGTGGGTGGAATCCATCCACGCCGGCAAGCTCACCGGACCCTCCTCCTGGGATGGGTATGTGGCCTGCGTGGCGGGCGACGCGCTGAACGCCTCCCGGGGCACCTCCCAGTTCCTGAAGGTGGAGACCATGGAGAAGCCGGAGCTTTACAAGTAAAAGCCTGAGCGCCTTTCCCGAAAAAAGCGGAGGGCCGGCGTAAGCCGGTCCTCCGTTCCCCTATAGAAACAGCGTCGGGAACTCCACCTTCCAGGCGCTGGTCCTACCTGTCAAAGCCCCTTGCGGGGGCTGCCGGAGCCTGTAGCCGCCCGCCAACCGGGCATGGGAATACAGGCTCTTATTTTTCCTTCCACTGCTCCATCTTCTCATTGGACCAGACCACCTGGTTCCGCCCGAAGCGCTTGGCGTCGTACAGCATGGCGTCCGCCATCTTCAGGTATGTATCATAGGAGGAGTCCGCTTTGGGGTGGACGGTGATGCCGCCGATGCTAATGGTGACCCACTGGGAAACCTCCGGATTGTGGGGAATCTGGAGGCCTTCCACTGCCTGGCGGACGGTTTGCAGGTGGGCGAAGTCGTTCTCCGCGCTGCCGCCCAGAATCAGGCCCACGAACTCCTCCCCGCCGTAGCGGGCAAAGAAGTCCGTCCCCCGGCGGAGCTTGGCGGAGGCCGTCTCGGCCACGGCCTTAATCACCTTGTCCCCGGCGGGATGGCCGAAGGTATCGTTGTAGACCTTGAACTTGTCGATGTCAAACATGCAGATAGAAATGGAGGCTCCCAGGCGGACGGCGTCCTGCCAGCGCTTGCGGCTGACGGCGTCATAGCGCCGCCGGTTGGGCACGCCGGTGAGCTGGTCCACCGTGGCCTCCCGCTCAATCTGGGTGCGGTAGCGGTAGAGGTTGATATGGGTGTGGACCCGGGCCCGGACGATGGCGGGGTGGAAGGGCTTGGTGATGTAGTCCACGGCGCCCAGGGTCAGGCCCTGCTCCTCGTGCTGGATGTCGTTGAGGCTGGTGATGAGGATGACCGGCGTGTGCCGGAGGATGACCTCCTCCTGAAGCATTTTCAAAAGCTGGAACCCGTCGATGCCCGGCATGATCACGTCCAGAAGGATCAGGGAATACTCCTCTGCCTTGGCCTGATCCAAGCCCTCCCCGGCGGAGTTGACCACAGTGACTTCGTAATCACCGGCCAGAATGGAGCTGAGGAAATTCGCTTGAACCGGGCTGTCGTCAATAATCAAAATTTTCTCCATAACCGTTTCCTCCCACCATGGATGAGGCTTCGCGGGATAGGTTCGCCGCGGTGAAAGACAGCCTGATATCCTTACTAGGTCGCCATTATATCAAACATTTCCGAAAGAAGGAAGTACTAACTTGGCAAAATTAGAAAATATTTTTCCTAAACAGCGCAAAGACAGAATTTGACCCGTTTCCCGGGACGGAAAAGGACCCGGCGGCTTTGGAGGACCGCCGGGCGGTTTTTTATGCTTGGGTGGGGTCCGTCTCCGTGGGGCTGGGGACGGGGTGTTCCTTGTGCTCCACCATGGCGCGGATCAGCTCCACGGTGCCGCCGAGGCCTAAGAAGCTGCTGTTGACGCAGAAGTCATAGCTGTCCACCGCGCCCCAGCGCTGGGAGGAGTAATACTCATAGTAGGAGGCCCGGCGCTTGTCGGTCTTGCTGATCAGGGTCCGGGCTTTTTCGGGCGTGAGGTTCTGCCGCCGGGCCACCCGGCGGATGCGGTCCTCCAGGGGGGCGTGGATGAAGATGCTGAGATGGTCGGGGTTTCCGGCCAGGGCGTAGTCCGCGCAGCGGCCGATGATGACGCAGGGCCCCTGCTCCGCCAGGTGGCGGATGGTGTTGAAGGTGGCCAGGTACACCTGCTGCTCCAGGGAGTCCCCCGCGCCGGCGCCGGGAAGGGCGAACATGTAGGAATCCATGGCGATGGAATAGAGCAGGCTCTTGGGCCGCTCGTCGAAATTCTCCAGAATCTTTTCGCACAGCCCGCTTTTCTTGGCGGCCTCCTGGAGGATTTCCTTATCGTAAAAGGGAATGCCCAGCTCCTTGGCCACGCGGATGCCCACTTCCTTGCCGCCGCTGCCGAACTGCCTTCCGATGGTGATGATGGTTTTCATAGAGGGACCTCCTTTCCGTTCTTTTTTATTATACTCTTTTTTTGAAGGCCCGTCAAATAAAAAACCGCCGGCACGGGTCCGGCGGAGGATACGCGCCGTCCCTCCCGGCAAATATTGACAAAATTCCCCCTGTGTGAGAAAATAAAGCAAGTCATTTGGAAAGGGCGTGAGGCGGCTTGGGCGGTTCTTTGTTCATTGGCATTTTGATTGCGGCTGTGGGGGCAATGGGACTGCCTCTGGCGGTCCTGCCCATTTTTTTCGAGATAAAGCCGCTCCAGAAAAAGCAGCTGTCCGCCCGGGAAATGATGCTGGTGCTGGGCTTTTTGTTCCTGCTGATTCTTGGCATTGTGAATCTGTATACGGTGTATCAGGTGGGCAGGGAACAGCGGGAGGAGCCAAGCGGCGGAAATCCGGCGGAGGATTCCCAGGAACCCGGCGGCCCAGACGGCGGGGAGGGCCAGGACGGCGGGTCTGATGGCGGCGGCGGTGAGGATGCGGAGCTTTCCCCGGAGGAGCTGCTGGTAAGAGAGCATTGGGAGGAGATTCGGCAGGGCAAGGAGGCGTACACCAAGGAGGATACGGAAGTATTTGAAAGCGAAAGCGGCAGCGTAACCTTCTGGCTTTACGAGAACGCGGGCTATGTCTATCAGGACCTGATGAAATCCGGAGGGTTCGACAGGATGGAGGGAGCGGCGGTTCCTTCCGCGAAGATCGTCATTCTGGATTATTTAAGCGACCAGGTCGTCTATGCCCTGAGCTCCGGCCAGAACGCGGATGCCCGCTATTCCCCCGGAAATCAAAATGTATTTTACGCTGTGATTTTCCACGACGATTATGACGTCTATGTCACCCATCCGCTCCAGGTGGTTGACGGAGACCGGTACTGCGACGTCGGCATTTGTTTGGAGAAAAAGGGCAGCCGGTATACCTCCCTGTGCCAGCTCCGGCTGCATGCGCGGGATGATTCCGGCCCGGACGGGCGGTATTATTCAATCGTTCCTTCCGATTATGCGGGGATGTTTTCCTTCAACAAAGTATATGACCGCCAGACCGTCGGCTACTATCATCGTGGAAGCCCCTCCGAATCCGGAATTTTGACCTGGCGGCAGGGAACCTATTTCAGCTTAAACACCGGATATACGATGGACATTTATCTCTGGCGCGGTTCCGGCTCCGACTCGGAGGAGTCCTCCCACGAGACCTTTGACGGCTCCGTTACCAGCTCGAACCAGGTGGATCTCTATTTTACCTTCGGCCAGGAAGGCGGCGGGGCATAGAAACGGGAAAGCTCCCCGGAGTTTGATACTCCGGGGAGTTTTTAAATCCAATATAACGCTTTGTTTACTTCCGGCTCTCGGCAACCGCCACGGCCACCGCGACGGTAGCGCCCACCATGGGGTTGTTGCCCATGCCCAAAAAGCCCATCATCTCCACATGGGCGGGGACGGAGCTGGACCCGGCGAACTGGGCGTCGGAATGCATCCGGCCCATGGTGTCGGTCATGCCGTAGGAAGCGGGGCCGGCGGCCATGTTGTCGGGGTGCAGAGTGCGGCCCGTGCCGCCGCCGGAGGCCACGGAGAAGTATTTCTTCCCCAGCTCTACGCACTCCTTCTTATAGGTGCCCGCCACGGGATGCTGGAAGCGGGTGGGGTTGGTGGAGTTTCCGGTGATGGACACGTCCACGCCCTCGAGGTGCATGATAGCCACGCCCTCCCGGACGTCGTCCGCGCCGTAGCAGCGGACATTGGCCCGCTCGCCCTCGGAGTACTTGAACTCCTTGACCACCTTCACCTCGCCGGTGCCGTAGTCAAACTGGGTCTGGACATAGGTGAAGCCGTTGATGCGGCTGATGATCTGGGCGGCGTCCTTGCCCAGGCCGTTGAGGATGACCCGGAGGGGCTCCTTGCGGGCCTTGTTGGCGTTGCGGACGATGCCGATGGCGCCCTCGGCGGCGGCGAAGGACTCGTGGCCCGCCAGGAAGGCGAAGCACTTGGTCTCGTCCCGCAGCAGCATGGCGCCAAGGTTGCCGTGGCCCAGGCCGACCTTGCGGTCCTCGGCGACAGACCCGGCGATGCAGAAAGCCTGAAGGCCCTCGCCGATGGCTTCGGCGGCCTCGGCGGCGGTCCCCACGTTCTTCTTCAGCGCGATGGCCGCGCCCACGCAGTAGGCCCAGGCGGCGTTTTCAAAGCAGATGGGCTGGATGCCCTTGACAATCTCGTAGGGGTCGAAGCCGGCGGCCTGGCAGATTTCCCGGCACTCCTCCACGCTCTTGATTCCGTACTGGGACAGGACGGAATTGATCTTCTCGATTCTTCTTTCGTAGCTTTCAAACAGAGCCATTTCTCAATTCCTCCTTTTTTACTCGTGGCGGGGGTCGATATACTTGGCGGCCCCGTCAAACTGGCCGTAATGGCCCTTGGCCTTCTCCAGGGCTTCGTTGGCGTCGGTGCCCTTCTTGATGGCGTCCATCATCTTGCCCAGGTTCACAAACTCGTAGCCGATGATCTCGCCGTCCTTGTTCAGGGCGATGCGGGTGACGTAGCCCTCGGCCATTTCCAGATACCGGGGGCCCTTGGCCTTGGTGCCGAACATGGTGCCCACCTGGGAGCGAAGGCCCTTGCCCAGGTCCTCCAGGGAAGCGCCCACGGGGAGTCCGCCCTCGGAGAACGCGGTCTGGGTCCGGCCGTAGACGATCTGGAGGAACAGCTCCCGCATGGCGGTGTTGATGGCGTCGCACACCAGGTCGGTGTTCAGGGCCTCCAGAAGGGTCTTGCCGATGAGGATCTCGCTGGCCATGGCGGCGGAGTGGGTCATGCCGGAGCAGCCCAGGGTCTCCACCAGGGCCTCCTCGATGACGCCGTCCTTGACGTTGAGGGTCAGCTTGCACGCGCCCTGCTGGGGGGCGCACCAGCCCACGCCGTGGGTGAGGCCGGAGATGTCCTTGATTTCCTTGGCCTGGACCCACTTGCCCTCCTCGGGGATGGGGGCGGGACCGTGGTACGCGCCCTTGGCGACGGGGCACATGTTCTGCACTTCGGTGGAATAGATCATAGTCGTCCAATCCTTTCCTTTTTGTATTTTTTCGGAAACCCGCCGCGGCGGGTCCCCCGGAGTTTCGCACGCCTCATATTATATCGGTAAACGATTACCTTGTCAAGAAGCGGGAGCCCTCCAAAAACGGCCTCTTTTGCCGGTTACGGCAAAAAAGACGGGCCGCAAAGTCCCCGCCGGAAAAAGCGGGCCCCTTCGGCTCCGCGCGCAAAACCAAATCGGAGCCCGGAGGTCCGGTTTGGGGGAGGGGAAGGGGCGGAATAAGCGCGCCCCCGCCTTTGAAAAAAGCCGGAGCAAGATAAAACTTGCTCCGGCTTGGTGGACCTGAAGAGATTCGAACTCTCGACCTCTCGGATGCGAACCGAACGCTCTCCCAACTGAGCTACAGGCCCAACTCACTATGAAAATGTATGACCGAAAGAAAAGCCTTGGAGCCAAAGTTCCAAGGCTTTTCTCTGTCCTGGTGGAGATAAGCGGGATCGAACCGCTGACCTCTTGAATGCCATTCAAGCGCTCTCCCAGCTGAGCTATACCCCCGTGTCAGGTGTTCCGCATCAGAACAGTGATTATAATAGCAAAGCCGCCGGGAAATGTCAAGAGGTTTTTTCGGAAATTTCAAAAATTTCCGCCAGGGAAAACGGCGGGCCGCCGAAAAGCCGAAGGCTCTGCGCGCCGGGAAGGAAAGGCGGGAAACCCCTCCCGGGTTTCCCGCCCCGCCGCCTCAGCGCATGTCGCCGGTTACGCTGTCCACCGCCTGGTCCACCGCCGCGCCCAGCTTGTGGATGCCCTGATCCATCTGCTTTTTCACGGTGCGGCGGCTGCTCTGGGGGGCCATCATCCCCGCCACCGCGCCGGCGGCCATGCCGGCGCCGATGCCCAGGAAAAACCCGGTGCTTTTCTTCATCTTCATTCACTCCTTTTCCGTACGCCCACAGTTTGCCCTCCTCCCGGGAAAAAATCCGCCGGACCCTTTGCCAAAACCCGCCAAGTGCGGTATACTATGGAAAAATATATTTTTTCCGGGAGGAACCGTCATGACCACCATTTACCTCATCCGCCACGCCGAGGCGGAGGGCAACCTCTACCGCATCGCCCAGGGCCAGCATGAGAGCAATCTCACCGGCCGGGGACTGCGGCAGGTGCGGGCCCTGGAGCGGCGCTTCGCGGATATTCCCGTCGACGCGGTCTACTCCAGCGACCTCTACCGCACCCGCGCCACCGCCGCCGCCGTTTACCGGCCCAAAAACCTGCCCCTGCGCCTCTGCCCGGGCCTTCGGGAAATCTGCGTGGGGGACTGGGAGGGCCGGACTTGGGGGGACATCGCCCGGTGCACGCCGGAGGCCATGGCGGACTTTGGAAGCCGCATGGACCGCTGGTCCATCCCCGGGGCGGAGACCCCGGCGGAGGTGCTGGAGCGGGTCCGCTCCGCCGTGGAGGACATCGCCCGGGCCAATCCCGGAAAGACCCTGGCCCTCTTTTCCCACGGCTACGCCATCCGCCTGCTGCTGGCAAACCTCCAGGGGATATCCCTCCGGGATACCGGGGCCAAGTCCCCCACCGGGGACAACACCGCCGTATCTCTGCTGGAGTGGGACGGGGAGCGCCTGCGGGTAGTATGGCAGAACGACAACCGCCACCTGCAAACCCCCGAATATTTGGCGGAGGAAACCGGCGTCCGCCGGGCCTTCGCCCTGGAGCCGGGCCTCTGGTTCCGGCCCCTGAAGGACCCGGCGGACCGCCTGGCCGCCGCCTGGGCGGAGGCGGGAGAGCCCGGTCCGGTTCCCGCCGCCCCCCTGACCCTGGAGGGCCTTTTGGGGGAGGAGACTGCGGGCCTTCTCCACATGGACCCGGAGACGGGGCGGATGCTCCTGGCCTATATACGACCGGACTGCCGCGGGCGGGGCCTGGGGGTGCAGCTTCTGGGCCAGGCGGTGCAGCATACCCGGGAGCGGGGCGGGGAGGAGCTGACCGCCGCCGTCCCCTCCGGCGGGCCGGGGGAGAAGCACCTCCGCAGCTGGGGTTTCGCCCCGGCGGGGGAGGCGGAGGGACGGAGGCTCTGGCGCAAATGCATCGGCTTTGATCCCCTGGTCCGGGAGGGCCGCTAAGACCTTGCAAAATGTTGTCCGCCCGCCAAATTCCGGCAAAGTTAGCATTGACAAAACGTGTATGATTTCCTATAGTGGTCTCACAGCTCATGGCTTCGTAAAAGGGAGTAGCTTACGTTTCAAACGTGGCGCGGCTCGTCATCACGGCGGTGGTCCTCCACCGTCCGGGCCCGCTGAAAAGCGAGACTTTTATCCCGTGGGACAGCTGCCGGGTTTCCGGCGTTGCCCCGGGGGATAGGAGTCTCGCTGAATTTTTGGAAAGCGGTGGATTGTATGGAAATTTGGATCACGGTGTTCTTGTTTCTGCTGGGCCTGCTCCTCATCATCAAGGGGGGCGACTGGTTTTTGGACGGGGCCGTCTGGATCGCGGAGGCCACCGGCGTGCCCCGGTTCATCATCGGGGCCACCATCGTCTCCCTGGCCACCACCCTGCCGGAGCTGACGGTCTCCCTCACCGGCACCCTCCAGGGGGAGGTGGACCTGGCGGTGGGCAACGCCGTGGGCTCCGTCACAGCGAACCTGGGGCTGATCTTAGGCATCTCCCTGGTGTGCATCCCCTCGGCGGTGAAGCGTTCCCAGTTCCAGCTGAAAGCCCTGCTGATGGTCTTCGGCGCGGCGCTTTTGCTGCTTCTCAGCCGGGACGGCGTTTTGAGGACGCTGCCGGGCCTTGCCCTGTTCGCCATCTTCGCCGTCTACCTCTGGAGCAACCTCCGGGACGCGAAAAGCGGCATGGCGCAGGGCCGGGAGGCCCGGCCCAAGGGCCGCACCGTCTCCCGGCGGCAGATGGCGGAAAAGCTGTTCCTCTTTGCCCTGGGCATTACGGCTATCGTGATTGGCTCCCAGCTTTTGATCAACTACGGAAGCGAGCTGGCCCTTCTGATGGGGGTTCCCGCCAGCATCATCGGCGTGACTATGGTGGCCATCGGCACCTCCCTCCCCGAGCTTGTGACCACGCTGACGGCCATCGCCAAAAAGGAAGCGTCCATGTCCGTGGGGAACATCATCGGGGCCAATGTCATTGATTTGACCATGATCCTGCCCATCTGCTCCGCCGTCAGCGGCGGGGCGCTGACCATCGGGCCCCAGACCACGGCCCTGGACATGCCGGCCTGCCTGCTTCTGTGCTGCATAGCGGTGATTCCGCCCCTGGCAGCGGAGCGGTTCTACCGCTGGCAGGGCGTGCTGATGCTGGGGGTGTACGCCGGGTATGTGGCGCTGCTGGTCACGTGAGGCCAAACCGGGAAACGGCCCGGCGCGAAGATTTCGCGCCGGGCCGCTTTTCCTCTTTCGGGCTTCAGGACTCCCCGTCCTCCTCCAGCAGCCGCAGTCCCGCCAAATCCGTCACCGGCAGGGAGAATACCACGGCCTGGGCCTTGGTCTGCATCCCCGCCTGGGTCATGACGGCCTTCATGATGGGCTTGCGGTCCGCCTCCTTGGCCAGGATGAACACGATCTCCTTCTCCGCCGCCAGGGACACGCCCAGAAATTTCCGCGCAAGCTCCGTCCCTGTGCCCTTGGCGTGGATGGTGGTGCCTCCGGCGGCCCCGGCGGAGCGGGCCGCATCCATCACCTGGTCCGTATGGCCCCGGTTGGCGATTACCACAATCAGCTCGTGGGTAATTTCTCGTTCCATGTCGTCCTCCTCCGCCTGCCATGAAAGCAGATAGTCCCTGGCCCTGGCCCCGCCGACGCTGGAGATGGGCACGGCCATCAAAATTCCCCGCCCCGGCACGTCCAGCCAGAGCTCCCGGGCGGCCCGGCGCACCAGCCGGGCGGAGCGGGGGGCTGTCAGCAGCAGCACCGCCTTCTCCGTGGCCTCCAGCCCCAGATAGTCCAGGACCTCCGTGGCGGCGGTGCCCCGTCCCAGGGCGGACAGCACCAGCGCGGCCCCCTGGGCCTGGAACCAGGCGGCGAACTCCCCGCCGCGGCTGCGGTCCGTAATGGCGATCATGAGAACGGCTCTGTCCATGGGCGGTCCTCCTCCTTCAATACGCAAGGTCGATGATTTCCTCGTCCTCCGCCGCCTGGGCCAGCTTCTCCCGGTTCAGCTTCCACTGGTAGGCAAGGCCCAGGAGCTGGATGGTCAAAAGCGGCGTCATGGCCACCATGGCCACCACGCCGAAAGCGTCGGTGACGATGTTTCCCCCCAGGGCCTCGCAGGCCCCCATGGCGAAGGGCAGCAGGAACGTGGCCGTCATGGGACCCGAGGCCACGCCGCCGGAGTCGAAAGCGATGGAGGTGAAAATCTTCGGCACGAAAAAGGACAAAACCACCGCCAGAAGGTATCCCGGCACCAGGAACAAAAAGATGGAGGCCCCGGTGAGAACCCGCACCATGGCAAGGCCGATGGAGACGGCCACGCCGATAGACAGGCTGGCGCTCATGGCCCCGCCGGGAATGGCCCCGGAGGTAATCTCCTCCACCTGCTTATTGAGCACATGGACCGCCGGCTCCGCCTGGACGATGAACCAGCCCATCAGCATGCCCACGGGGGCCAGCAGCCACTTAAAGGGCAGGGAGGCAATCTGGCGGCCAAGGTAAGTGCCCGCCGGGAGGAAGCCCACATTGACCCCCGTGAGGAACAGGGACAATCCGATGTAAGTATACAGAAGGCCCACGGCGATTTTCAAGACCTTTTTCCGCTTCAGCCGCAAAGCCGCCAGCTGAAAGAGGCCGAAAAAGACGGCGATGGGGAGCAGGCTCTTGAAGACCTCCGCGGCGTACTGCGGAAGGGCGGAGAGGAACAGCCCCCCCAGCTCCCGGCTGTCCGCCGCCTGGGGCATGGGGGAGGGAGTGTAGGCCCCGGAGGCGGGGAAGACCATCGCCAGAAGCAGCACCGCCAGAATGGGCCCCACGGAGCAGAGAGCCACCAGGCCGAAGCTGTCCTGGGCGGCGTTTTCATCGCTTCGGATGGAGGAGACGCCCAGGCCCAGGGCCATGATGAAGGGGACGGTCATGGGCCCCGTGGTGACGCCGCCGGAGTCGAAGGCCACCGCCAGGAAGTCCCCCGGCACAAAGAACGCCGCCAGGAGGAACACCGCCGCGTAGGACCCAATCAGCATCCACTGGAGGGAGACCTGGAACAAAATGCGCAGCAGGGCCGCCACCAGGAACACCCCCACTCCGGCGGCCACGGCCCCCACCAGCAGGGCGCTGGGGATACCGGGGACCTGGGAGGCCAGAACCTGGAGGTCCGGCTCGGAGATGGTGACCACCACGCCGATCAAAAAGCTGACGGAGACGATGACCCCGATTTTCCGGGAGCTTGCCATGTGGGAGCCCGCCTGCTCGCCGATGGGGGTCATGGCGGCCTCCGCCCCCAGGGTGAAAAAGCCCATGCCCAGAATCAGCAGCACCGCCCCCGCCAGAAAGGCCAGCAGCGCGTCCGCCGGCAGGGGGGCCACGGTGAGGCAGAGGACCAGCACGATGGCTGTAATGGGCAGCACGGAGGCCAGGGCCTCCCGGACCTTTTCGCCCAGTATGGTTTTGGTCCGGCCTATCCGGTCCCTCCAGCGCCCAAATCCGCCCAACAAGGCCGCCTCCTCCCGCGGTCAAAATTATGTTAAACCATTTTACAGCATAAAAGCGCCGGCTTTTGCGCTATAATTTGCCCAATTTTCCGGCTGCCCCGGCAGGGGCGGGAAAAAGGGCTGAAATTAAATGAGAATAGCTGTAATGCGGCTATTATAGCATGAAACCGGCTCCTTCCGCAAGAAAGGCCCGGGATTCTTTACGGGAAATTTACGCCCCGCCCGCCTCCGGAAAAAAGCGGTTGCAATTTCCGGCCCGTTCCGGTAGAATATATGTTTGACAATACTGTCGAACCATCCCGGCGGCCCCGCCGCCGAAACACGAGGTAACGCTATGAATGTGAAAGAAGTCAGCGAGCTCCGCCGCCGCTTCCGGCCGGAGAAATCCGCCGTCAGCCGGATTTACGGCTGCTATGTCAACGGCTCCAGCCGGGAGATCATCTCCTATCTGGATGAGTCCCTGGGGAACATGCTCCTGGAGGAGGCGGAGAAGTACTTAAGCCTTTTGAAAAAGTCCCTCTCCGGCACGCTGGGGAAGAACCTCATCGACGTGGTCTTCTCCACCGCCCAGGTGATGGACAGCGACGAGCACCGCCTCCTCTCCGCCCTGCGGGATTCTGAACTCCGGGACGGGGAAATCCGGGAGGAGTTCTACCGCACCGCCATCAGCGCCCTGGACATGGGGGAGAGCAATTACCTGATTCTCCTGGCCCACGACGCGTACGACGTGCCCCGCCGGGGAAAGGACGGAGAAGCGGACCCCGACGGGTCCGACCAGGTGTTTTCCTATATCCTATGCAGCGTCTGCCCGGTGAAAAACTGCAAAATGGAGCTGGGCTACTTCCCCGGGGAGAACGAGTTCCACAGCTGCGCCGCCGGGCAGGTGGTCTCCCCGCCGGAGCTTGGCTTTTTGTTCCCCGCCTTCGACGACCGGGCGGCGAACATCTATAACGCCCTCTTTTACGCCCGGAAGCCGGAGGAGCTTCACCAGGAGTTTTTGGACGCGGTCTTCCGCACCGAGCCCCCCATGTCCGCCGCCGAACAGAAGGAGGCGTTCCAGGGGGCCCTGGCCGGGGCTCTGGAGGAGTCGTGCAGCCTGGAGGTGGTTCAGGCGGTACACGGGCGGCTTCTGGAGAAGATCGAGGCCCATAAGGAGGACAAGGAGGCGGAGCCCCTGGCCCTCTCCGCCGGGGAGATCGGCGGCATCCTCCGGGACTGCGGCGTGCCGGAGGAGCGGGCGGCGGCCTTCCAGGACCAATGCGGCCAGGCCTTCGGCGGCGCGGCGCTGAACCCGGAGAACCTCATCGACGCCAGGCGCTTCGACGTGAAGACGGAGCACGCCTCCATCTCCGTGGACCCGGCCTACAGCTATCTGGTGGAGACACGGATCATCGGCGGGCGGAAATATCTGCTCATCCCCGCCGGGGAGGATGTGGAGGTCAACGGCCTGAGCGTGGGGCTGGAGGCGGAAGACCCGCAGGAGGCGCAGGAATAAGGAATAACGCGGCGGCCCCGGCTTGCTTCCGGGGCCGCCCTGATTTACGCCTGTAGATCGATTGCGCCGCCCGCCGCCGCTTCCGGGGCCGCGCTTTCCGCCGCCGCGCTTTCCGCCGCGTACTGCCGGGCCACGGCCTCCATGGAGGGCTGGAGAGAGGCCCCCAGCTTTTGGGCCTGCTCCCGGAGCTCCATGTCCACGGCGGCGATATGGGACTGCATACGGTTATCCATTTCCGCCTCCCGGAGATAGCCGGACTCCCGGATATGCCGCATGGCCTGCCTGCGCAGCAGCTCCTGCTTCTGGCGGCGGGCCTCCCGGGTCCGCTTCTCCTGCATCAGTTTTTTCTGCCGGGCCTGGGCGGTTTTCTCCCGCTCCAGCTCCCGGTTTTTCTTCCCTGCCCGGACCACGGCCTTTTGCAGCTGGTTGATGGCGGCCTGAATGCGCTTGGCGTTGTCCGGGTCCGTCTGCTTGGCGGCCTTCAGCCGGGCGATCTGCCGCCGGGCGAACCCTGCGGCGGCGCTGACCTCCGAGGGCCGCCGGGCCCGGGCCAGCCGGGCGTAGGCCTCCATAGGCGCGTCGCCGTACCGGGGCTTGGGCTTGATGCTGTTGAATTTTTCCCGGGCAGCGTCGGCCTTCTCCTTCGCGTCCCGCATCAGCTCGTAGAGGCTCGGGCCGCTGTCCCGGGTCTCCCTGGCCTGGGCGGCGGATTGAGCCTGGGCGGCGGACTGGGCCTGCCGGGAGGCCGCGCTGGTTACTTCCATGCCGCTCATGGCGGGCCTCCTTTCTGCGGCTTGACAGCCTTCTTCTTTTTCGTCAGCGCAAATCCGGCGGGAAAATGGGATCGTCCGTACCGTACAGCACCTTTACGCCGCAGCGGTCCGCCAGGCAAGAGCGGGAAACGGTCTGGCGGCATCTTGTGGTTACAAAATAATCCGCCCCCTGGAAAAGCACGCGCTCGTCTATGGTTTCCCCGGCCTGAAGAGTAACAAGACTGTCCCGCTCCTCATAGGCATAGAGGATTTCCTCAATTGCCCTTACGTTCTCGGGAGTGGACAGGTCTTCGGGCAGGTAAATCAGCAGCTCCGTGTTGGGCCGGTCCTGCGCAAAATACTGCCGCATAACATCGGGGTAAAGGGGATATGGTTCTCCCACGTCTGCGGCAAACAAAACGACGGCGGGCTGACCGGGGGCCCGGGGAGAAGGGACAAATTCTTCGCCGCAGTCTGCCGGAGGGAGAAACTTTTTGACAAACTCCTCTGCGGGCAGGGAGAAATCCCGCTTTCTTGCCAGCTGAACTGCCTGGGGCCAGTCCCACCACGCAATTTTTTGCAGCGCCGAAATGGTGTCCGCATCAAAGCGGTAGCGCAGGACCCTGGCCGGGTTCCCTCCCACAACGGCGTAAGGCGGCACGTCCTTTGTGACCACGGCCCCTGCGGCCACAACGCATCCGTTGTGCAGCGTAACCCCGGCCATGATGATGGCTCCATGGCCCACCCATACGTCGTTTTGGAGAATAATAGTGCCTTTTTGGCGGGCCCTTCTCGGCCTCTCCGTCTCCCGCAGGAAGGACCATTCCCCCTGAACAACGGACTCGAAATCATGGTCCAGATTGATCATGAACGTAACCGCGTCCGCGATGGAGCATCCCTTTCCGATGGAAATGCAGTGACGTCCGGCGTCCGGGTTGAAGTTGATGCCGGATTGTATCTGCAAGCCGGACATATAGCTGTCCGCGTCGAAGGATATTAACGGAAAAGACGAAGTACTGGCGGCGAACTGGACGGACGCCTCTCCATAATTGCGGATTTGATAGGGCTGGATGGATAGATTCTGAATCATGGTTCAAGCACCTTCCTGCGAAAAACAGAACGCCTTTCTTTAATACTATATCGGCAGAATGCCGAAAAAGTGAAGAGGCCGCCGGAAATTTTCGGCGGCCCCGCCTGTGGACGGGGATTTCCGCCGGGAAAGGTCCCCGCGGCCCGCCCGGCGGAGAAAAAAGCCTTTTCCGGTTTCCGGTAGATTTTTTCAAAAAAACATGCTATCCTATACTATCATCCGCACTATCATCCGCCGTCATCTTCCCGGGAGGAGGTCCGCCTATGACCCTGCCTGAGCTTCTGGCCGCGCACCCCGCCGCCGGAACCGCCTATACCGCCGCCGTCCGCTTCCTCCTCCCGCTGCTGGCGGGAGCCGTCCTCTGGCGGGCCGTCAGGTCCCTTCTCCGCGTCCCCTGCACGCCGGAGACCTGGGGCCAGCTGAGCCTCCCCGGCGGGGGCTCCGTCCCCCTGACCCACTGGGAGAACATCCTGGGCCGGGGAAAGAGCGCCGACGTGCGGCTGAACTATCCCAGCGTCTCCCGCCAGCACGCCGCCCTCTGCCGGGACGGGGAGGGGGAGTGGACCCTCTACGACCTGGGCTCCAAGGGCGGCGTGCTGCTCAACGGGGAAAAGGTGGAGGGCTCCGCCCCCATCCGCATGGGGGACCGGATGGAGCTGGGCGGCGTGCCGCTTTTGTTTCTGCCCCAGACCGCGGAGGAGCGGGAGGAGCTGGCCCAGCGGCGGCGGGAGGAGCGCCCCGCCGCCATGTGGCCCTCCTTCCTCTGGCTCACCGTCTTTCAGCTTCTGACCTGCGTGCAGCTGATGATATCCGCCGGGGGGGAGGGGTCCCCCGCCGTGCCCTTGGCCTTTCTGGGCCTCTCGGCGGTGATGTGGCTCTACGCCGCCGCCCTGCGCCTGAGCCGCTGCGTGGGCTTTGAGATGGAGACCATCGCCTTTTTCCTCTCCACCCTCTCCCTGGCGGTCACCGCCTCCAGCGCGCCGGGAAGCCTTTACAAGCAGCTCCTGGCGGTGATTCTGGGGCTGGGGCTGTTTCTCACCCTGGGGCTCTTTCTCCGGGACCTGGGGCGGGTCCGGCGGAACCGCTGGCTTCTGGCGGCGGCGTCCATCGGCCTTTTGGCGGCGACGCTGGTGCTGGGACACCGGAAGTACGGCGCGGTAAACTGGATTTCCCTGGGGCCTTTCAGCTTCCAGCCCTCGGAGATTGCCAAGATCTGCTATATTTTCGCCGGGTCCGCCACGCTGGACCGGCTGTTCCGCCGGAGGAACCTGACGCTCTTCATCGTCTTGACCGGAGTGTGCGTGGGGCTTTTGGGGCTGATGAGCGATTTCGGCACGGCTGCCATCTTCTTCGCCACCTTCCTGGTTCTGGCCTACCTCCGCTCCGGGGACTTCGCCACCCTCTCCCTGATCTGCGGCGGGGCGGTGTTCGGCGCGGGGCTGATTGTGAAATTCAAGCCCTATATCCTGGACCGCTTCGCCGCCTGGGGCCGCGCCTGGGCCGACCCGGCGGGCCGGGGCTACCAGCAGACCCGCACCATGTCCGCCGCGGCCTCCGGGGGCCTTTTCGGCATGGGGGCGGGAAACGGCTGGCTCCACAGGGTCCCGGCGGCGGACACGGATTTGGTGTTCGGCATGCTCTGCGAGGAGTGGGGGCTTATCACCGCCCTCTTTGCCGTGGGGGCCGTGGCGGCCCTGGCGTTTTTCACCGTCCGGGCCTGCCGGGCGGGGCGGAGCAGCTTTTACTGCCTGGCCGCCTGCGCCGCCGGGTCGCTGCTGGTGGTCCAGACCTGCCTGAACGTCTTCGGCTCGGTGGACATTCTCCCCCTGACGGGGGTGACCTTCCCCTTCGTCTCCAACGGCGGGTCCGCCATGATGTCCGCCTGGGGCCTGCTGGCCTTTTTGAAGGCCGCGGACACCCGGGAGAACGCCAGCTTCGCCATTCGGCGTCGCAAAGTCCGCTGAGCTTCGTCCCCGCCGCCGCCTTTGCGGCTTCCGGCGAGGACTGCGCACGCTTCCTTGCTCCGCCTCCTTCAAGGGGGAGCGGGCTCCCCCTTGAGCAACCTCCACCCCTGCGGGGGACGAGGGACGGGAGACGGGGGACGAGGGACGGAAGACGGGAGACGGGCGCGATTAAAAAAAGGAGGGTGCGGCCTTGAAAAAAATTGAGAACCGGTCCTTTGTGTGCCTGCTGCTGGCCCTGGCCCTGGCGGCGGGAATGGCGCTCTTTCTCCTGCGCTATCTCACCCAGGGGGGAAGCTGGGCCTCCGCCGCCTTCAACCGCCACCTCTACAACACCCAGGGCCAGCTCATCGCCGGGACGGTGCTGGACCGGGACGGGGACGTGCTGTCCTCCGCCGAAAACGGGGTGCGCACCTACTACGACAGCGAAACCGTCCGCAAGGCCACCCTCCACGCCGTGGGGGACCTCCAGGGCCGGGTGGGAGCCGGGGCGCTGAACGCCTTTGCCGGAAAGCTGACGGGGTGGAACCTGCTGAACGGGGCCTTCGGCGCGGACAGGGGCGGGGAGCTGACCCTGACCATCGACGCCCGGTACAACTACGAGGCGTACCAGGCCCTGAACGGTCGGGCGGGAACCGTGGCCGTGTACAACTACAAAACCGGGGAGGTCCTCTGCATGGTCTCCTCCCCCAGCTACGACCCCCTCCATGTCCCGGAGGACATCGAGACCAACGACCGCTATAAGGGGGCCTATCTCAACCGCTTCCTCTCCTCCGCCTTCACCCCCGGCTCCGTGTACAAAACCGTGGTCCTGGCGGCTGCGCTGGAAACCCTGCCGGATTTGCAGGACCGGACCTGGGACTGCGCCGGGTCCGTGCAAATCGGGGAGGAGACCATCGTCTGCTCCGGCGTTCACGGGGAGCAGGACATTGCCGCCGCCTTCGCCAACAGCTGCAACGCCGCCTTTGCCGCAATCGCCGTGGAGCTGGGGGCCAAGACCCTTCAAAGGTACACGGAAAAGGCGGGCCTGACCTCCTCCTACCGTCTGGACGGCCTCCCTTCCGCCAGGGGCTCCTTCGACTGGGACCTCACCGAAGGCCGCCTTGGCTGGGCGGGGGTGGGCCAGGACAAGGACCTGGTGAACCCCTGCGCCCTGATGGTCTACATGGGGGCCATTGCAAACGGTGGCCGGGCGGCGGAGCCTTATTTGATCCTCAAGACCAAAAACGGCCTGGGCCTGCCCTCCCTGCCCCGCCTGCCCCGGAAAACCGGGACTCTCGTCCGCCGCGGCACGGCGGAGGCCCTGGCGGACATGATGGCGGGAAACGTGGAGAAGACCTACGGCTCCGGCCGCTTCCCGGGGATGGACCTCTGCGCCAAGTCCGGCACCGCCGAGGTGGGGGAGGGCAAAAGCCCCCACGCCTGGTTCGCCGGGTTTTTGCGGAACGCCGACGCGCCCTACGCCTTTGTGGTGCTGGTGGAAAACGGCGGCGGCGGCAGCAGCGCGGCGGGGGACGTGGCGGCCCGGACCCTGAAGGTGATGGTGAACGGCTATGAAAAATAGGCGCATTTTGAAAACGATCTGCAATTATACGACGGTATTTAACGGAGGGTATAGAAAATGAGGCGCAAAAAATCCCTGCTTTTGCAGGGCGTGAAGCAGATGAACCTGGGAGCGGCGGTTTCCGGCGGGGGCTTTTTGCTGTATCTGGGGGCGGCGGCTCTGGAGTGGCGGGGAGCGGCGGGGGTGCTGGCCCTGGCGTTTGTTCCGGCGTCTTTGTATGTGTTTGCCTCCGTGGCGGCGGGGCGGCGGCGGTTAAAGGAGGCGGTCAGCTATAACCTGCTCTGGGGCCAGGGGGCGCTGGCGGCGCTTTGGTGCCTGTGCGGGGCGGCGGCCCTGGGGCAGGGAATTTGAACCCTCACGCCGCGAACCGCCCGCCCGGCGGGCGGTTTTCCTCCGGGCCCGCGGCGGCGGGGCGGGGTCGGGTTTCCGCATTTTTTGCCGGAAGCCTCTTGCAATTTTCCGCCGCATGGGGTAGAATAGAAAGCGGAAACATAAGCGGCAGGCCGCTGGGTGTAAGGGACGCCCAACGGCCCTGTACGAGTGAAAGCACCACTCAGCACAGCAGTTTTACAACTGCACCACACCCTTATTATACCTCCTTCCACTTGCTTTTGCAAGGGGTGTTCTAAGGCGTGCGATCCGCATTTTACGCGGTGCTGAGCATGAAAGCCCGGCGCCGCGTTATGTTTCCGGCGGGAGCCCGGACGGCGGAGGGATCAGCTTATCCGCGTCCAACGGGAATCCCTCCGCCGGGGGTTCCGTCCGCCGGAGCGAACAAAAAAAGAAGGGCCCGGGCGTTCTGCCCGGGCCCTCTTTTTTTCTCAGAACGCGGGGACCACCGCGCCGTCGTAGGTATTGTTGATATACTCCTTAATGGCGTCGGACTGAAGGGCCTTCACCAGGGCCTGGACGGCCTCGCTGTTTTCATTGCCCTCTTTGACCACCAGCACGTTCACATAGGGGGAGTCGGCGGCCTCAATGGCCAGGGCGTCCTCCACGGGGTTGAGCCCCGCACCCAGAGCGTAGTTGGAGTTGATGGCGGCGATGTCCACCTCGTCCAGGTTGGCGGGGACGTTGGCCGCTTCCAGCTCCACGAACTGGAGGTTCTTGGGATTCTCGGCGATGTCCTTGGGGGTGGCGGCCAGGTTGGAGCTGTCCTTGAGCTTGATGAGCCCCTGGGCTTCCAGCAGCAGCAGGGCCCGGCCCTCGTTGGTGGCGTCGTTGGGGACGGCCACCGTGCCGCCGTCGGGGATGGCGTCCAGGGAGGCGGACTTCCCGGCGTACAGGCCCATGGGCTCGATGTGCACGCCGGCCACGCTCACCAGGTGGGTGCCACGCTCGGCGTTGAAATCGTCCAGATAGGGCACGTGCTGGAAGTAGTTGGCGTCCTCGTCCCCGTCCTCCACGGCAGTGTTGGGCACCACGTAGTCGGAGTATTCGTTGACCACCAGCTCGATGCCCTGCTCCTTCAGGATGTCCACACACTGCTTCAGAATCTCGGCGTGGGGAGTGGGCGAGGCGGCGACCTTCAAGGTGGCGGACTTCTTGCCGCCGCAGGCGGCCAGAGACAGCGCCAGCACCAGCGCCAGGGTCAGAGCAAAAATCTTCTTTTTCATGATGGGTTCCTCCAATTTTAACAGGATGTCTTATGCCGAAGGGTCCCTCCGGCCCCGTCTTCCCTCCCCCGGCGCTTTCTGCGCGCACCGGAAGCTCCGGGAGGGGAACGCGGTTTTCTATTCCAAACGCCTGCCGCTCCGGCAGACGGCATGGATTACTTCGCGCGGGATTTCCACTGGAACAGGAGCGTGCTGAAGCCCCCGAAGGGATCGGACCGCGCCGCCGCGTCCAGCCGTTTGTCCACGCGGCGGGACAGGCGGTTGAACACCGTCTGAACCACCTGCACCAGAATGATGAGGAAAATCACCGTGATCCACATGACCGAGGGCACGTTCCTCTGGTGCCCGTAACGGATGGCCAGGTCCCCCAGGCCCCCGGCCCCCATGGTGCCCGCCATGGCGGTGTAGCCCACGATGGCGATGAGGGACACGGACCCCCCCAGAATCAAGGAGGGCTTCGCCTCCGGCAGGTAGACCTTCCACACAATCTGGAAGGCGGAGGCCCCCATGGACTGGGCCGCCTCCACGACTCCCGCGTCCACCTCGCTCAGGGCGGTTTCCACCATCCGGGCGATGAAGGGGGCGGCGGAGACCACCAGGGGCACCACGGCTCCCCGGATGCCGATTTTCGTGCCCACGATGAACTTGGTGAAGGGGAACAGGGCAATCATCAAAATGATGAAGGGCAGGGAGCGCCCGACGTTGATGATCCAGCCCAGGGCGGCGTTGACGGCCCGGTTGGGCCGGATGCCGTGGGGCTGGGTCAGAATCATGACCACGCCCATGGGAAGGCCGATGAGATAGGCGAGAAACGTGGAAAGCCCGGTCATCAAGAGGGTGTCCCAGACGCCTTTTGCCAGGATGGCGCCGTATTCCGCCCAGAAGGCGGGGGTAAAAATCTCAGCCACGGTACTCCACCTCCTCCACGGTAATGTAAGGCTGGGAACGAATGTAATTCAGGGCCTTCGCGGCCTCGTTGGCATCCTCCGGCAGGCCCAGCAGCATGGTGCCCAGGGCCTTGCCCCCCACGTTCCGGGTGTCCGCCCCCAGGATGTTCAGCTTCACGCCGCAGTCAATGGCCACGGAGGCGATGAGGGGCTGGTAGGCGGTGCCGCCGTTGAAGGAGACCCGGATGGCCCGGGTGCTGGCGGGGTACTGGGAGATGCTGACGCCGCCGGGGTACACCAGCCGCCGGGCCGCGTCGGTGGAGGGGTTGGAGAAGATGTCCTGCACCGGCCCCAGCTCGGCCACCACGCCGCCGTCCAGAATGGCCACCCGGGAGCAGATGGCCTCGATGACGCTCATCTGGTGGGTGATGACCACCACGGTGACCCCCAGCTTGGCGTTCAGGTCCTTGAGGAGCTCCAGAATGGAGACGGTGGTGGTGGGGTCCAGGGCGGAGGTGGCCTCGTCGCAGAGGAGGACCTTGGGGTCCGTTGCCAAAGCCCGGGCCACGGCCACCCGCTGCTTCTGCCCGCCGGAGAGCTGGGCGGGGTAGGAATTGGCCTTGTCCTGGAGGCCCACCAGCTCCAAAAGCTCCGCCGCCCGCTTTCTGGCCGCCGCCTGGGGGACCCCGGCGATCTCCATGGGGAAGCACACGTTTTTAAGGCACGTGCGCTGCATCAGCAGATTGAAGCTCTGGAAGATCATGGTGATCTTCCGCCGCTGGAGCCGCAGCTCCTTCTCGCTGAGGGCGGTCATGTCCTTCCCGTCCACCAGGACGCGGCCGGAGGTGGGGCGCTCCAGAAGGTTCATGCACCGCACCAGGGTGGATTTCCCCGCGCCGGAGAGGCCGATGATGCCGAAAATCTCCCCCTGGCGGATATCCAGGCTGATGTCCGTCAGGGCGCGGACCTCCTCCCCGCCGCCGCCGAAGGTCTTGCTCAGACGCTGGATTTGAATGATGGACTCGCTCACGATAGCAGCTCCTTTACGGAAAAGTGACGGGCAAATAAAAAGCCCTTGAAGCGTCTTGCTTCAAGGACGGGCGCGAAACCGCGCCGTGGTACCACCTTGATTCGCGCACCCCCTCGCGGAGGCGGCCTTGCGGAGTGCCAGCACACTCCCGCGCTGTCACGGGCGCTCCCGTCGCGGCCTATGCCCGGAGGGCGGTCGGCGGCGCAACTCCAAGACCATGTTCGGCCGGCCCTTCCGTACCCCTTTTCA
>CAJUBX010000028.1 GCA_910585165.1 uncultured Oscillibacter sp. | reverse complement strand
GTTCTTTTTCTCATAGCTCCTATTATACCATTAAATCTTTATTTTGGACACTCCCGGAAAGCGCCGCCCGTTGAAACTGGGCGGCGCGTGGTTCAGTCTTCCGGGTTCTTCTTTTTGGGCCAGATCAAACCGGCCCCGGAGAGAAGCAGGTAAACGCCGAAGGGCTTTCTCAGAATCTCGACGTCTACGGCGTTGGAAATCCAGGCCCCGGCCAGGGCCGCGGCCACGGCTATGGGCACGGCGGCTTTCAGCGTGGGCTTATCAAGATAGCCGCCCTTGGCGTGGCAGGCCAGGGCGCTGACGGCGGTGGGAAGAAAAAAGAGAAGGTTAATGCCCTGGGCCGTCCGCTGGTCCACCCCCAGAAAGAGGGTCATCACCAGCAGCAGCAGCGTCCCCCCGCCTACGCCCCAGGCGGAGATGACGCTGGCCCCCAGGCCGCAGAGAAAGGTCAGAATCCAGTCCGTCACAGCAGATACTTCACCCCCGCGTAGAAAAGAAAGGCGGCGAACAGCCACTTTAAAAATTTGGTGGAAACCTTTCCGTACAGCTTCCCGCCAAGCCACCCGCCGATGAGCCCCCCGGCAAGATACGGCAGGGCCGCCGCCAAAGATACCCCGCCCTTCCAGACATACACCGCCGCCGACACCAGGCACACCGGGAAGATGACCCCCACGCAGGTGGCGTAGAGCTTCCGCTGGCTCAAATTCCCCCAGCGGGACTGGATGGGCAGAAATACCATGCCGCCGCCCCCGCCGAACAAGCCGTTGGCAAGGCCCGCTGCCGCCCCCGCCAGCCGGGCCGTCCAGGCTGCTTTCATGCCGTCGCCCCCTTTCCAGGTATGTACCCCCTCCCGGAGGGACCGGGAGGGCTGGCCGCTTATTTCAGCTTGAAGCTCTGGCAGTCGGTGCATTCCACCATGGTGGGGTTGGCCTCATGGGTGCCCACCTGGATGGTGTTCAGGCCGCAGTAGCCGGTGTCCTGGCAGTGGTTGGCGCAGTTGTTCACGGTGCATTTGATGCTCTGGTTGGGCGTGCAGGCACAGCCGCCGTTGGTGCAGTCCTTGGTCATGGGTCTGGTCCTCCCGCGTGAAGATTTTTTAAGAGCCTGTTTAATATCTGGCGGAATGCCGGATCAGCTCAGATTTTTTTGCTGGGCAAGGCGATTTGACGCAGGAATCCTGACGGATTTCAAGTCAAATCAACGCAGTCCCAGCGGAAAAAGATGGACTGAGACGGCATTTTGATAGATTTTAAACAGGCTCTAAGAAAGCGCTTCGCATCCCGGCGCTGCGCGGATTGGCGGAGGGATTTTTGCCCGGCCGGGCGGAAAGCCGCCGTCAAAACGGGAGCAGGGGGATGCGAAGCAGGCTTTGACGCGCCGAGGGGCCGTGCCGCCTGTCCCCCCAGCGCGTTTTCACGGTGAAAGGAGAGACCGTCGTGCCTCGTCAGCGCCTTCCTAGTGTGCGCCGAAGGGCGGAGAGTATGCGCAGTCCGGAGCGTTCAAAATTTTGGCAAAAAAAACAGGGCCGCCCGCAGGCGGCCCCGGAGACAGAAATTTCAGTGGCAGACGCTCTCACAAAAGCCGCCGGAATGGCGGTCCCCGCAGTAGGCCGCGCCGTTGTGGTCGTGCCGTCCCTGAACCGTGCAGCCCGCCACGGAACACAGCGCCCGGCAGGTGCCGTCGCAAAAACCGTCCAGGTGGCTGTAGCCGCAGCAGAGGACGCCGTTGTGGTCGTGCCGTCCCTGAATGGCGCAGCCGTCGGCGGCGCACAGGGGACGGCAGGCCCCGTCGCAAAAGCCGCTGCAATGGGGATAGCCGCAGTAGGTGACGCCGTCGTGGGCGTGCCGCCCGTCGATTGGGCAGTTATAGACGGGGCAGAGGGCCTGGCAGTTGCCGTCGCAGAATCCGTTTTGATGGGGGTAGCCGCAGTAAGCAGCGCCGTTATGGGTGTGCCGCCCGGTTTCGGGGCAGCCCTCCAGCGTGCAGAGGGCCCGGCAGTTGCCGTCGCACACGCCGCTTTCGTGGTCATAGCCGCAGTAGGTAACGCCGCCGTGGACATGCCGCCCGGCAATGGCGCAGCCCTCTATTTTGCAGACGGTGACCGCCGCGGGCTGGGCGGGACGGACAGGCCGCCCATGGCAGCCGCCGCCGTGATGCCCATGGGCGGAAACAGGCAGCGTCAGCAGCGCCAGAGTCAAAACGCAGAGCAGGCTTCTTTTCAGCTTCATAACAGACGACCTCCTAAGGCACAAAAATCCTATTTATAGGATAGCACAGAAAAGCCCCGTTGACAAGGGCCTCCCCGTTCAAAAATCCTTTAAACTTCTTTCAGCAATTTTTAAGTTCCTCCGCCTATACTAAGCCCATCAAGCCGGGGACGGTCCGGCGGGCGGCGAAATTCCGCAAAGTTCAAAAACCGGACAATCCCAGTTCACACCCGGGACATGAATCCCTGTTATCGTAACATTCCAGAAAAGAAGAACCGGGATGCATAATGAAGGAGGAAACCGATTATGTATAACGATGAGAACAATCTGTACAACTACACCTACCGCAAGGACGGCAGCGAGCTCTCCCACCGGCGGGAGACCGTCCGTCCGGCGGGACAGCCCGGCCCCCAGGGGCCTGAATGGGAAGTGAAGCCTGTGAAAAAGAACCGCCTTGGCTTGAAGATCGCCGCCCTGGCCTTAAGCTGCGCCCTTCTGGGCGGCGCGGCGGGCGGCGGGGCCGTCTGGGCCGCCACCCGTTACGGCGGCGGAAACGAGAGCGAAATCAACGTCTCCAGCCGCCCCGTCACCCAGGTGGCCCTCCGGGAGGTGGACGGGAAGACGGCGTTGAGCGACGCGGAGGTTTACGCCGCCAACGTCAACAGCGTGGTGTCCATCCGCACCTCCGCCACCGCCGGGTATAACTTCTACGGCCAGCCGGTGGAGACGGCCTCCGCCGGGTCCGGCTTCGTGCTGAGCAAGGACGGCTACATCCTCACCAATTACCACGTGGTAAAGGGGGCGGAGACCGTGACCGTCACCATGTACAACGGGGACGAATTTTCCGCCCAGTATATCGGCGGCGAGGAGGACTACGACATCGCCGTCATCAAGGTGGAGGCGGAGAACCTCCAGCCCGTCACCCTGGGGGACAGCGGCGATCTGAACGTGGGCGATCACGTGCTGGCCATCGGCAACCCCCTGGGAGAGCTGACCTTCTCCATGAGCGGCGGCATGGTCTCCTGTGTGGACCGGGCCATCAACGTGGACGGTACGCCCTTCAACATGATCCAGACCGACACCTCCATCAACCCCGGCAACTCCGGCGGCCCGCTCTTTAACCGGTTCGGCGAGGTGGTGGGCATCGTCTCCGCCAAGTACTCGCAGTCTTCCAACGGCACCACCGTGGAGGGCCTGGGCTTCGCCATCCCCATGAACGACGTGTTCTCCATGGTGAAGGATATCATGACCAACGGCTATGTTTCCAACCGGGCGTACCTTGGCATCACCCCCCAGACCCTGACCGAGGGCACGGCGGCCCAGTTCCACTATGATGTTACGTCCGGCGTATTCATCAACTATGTGGAGCCGGACAGCGCCGCCGACAAGGCGGGGCTGAAAATGGGCGACGTTATCACGAAGGTGGACGGCACGGAGGTCAAGTCCGTGGAGGATTTGAACCTGGCGAAGAAGAAGTACTCCGCCGGAGATACCGCCTCCCTGGAGGTCTACCGGCCCGACGGGACCGTCACGGTGGAAATCACCTGGGGCGCGGCACCCAAGGAGGAGCAGACGCAAAACCAGCAGTATCCCGAAAGCGGGAACAACAACTACAGCAGCGGAAACGGCGGGTATTACGGCAATCCCTTTGAGGACCTGTTCCGCTATTTCTACCGCTGATGAGATAGGGGCCGGGAAAGGTCCCCCAGGAAACCTCCTCCCGCGCCCGGGGACGGCTTCGCGGCAAGAGCTGCGGCAAGGCGAAAAAGCCGCCATGCGGCGGGCGGGGACGGTGCAGATAGATGAACGCGGGGCGAAAGCCCGCCAAAACGGCGGATCGCCATATAAGAAGCTGTATTCACAGGCGTTTGACGCTGCCTTGACGGTCTTTTTTCCGCCATACCGCGTCAATTTCCCTTGAAATCCGTCAGGATTCCCGCGGAAAATTTCCTTGCCTGGCGGGAAAAATCTTCGTCAATTCAGCATCCCCCGCCTATGAATACAGCTTCTAAAAGAAAAGTGCGGGAGGGCCCGGATACCGGGCTCTCCCGCGTCGTTTTGCCCGCTCCGGGCAGGGCGGGCGGAGGCTTTTCCGCCCGCTTTTCCCGGGAGGGGCGGGTCAGTTCCGGCCCGCCGCCCCGGCGGAATCTTTCAGGAGCACGTCGTGAGCGCCGCCCTCCACAATGGAGACGGAGCTGACCAGGGTCAGCTTGGCCTTGCTCCGAAGCTCAGGGATGGTCAGCGCGCCGCAGTTGCACATGGTGGAGCGGATCTTCGCCAGGGTCGCCGCCATGCCGTCCGCCAGGGCTCCGGCGTAGGGAACGTAGGAGTCCACGCCCTCCTCGAAGGAGAGCTTCGCCGCGCCGCCCAGGTCGTAGCGCTGCCAGTTCCGGGCCCGGGCGCTGCCCTCGCCCCAGTACTCTTTCATATAGCTGCCGCCGATGAGAATCTTGCTGGTGGGAGACTCGTCGAACCGGGAGAAGTACCGGCCCAGCATGCAGAAGTCCGCGCCCATGGCCAGGGCCAGGGTGATGTGGTAATCCTGGACGATGCCGCCGTCGGCGCAGATGGGGACGTAGACGCCGGTTTCCTCAAAGTAGCGGTCCCGCTCCGCCGCCACGTCGATGACCGCCGTGGCCTGGCCCCGGCCGATGCCCTTGGTCTCCCGGGTGATGCAGATGGAGCCGCCGCCGATGCCGATTTTCACGAAGTCCGCCCCGGCGTCCGCCAGGAAGCGGAAGCCCTCGCCGTCCACCACGTTGCCCGCGCCCACCTTCACCGTGCCGCCGTAGCGCTCCCGGATCCAGGCAAGGGTCCGGGCCTGCCACTCGGAATAGCCCTCGGAGGAGTCGATGACCAGCACGTCCACCCCGGCGTCCACCAGGGCGGGGACCCGGGTCTCATAGTCCCGTGTGTTGATGCCCGCGCCCACGACGTAGCGCTTCTGGCCGTCCAGCAGCTCCAGGGGGTTGCCCTTGTGGGAGTCGTAGTCCTTGCGGAAGACGAAGCTCACCAGCCGCCCGTCCTTGGAGACGATGGGCAGGGCGTTGAGCTTGCGGTCCCAGATGATGTCGTTGGCCTCTTTCAAACTGGTGCCCTCGGGGGCGTAGACAAGCCGCTCAAAGGGGGTCATGAAGTCCGTGACGGGGGTAGCGGGGTCCAGGCGGCTGACCCGGTAGTCCCGGCTGGTGACAAGGCCCAAGAGCCTGCCCGTTCCGGTGCCGTCGTCGGTGACGGCCATGGTGGAGTGGCCGCTGCGCTCTTTCAGCGCCAGCACGTCCGCCAGGGTGTCCCCGATCCGCAGGTTGGAATCGCTGGAGACGAAGCCCGCCTTGTAGTTCTTTACCCGGCGGACCATCCCCGCCTGCTGTTCCACAGGCTGGGAGACGAAGATGAAAGCGATGCCGCCCTCCCTGGCAAGGCCGATGCCCATCTGCTCGCCGGAGACGGCCTGCATCACGGCGGAGACCATGGGCACGTTCATGGTCAGGGGGCACTCCTCGCCCTTTCGGAACTTCACCACGGGGGTCTTCAGGGACACGTTGGCGGGAATGCACTCGGCGGAGGAGTAGCCGGGAACCAGAAGGTACTCGCTGAAGGTGCGGGAGGGCTCGGGGAAAAAGTAGGCCATGGCAGACACCTCGTTTCTATAAATTTTACGCAGTATACAGGATATGGGGGCGCTTGTCAAGCCCCTTTTTTCAGAGGCTGAAATAGTCCCTGGCGGCCTCGAAAAGACGGAGGTTGTAATTGCCGGGGACGTTCCGGTAGAGGCCGGGGCCGGTGCGCTCGGCATGGCCCATCTTGCCAAAGACCCGCCCGTCGGGAGAGGTGATTCCCTCCACGGCCCAGGCCGAGCCGTTGGGATTGAAGTCCGGGTCCATGGCGGGCGCGCCGGTGAGGTCCGCGTACTGGGTGGTGATCTGGCCGTTTGCCGCCAGCTTTTGGAGAAGGTCCGGGTTGCAGAGGAAGCGGCCCTCGCCGTGGGAGACGGGGACGGCTACGACATCGCCGGGGCTTACCCGGGCCAGCCAGGGGGATTTGTTGGAGACGACACGGGTTTGGACAATCTTGGACTGGTGCCGCCCGATGGCGTTAAAGCTCAGGGTGGGGCAGCTCTCGTCCATATCCCGGATTTCGCCGAAGGGGACCAGCCCCAGCTTGATGAGGGCCTGGAAGCCGTTGCAGATGCCCAGGGCCAGGCCGTCCCGGTTTTGGAGCAGGTCCATCACCGCCGCGGAGGCCTCGGGGCCCCGGAGGAAGGCGGTGATAAACTTGCCGGAGCCGTCAGGCTCGTCGCCGCCGGAGAAGCCGCCGGGGAGGAAGAGAATCTGGCTCTGCCGCAGCTTCTTGGCAAAGCGGGCGGCGGAGTCCGTCACGTCTGCGGCGGACTGGTTGTTGACGACCAGGATTTCCGCCTCCAGTCCCGCCCGCAGGGCGGCCCGGGCGCTGTCGTATTCGCAGTTGGTGCCGGGGAAGACAGGAATCAAGACCTTTGGCTTCGCCGCGCCGATTTTGGGGGCGGGGCGGGTGAAAGCGGGGCAGGGAAGAACCGGGGCCTCGCCGGGGACGGGGGCCCGGCTGGGGTACACGTCCTCCAGCACGGCCTCATTCAGCGATAACAATTCGTCGATTGGAGTCGGATCATTACCAATGGTAATGACGGGCTCCGCCGTGGTAACGCCGATGCGGGCAATGGAGCCATAGACCTTGACCTCCCCGGTCAGCTCCGCGATAATCGCGCCGGGGAAGACCGTGTCAATGGAGCAGAAGGGCTTGGCTTCTCCCGTCTCGTCGGAGAATCCGATCCGGTTGCCGAAGGACATCTTCATGATCCCCTCGGCCACGCCGTGCTCCACGGCCCAGGCGGCTTTTACCTTTCCGGCCTGCGCCAGGTCATGGAGCTGCGCCCAGGAAAAGTTAAGCCGCCCGGTGGTCTCGCCGCTGAAAAGGTACACCGGATGCCCGGCCTCCTTAAACTCCGGCGTAATGACCTCTTCGGCCCGGATGGGTGCAATGGCAAAGGAAATCAGCGTGGGGGGTACGTCCAGGTCCAGGAAGGAGCCGGACATGGAGTCCTTGCCGCCGATGGCGGCGGCGCCGAAATCCATTTGCGCGTCCATGGCGCCCAGCAGGGCGGCGAAGGGCTTGCCCCAGCGCTCGGGGTCCTGGCGGAGTTTTTCAAAGTATTCCTGCAAGGTCAGGTAGGCGGTCTTGTAGTCCGCGCCGGAGGCTACCAGCTTGGCAAGGGACACCGCCACGGCGTCATAGGCCCCCTGATAGGGATTGGCGCTCATGGCCTCCGGGTCAAAGCCCCAGGACATGACGCTGGCCTGTTCCGTCTCCTGGCCCGGCAGGACCGGGAGCAGGGCGGTCATGGTCTGGGCGGGGGTCCGCTGGGTCCTGCCGCCGAAGGGCATGGTAATGCTGCCCGCGCCGATGGTGGAGTCAAACCGCTCCGCCAGCCCACGGCGGGAGGCGCATTCCAGGCTGGAGGCCGTTTCCCGCAGGGTCCGGGCCTTCCGGGCGTTTCGCCCTCCGCTTCCGGCGGGCACGGAAACCCTGGCGTGCTTCACCGCGCCGTTGGAGTTCAGAAACTCCCGGCTGAGATTGACAATGGTTTTCCCTTGCCACCGCATGACCATGCGGGGTTCCCCGGTGACGGCGGCCACCCGGTATGCCTCCAGGTTCTCCGCCTTTGCGGCGGCGATGAACGCCTCCGCGTCCTCCGGGGCCACGACGACGGCCATGCGCTCCTGGCTCTCGGAGATGGCAAGCTCCGTGCCGTCCAGGCCGTCGTACTTCTTGCGCACCGCGTCCAGGTCGATGGTCAGGCCGTCCGCCAGCTCGCCGATGGCGACGGTGACGCCGCCCGCGCCGAAATCGTTGCAGCGCTTGATGAGGCGGGTGACGTTCCCGTCCCGGAAGAGGCGCTGGATCTTCCGCTCCTCCGGGGCGTTGCCCTTCTGGACCTCGCTGGCCATGGTCTGGAGGGACGCTTGATTGTGGCTCTTGGAGGAGCCCGTGGCCCCGCCGATGCCGTCCCGGCCCGTGCGGCCTCCCAGGAGAATGACGATATCCCCGGGGACGGGGTGCTCCCGCCGGACGTTCTCCGCCGGGGCCGCGCCCACCACCGCGCCTACTTCCAGGTGCTTGGCGACATACCCGGGGTGGTAGACCTCGGCCACATGCCCGGTGGCAAGGCCGATCTGGTTTCCGTAGGAGGAGTAGCCCGCCGCCGCCGTCTGGCAGAGCTTGCGCTGGGGGAGCTTGCCGGGGAGGGTCTGGGCCAGGGGCGTGCGGGGGTCGCCGCAGCCGGTGAGGCGCATGGCCTGGTGGACGTAGGCCCGGCCGGACAGGGGGTCCCGGATGCAGCCGCCGATGCAGGTGGCCGCGCCGCCGAAGGGCTCGATCTCTGTCGGGTGGTTGTGGGTCTCGTTCTTGAACATGAGGAGCCAGTCCTGGACCTCGCCGTCCACCTTCGCCGGGACGTGGATGGAGCAGGCGTTGATCTCCTCGCTCTCGTCCAGCTCCGGCAGAAGGCCCCGCTTTTTCAGGGCCTTGGCGGCGATGGTGGCAATGTCCATCAGGGTTTCGGGGCGGTCCTTGGCCCTTTCGCCGTAGACCTCCTCCCGCAGGGCCTGATACCGTTCATAGGCCTCCCGGACATCGGGAGCGGCAATGTCCGCGCCGTCCAGGTGGGTGGAGAAGGTGGTGTGGCGGCAGTGGTCGGACCAGTAGGTGTCCACCACCCGGACCTCCGTAATGGTGGGGTCCCGCTTCTCCGTATCCCGGAAGTATGCTTGGAGGAATTTCAAATCGTCCAGGTCCATGGCCAGGCCCAGCTTGTCCAGCAGGGCTCCCAGGGCGGCCCCGTCCATGGCGGCGAAGCCCTCCACCGTCTCCACGTGGTCCGGGACGGCGTACTCCTGCGCCAGGGTCTCCGGCTTGTCCAGGGAGGCCTCCCGGCTCTCCACGGGGTTGATGAGGTGGCGGCGGATTTTCTCCAGGTTTTCCTCCGTAAAGGGGAAGGGGCCTTCCTCCGCGCTTTCAAACAGGTACTCCGTGGCGGTGCGGACCAGGGGACGCTCGCCGCCGGTCATCAGCTGGATGCATTGTGCGGCGGAGTCCGCCCGCTGGTCGAACTGGCCCGGCAGGGCCTCCACCGCCAGGGACCACCTGGGGCGGCCGCCGGAGACGGGGACCGTCTCGTCCCAGACGATATCCACCTGGGGCTCGGAAAAGACGGTGCGGCGCGCCTCCTCAAAGGCGGCGTCCTCCAGGTTCTCCACATCGTAGCGGTGCAGGATGCGGACGCCGGCGACGCCCCGGATGCCCAGGAAGTCCCGCAGGTCCGCCAGGAGGCTCCCGGCCTCCGGGCTGAGGCCCGGACGCTTTTCCGCGTAAACTCTTCTGACCATTCAGCGTCCCTCCATGGCGGCCAGGGCCCGTTTCCCAATGTCCCGGCGCATGTATTTGCCCTCAAATTCGATCCGCCCGGCGGCGGCGTAGGCGGTTTCCAGGGCGGCCTGCAGGGTATCCCCCACGGCGGTAACGCCCAGCACCCGCCCTCCGCTGGTGGCCAGGGTTCCGTCCTCCGCCAGGGCGTCCCCGGCGTGGTAGACGGTGACGGCTGCGGGAAGGTCCCGGGGGATGGTGATTTTTTTGCCCGTTTCATAGCTGCCGGGGTAGCCGCCGGAGGCCAGCACGACGCAGGCGGCGGCCCCGTCCCGCCACTCCACGGCAAGGTCCCCCAGGGTCTCGCTTTCCACCGCCTGCATGACGGTCAGAAGGTCGGTTTTCAGCAGGGGCAGGACCACCTGGGTTTCCGGGTCGCCGAAGCGGCAGTTGTACTCGATGACCTTGGGCCCGCCGGGAGTAATCATCAGTCCGAAGTACAGGCAGCCCTTGAAGGGGCAGCCCTCCGCCCGCATGGCGGCCAGGGTGGGGAGGAAGATCTTTTCCATGCACTCCGCCGCGGCGGACGGCGTATAGCAGGGATTGGGGGCCACGGTGCCCATGCCGCCGGTGTTGAGGCCCGTGTCGCCGTCCCCGGAGCGCTTGTGGTCCATGGAGGAGACCATGGGGACGATGGCCGTGCCGTCGGTGAAGGCCAGGACGCTGACCTCCGGGCCCGTGAGAAACTCCTCAATGACGATTTCGTTTCCGGAGTCGCCGAAGGCCCGGTCCTCCATAATGGACTTCACGGCGGCCTCCGCCTCCCGGAGGTTCTGGGGAATCAGCACGCCCTTGCCTAGGGCCAGGCCGTCGGCCTTGACCACAATGGGGAAGGAGGCGGTTTTCAAATAGGCCAGGGCCTTGGCGGGATCGCCGAAGACCTCATAGCGGGCGGTGGGGATGCCGTACTTTTTCATCAGGTTCTTGGCGAAGACCTTGCTGGATTCGATGCGGGCGGCCTTGGCGCCGGGGCCGAAGCAGGGGATGCCCGCCTCGTGGAGCCTATCCACACAGCCCAGGGCCAGGGGATCATCCGGGGCCACCACGGCGAAATCAATGGAATGGGACCTGGCGAAGTCCACGATTTTTTCAATCTCCTTGGCCCCGATGGAGGGGACGCAGACCGCGTCGGCGGCGATGCCGCCGTTGCCGGGGAGGGCGTAGATGGTTTCGGCCAGGGGATTCTCTTTCAGCTTTTTGATGATGGCGTGCTCGCGGCCGCCGCCGCCGACGACAAGTAAATTCATGGAATCCTCCTTAATGGTGGAATAAGCGCATGCCGGTAAAGCACATGGTCATGCCGTATTTATCGGCGGTCCCGATGACATGGCCGTCCCGGATGCTTCCGCCGGGCTGGACGATGTAGGCCGTGCCGCTCTTCCGGGCCCGCTCCACATTGTCCCCGAAGGGGAAGAAAGCGTCGGAGCCGCAGGTGACACCGGAAAGCCCGGCAATCCAGGCCCGTTTTTCCTCCGCAGTCAAGGGCTGTGGGCGGCAGGTGAACACCCTTTGCCACTCGCCGTCCGCCAGCAGGTCCTCCCACTCGTCCGAGAGGTACACGTCGATGGCGTTGTCCCGGTCCGGGCGGCGGATATCCTCCCGGAAGGGCAGGGCCAGGACCTGGGGGTGCTGGCGGAGCCGCCAGTTGTCCGCCTTGTTCCCCGCCAGGCGGGTGCAGTGGATGCGGCTCTGCTGGCCCGCGCCCACGCCGATGGCCTGGCCGTCCTTCACATAGCAGACGGAGTTGGACTGGGTGTATTTCAGGGTGATAAGGGCGACCATCATGTCGGTTTTCGCCTGGGCGGGGAGAGCGCGGTTTTTCGTCACGATGTTGGAAAGCAGGGCCTCGCTGATTTTGTACTCGTTCCGGCCCTGCTGGAAGGTAACGCCGAACACGTCCTTGTACTCCTGGGGGGCGGGGGTGTAGTCCGGGTCGATTTGAACCACGTTGTACCCGCCCTTCTTCTTGGTTTTTAAAATCTCCAGGGCCTCGTCCGTATAGCCGGGGGCGATGATCCCGTCGGAGACCTCCTCCTTGAGATACCGGGCTGCGGACGCGTCGCACACGTCGGAGAGGGCCGCCCAGTCGCCGTAGGAGCAGAGACGGTCCGCTCCCCGGGCCCGGATGTAGGCGCAGGCGATGGAGCTGAGGTCCGCGGCGGGGTCCGCAAAGTACATGCTTCTCTCCGTCCCGCTGAGGGGCAGGCCCACGGCGGCTCCGGCGGGGGAGACGTGCTTGAAGCTGGCGGCGGAGGGAAGGCCGGAGGCCTCCTTCAGCTCCTTGGCCAGCTGCCAGGAGTTCAGGGCGTCCAGGAAGTTGATATAGCCGGGCCTGCCGTTGAGAACGGTGAGGGGCAGGTCCCCGCCGTCCTTCATGAAAATGCGGGAGGGCTTCTGGTTGGGGTTGCAGCCGTATTTCAGTTCCAGCTCGTTCATGGTCCGCGCTCCTTTTTATGTTGTATGTTAAGAGCCTATCCGCAAATCATCCGCACACAGCTTGCTTGCATATTTTACGTCATTCTGCGTTGCTTTTCCTTGCCGGGCGACAGCCCGCCTGCGTCAAAGCGCCTTGTTTGGCGATCGGACAGCCGTTGGCGGCTTTGCCGCTTAGGGATGTCACATGCCCTTGGGGCAAAAATCTGACGGCGCAATCTGCGCACGTCTTATTCGCGGATAGGCTCTTACTCGTCCACCGTGTCCTCGTTGATAAAGTTATATTCGTTCTCCATCAGCAGCTCCAGATACCCGTCGAAGCTGTCCGCGATGACCGCCAGCTCGTCGGGGTCGTGGAGGTAGCGGAGGACCTGGCCCTTTCTGCCCTTGGGGGAGGGGGAGAAGTCGAGAAACAGCTGGGAAGTGCCGCCGTTGTTGCAGCAGTCGGAGAAATGGAGCAGGTTCAGCCCGTCCATGCTGCCGCAGACGCCCTCGTCCACCGGGATATCGTCATACTCCCGGTTAATGAGATACTCTCCCCACTTCCCGAAATCGTCCTTGGTGTCCATTATCTGCCGGGCGGACAGCAGGTAATAGGGGTACTCCTCCAGGTCGGAGCCCAGGAAGTAGAAGACGGTTTTTTCTCCCCGGTACTCCCGGTAGTAGGTGCCGTCCACGCGGCTCAGCAGCGCCAAAAGGCTCTCCGGCGCTTCCGGATAGAGGGCCTTTAAGGCGGCCAGGTCCTCCCGGGAGGCCCCGTGGGCGATGGAGGCGAAATGGTCCCAGATTTCCTGCCCGCCCGCCTGGCAATAGGCTTCTTTCAGGCCGTCCACATAGGCGCGGGCCAGTTCTTTTCCCGTCGGCATGGCATTCCCTCACTTCTCCGGCAGGTCAAAGGGCTCGGGACGGAATTTCCCGTCCTCTCCCCGGGCGAAGGCGCTTTGATAGGGGGCGGACAGCAGGGGGACGATTTCCGGGTCCAGATTGCAGGCGGTGTTCAGGTCGTAAACCCCGGTGTGGCCGATGTCAGCGAGATATTCCGGGCTCTCGTCGCCGGAGAAGAAGCGCCAGCCGCTGTCGGGGAAGCCGGGCTCCGGCTCCTCCCGGTAGCACCAGCCCACCTTGCGCCCGTCCACGGCGATGCGGTCCGTGATGAAGCAGCCGTTGGGGCCGTCCCAGTCCGGGAGGTACATCCGCATTTCCGAGGGCCAGAGGCGGTATTCCTTCTCCCGTTTGGGGACGTACCAAAAGCCGCTGTCCCAGGCCGCGTCGTTGGCCAGCAGGCTGCGGGTCAAATCCATCCACAGCCGCTGGGCCTTCTGAAGGTCCGGCAGGGGCGTTCCCTGGCGGAAGTCCCAGTACAGCGCGCCGCAGACCAGGCTGGCGGCGTACTCCTCCCAGCTTCCAAAGGCCTGGGCCTGGAGAATCTGCGGCTCGGCCAGGCCGTCAAACTCCTCCCGGGTCAAAAGCCCGCAGGCCAGCGCCGCCCGGAGATGGCCCGTCCGCTCGCTGATATCCCAGGCGAGATAGCCCAGATGGCCCACCAGGGGGTAAAACTGGGCAGAGAAGTCCCGGGCCTGGAGGAAGAAGCCGGCGGCGGCGGGATTCAAAGCGGCGGGGTCAAACAGGGGACGGCCCTCCCACATGGCCTCGAAATCCAGATAGTTGTCCTGGCAGCGGAACTGCCGGCCGCAGAAGTCCAAGAGGCTTTGCTTGTCCTTAATGCCGTATACGGTTTTCAGATGCTCCCGGCAGGCGGCAGCCTCCGCCTCCGAGGCGCAGAGGGGCAGCGTGGTGAAATAGTCCGGGCCGGAGTCCTTGGGGGAAGGAAGGCCGGGGGTCTTCCGCAGGGCGGGAACCCCCGCCAGCAGGGCGAGAAACGCGTCCCGTTCACAGGAACGCCGCTTCCGCCGGGAGCGGGAGAGCAGCGTGCCGATCTCGGCGCAGAGGCCCTCCGTTGGAGCGCAGGAGGGGTGGAAATCATGAAGCTGGGTACGGTCTAACATAGGTCGGCTCCTTTCTGTTCATTTGCCAGTTGTCGGGCGGTCAGCTCCGCCGCCTGGGGCAGGAGGACCCACTCCGCCTGCTCCATCACCCGGCGCTGGAGCGTTTCCGGCGTGTCGCCGGGGAGGACCTCCACCGCCTTTTGCAGAAGGATGCGGCCCCCGTCGGGAATTTCGTTCACCAGATGCACCGTGGCTCCGGTGACTTTTACGCCCCGGCGGAGGGCCTCCTCGTGGACCTTTAAGCCGTAGTGCCCCCTGCCGCAGAAGGCGGGGATCAGGGAGGGGTGGACGTTTAAAATGCGGTCCGGCCAGCGCTTTACGAACTCCCCGGACAAAATGGAGAGGAAGCCCGCCAGGATGATCATGTCCGCCCGGTACTCTTGGAGCTTTTCCATAAGCCCGGCTTCAAACTCCTCCTGGGAGCGTCCCTTCCGGGGCACGGCGAAGCCGGGAACGCCGTGGTTTTCCGCCCGCTTCAAAGCGTAGGCCCCGAGGGCGCTGGCGAGGACCACGGCAATCTCCCCGTGGGGGATTCTGCCCGCCTCCTGGGCGTTCAGCAGGGCCTCCAGGTTGGTTCCGCCGCCGGAGACCAGGACGGCGATCCGCGCCCGGCTCATAGGACAGGGGGGCAGACCTCGCAGAAAACGACGCCCCCGTCTCCCCGTGCGGCATCGCCCACCTGCGCCGCGTCCGCCTCCCCGGCGGCGCGCAGGATGGAGAGGGCCCTGTCCGCCTGGTCCTGGGGAACCGCCAGAACCATCCCCAGGCCCATGTTGAAGGTGTTGTACATGTCGTGTTCGGAGATGTTTCCCCGCTGTTGGATGAGATCAAAAATGGGGACCCGGGGAAGGGCGGCGGCGTAGAAATGGGCCTCCAGCCCCTGGGGGAGCATCCGGGGGACATTCTCAAAGAAGCCGCCGCCGGTGATGTGGCTGGCCCCGTGGAGGTCAATGCCGCCCTCCAGAAGGGCCAGGACCGCCTTGACATAGATTTTCGTGGGGGCCAGAAGGACCTCGCCCAGGGATTTGCCCTCCAGCGCCTCCACGGGGGAGGTCAGGTCGGCGCGCTCGATGTCGAAGACCTTGCGCACCAGGGAGAAGCCGTTGGAGTGGACGCCGGAGGAGCGAAGGCCGATGAGGGCGTCCCCCGCCCGGACCCTGCTCCCGTCGATGATGCGCGGCTTGTCCACCACGCCCACGGAAAATCCGGCGATGTCGTAATCGTCCGGGGCCATGACCCCGGGATGCTCGGCGGTCTCGCCGCCGATGAGGGCGCAGCCCGCCTGGACGCAGCCCTCCGCCACGCCGGAGACGATGGAGGCCGCCTTCTCCGCCTCATTTTTGCCGATGGCGATGTAGTCCAGGAAAAAGAGGGGCCTGGCCCCGCAGCAGATGATATCGTTGACGCACATGGCCACGCAGTCGATTCCGATGGTGTCGTGCTTGTCCAGAAGCTGGGCCAGGCGCAGCTTGGTGCCCACGCCGTCGGTTCCGGAGACAAGGACCGGCTCCGCCATGCCGGAGAGGTTTGGTGCGAACAGGCCGCCGAAGCCGCCGATGCCGGAGACCACGCCGGGAATTCTGGTGCGCTCCGCAAAGGGCTTCATCAGCCGCACGCCCTCGTAGCCCGCGGTGATATCCACGCCGGCGGCGGCGTAGGCGGCGGAATGGGAGTTTTCCATGTGTAACCTCCTGTTTGTTGGGGGCGGACCTGCGGGGCCGCCCGCTTTGGGATGGGGATGGTGCCGGAGGGACGGCGGTCATTCCTTTCCCGTCCAGCAGTAGGTGCAGATTTTGTCCTTGTCAATGCCGATGGCCTCCAGAAGGCCGTCCAGGGACTGGTAGCCCAGGGAGTCGAAGCCCATCTCCTCACAGATGGTCCGAAGCATGCATTTGCCCCGCTCCGTGGACGCGTCGGCGTACTCCTCCAGATGCCGCTGGCCCTCGTCCCCCTCCAGGGCCTGGATGGTCCTGCGGCTTAAAAGCTCCATGTCGGAGTTGCTGCGGGAGAAGTTCAGGTATTTGCAGCCGTACATGATGGGGGGGCAGGCGGAGCGCATATGAACCTCCTCCGCGCCGGACTCGTAGAGGAATTCCACCGTCTCCCGGAGCTGGGTGCCCCGGACGATGGAGTCGTCCACAAAGAGGAGCTTCTTCCCGCGGATGAGCTCGTGGACGGGAATCTGCTTCATTTTCGCCACCTGGTTCCGCACGTCCTGGCTCTCGGGCATAAAGGACCGGGGCCAGGTGGGGGTGTATTTCACGAAGGGGCGGGCAAAGGGCTTGCCGCTGCGGTTGGCGAAGCCGATGGCATGGGGCAGGCCGGAGTCCGGGACCCCCGCCACGTAATCCACCTTGGGAAGCTGGCCCCGCTGAACCTCGTCCCGGGCCATGATTTCGCCGTTGCGGTAGCGCATGACCTCCACGTTGACCCCCTCGTAGCAGGAGTTGGGATAGCCGTAGTAGGTCCAGAGGAAGGCGCAGATGCGCATATCCTTCCCGGCGGGGGAGAGGGTTTCCCAGCCGTCGGCGGTGATGCGCACGATTTCCTGGGGGCCCAGCTCGTAGGCGTCCTGATAGCCCAGCTTATGGTAGGCGAAGGACTCGAAGGAGACGCAGCAGCCCTCGGCGCTCTGGCCGATCAGCACCGGCAGGCGGCCCAGGCGGTCCCGGGCGGCGTAGATGCCCTCCGGGGTGAGGATGAGGATGGTCATGGAGCCTTCAATCTGCTCCTGGGCGTACCGGATGCCTGATACCAGGTCGTCCTTCTGGCTGATGAGGGAGGCCACCAGCTCCGTTGCATTGACCTTGCCGGAGCTCATGGCCATGAACTGGTGGCCGTGGTGGTCAAAATGCCGTTCCACCAGCTCCTCGGCGTTCTGGATGATGCCCACGGTGGAGATGGCGTAGAGCCCCAGGTGGGAGCGCATCAGCAGGGGCTGGGGGTCCGTGTCGCTGATGCAGCCCACGCCCGCCTGGCCGTGAAACGCGCTCAGGTCCTTTTCAAACTTCGTGCGGAAGGGCGTGTTTTCAATGTTGTGAATCTGCCGGTGAAAGCCCCGCTCCCTGTCGTAGAGGGCCATGCCGCCCCGGCGGGTGCCCAGGTGGGAGTGGTAGTCCGTCCCGAAGAACACGTCCAGCACCACGTCCCGTTTTGATATCGCGCCAAAAAAACCGCCCATTACAGCGCCTCCGCCATCCGGCGCATAACCTCCGCGTAAGCATCCTCCACGCCGCCAAGATCCCGCCGGAAGCGGTCCTTGTCCAGCTTTTCGTGCGTCTGCGAGTCCCAGAGGCGGCAGGTGTCGGGGCTGATTTCGTCCGCCAGGACGATGGTCCCGTCCTCCAGCCGCCCGAACTCCAGCTTGAAGTCCACCAGGGTCACGCCGCAGGAGGCCCAGAAGGCTTTCAGGAAATCGTTGACCTGGAAGGCGTACTTCTTGATGGTTTCGATCTCCCCGGGAGCGGCCAGCTTCAGGGCCAGGGCGTGGTAGGCGTTCAGCAGGGGGTCCCCCAGGCCGTCGTTTTTATAGGAAAATTCGATGGTGGGCGCGTCGAAGACGATGCCCTCCTCCACGCCGTAGCGCTTGGCGAAGGACCCGGCGGAGATGTTGCGGATGATGACCTCCAGGGGGACGATGGAGACCTTTTTCACCACAGTCTCCCGCTCGCTCAGCTCCTCCACGAAGTGGGTGGGAACGCCGGCCTTCTCCAGCTTCGCCATGAAGCGGTTGGTCATCTGGTTGTTGATGACGCCCTTGCCCGCGATGGTGCCCTTTTTCAGGCCGTTGAACGCGGTGGCGTCGTCCTTGTAGTCCACGATGTACAGATTGGGATCGTCGGTTTTGAAGACCTTCTTGGCCTTGCCCTCGTAGAGCTGTTCCAGCTTCTGCATATTCTGATTCCTCCGTCAAGTAAAAATGGGGGTTTGTTGAAAACAGATTAAATTTCCGCCTGGAGGGCGGCGTCCTTCTCCTCAATCTGGGCGGCCATGTCCCGGCGGGCGGCGTCCAGCCAGGAGGCCAGGTTCCCGTCCTCCACCGCCAGAATCTGGGCGGCCAGTATGGCGGCGTTCTTGGCCCCGTTCAGGGCCACGGCGGCCACGGGAATGCCGCTGGGCATCTGGACGGTGGACAATAAAGCGTCCAGCCCGTCCATGGCGCCCCCCTTCATGGGGATGCCGATGACGGGCAGGGTGGTGTTGGCGGCCACGGCCCCCGCCAGGTGGGCGGCCATGCCGGCGGCGCAGATGACAACGCCGAAGCCGTTTTTCCGGGCGTAGGAGGCGAACTCCGCCACCTGGGCGGGACTGCGGTGGGCGCTCATAATATGGGCCTCGTAGGGGATGCCGAAGGCGTCCAGCTGGGCGCAGGCCCCCCGGACCACCGGCCAGTCGGAATTGGAACCCATGAGCACGGCGACTTTTTTCATAGCGAATTCTCCCTTCAGCTTACAGTTTCTTTCGCAGGACCGTGTGGCGGAAAATGCCGTCGGCAAAGTATTCGGCGGAGCAGAAGACGGGTTTGCCGTCGATGTCATAGTCCACTTCTTCCATATACAGCAGGGGCGTGCCCTGGGGAACCTCAAGAACGTCCGCCAGCTTTTCGTCCGCCGGGACGGCCCGGAGGTCCGTCAGGTCCAGATAGGGGTACACGCCGCAGGACTGCTGGAGGAAGTGGAAAATGGGCGGTTTCAGGTCCTCCTCCGTATAACCGGCCCGGATCAGGGCCTTTTCGATGACATCCTCGCAGTAGATGGCGGGGCGGCCATCGGCGGTGCAGAGCCGGGAGACCCGGAGCATGGGGGTCCCCTCCGGGAGCTGGAGCTGGGCGGCGGTCTTCTGGTCCGCCGGTTCCTCCCAGGAGCGGATGGAGGCTACCGCCGGGGTGAAGCCGTTTTGCCGGATCATATCCAGGAACTCCACCTCAATGTCCATCCGGGTATGGACATCCAGCACGTGGCGGTTGATGATGGTGCCCACGCCGTGGCGGCGGGTGATGAAGCCCTCCCGCTCCAGGGAGGCCAGGATGTCCCGCAGCTGGGTGCGGCTGATGCCCAGCTTGACGCACAAGACGCTCTCCCGGGGCAGGCGCTCCCGGCAGGCGTACTCGCCGCTGCGCATGGACTCCAGCAGCTGGGCGCGGATGGCCTTGGTATGGGATGTGTGAATGTTCATTCCGTATACCTCGCTCCAAATTGAAGATTTCCGGATAGGTCATACCTATTGTAGCGATTTCCGGAGCAGACCGCAATTGACAAAATTGACAGTTCCCAAAAGGATTCCGCCTCCCGCCTTGGAATGGTTTTGCAAAGACCGCCCGGGAACGGGAAAACCCCCGGCCGGGAGGCCGGGAGTTCTCCGAAGGATTATTCCAAAATATAAACGGTACAGGGGCGTCTGCCGAACTGGACGCACTCCTCGTAGGTTCCGTAGTAAAGGTCAATGCAGCTGCCCCGGACGCCGGTGTCCTCCGCGACGGCCAGGCCGTAGGTAACGTTCCCGCCGGCGGCGACATACACGCGGGTTCCCAGGGGGACGACGCGTTTGTCCACAGCCACGGAGCCCACATGGACGGCGGTGCCGCTGGCGGTGATCATGCCCACGCCGTCGTACCCCGTGGTGTAGGCGGTGGCGGTCATGGAGAGGGCGGCGGAGTAGTTGAGCACCGTGCCGTCCTTCAGGGTCAGCACGCCGCCGCCGGAGCGGTTTTCCGAGACGTGGGCAATACCGCCTCCGGTTTCGCCGTATTCCGCTATGGCTCCGGCCGGGACCTCTTTGGATTCGGCGGGTTTCGCGGCGCCGTACTCCACAATCCGCTCTACGGCGGTGTTGTCCAGCTCCTCCACAAACCGCCGGGAGTACTGGGTGCCGTTGGACCAGACCACCTCATAGACGACGGAGCGCAGGCCGTCGGCCCCCTCCTGGACCACCCGCTCCCCGCCCTGCGCCAGTTCGGGGCTGGGAATCCTCCGGGTGGCGGAGGGAGCGGATTCGGTCACATAGTCATAATAAGTTATTTGGGAAGAGACGGTGATTTCCGCGCCGTCTCCAGCCAGCTGCACGCCGATCATCTCCAAAGAGCCGGGGTGCACGCCGAGACGGTCGAGAAGGGAGGAGATCGTTTCCTCCCGGGACTGGACGGCGGCGGTGAAGTCCCCGTGGCGGACGCGGACGGACGCGCCCTGGCGCAGGGTGACGTCATAGCCCCGGCTGCCGTTGGCGACGTAAATAATCCGGGAGGAAAGGTCCGGGACCTCCTTCCGGTCAGAGGCCAGGAGGACGGCGGCTTCCGCCTCCTCCCCGGCGGCAAGGAACAGGGAATCGGCCCAGCCGGTGGCAAAAAGGCCGGTGGCGGCGGCGGCAAGCAGGCAGAACAGTATCCTGCCGCCGAGGCTCAAAAAACGGTGCAAGGGGTGTGGCTGTTGGTCGGTGTTCACGCAGATACCCTCCTAATAAGGTGATTTCACGGCGGGCCTCAAAGGCCCCGGCTCCGTATCCGTCCAGCGGGCGGGGGAGCGCCGCAGGGTCCCCGCAGGGGGAAGTATTGGGCGGCCGCCTGGATTCAGAAGGCGGCTTGTAACTTTTGTTACCAATTGGGAGATGTGATTAGTATACGCCAAAAGTGCTTGATTTGTCAAGTTTTCTTATATTTATAGGAACAATTATCCTGATTTTAGACGGGTTTGGACAAGAAGTGACCGGAAAACAGTGGACGAAAAAGCGAGAAAAATTACAGAATGGTAACAAAGCAAACCGGGGGGACCGGCCAGCAAGGTCTGCTCCAAAGAAAAAAGCCGCCGGAGAACCGGCGGCTGGGCGTATTTTTCAAATACGGTCTTCAAAAAGACAGCAGATGGAAATATTTAAAATGTCAGCCATGCGAAAGAGCATAGGCAGGGAAATTCCGGCAATCTTTTTGCCGTTATTGGCCTCGATGCGGCTGAGAAACCCCATGCTGCATCCGACTAAATTGGAGAATTGTTCTTGGGTCAGCCCCGCTTTCTTGCGGTAAAAAGCGATCCGCAATCCCAGCATCCGATACTGCTCCCTATATTCTTCCATTTTGCACACGCTCCCTTTATAATGATAGTAGCATGTGCCGGAATATAAGTGTTACTACTGAATATACTTGAATTACGATGTAATAGATAGTATAATACTTCCCACAAATAGGAAAGGAGATGAAAAACGTGAAAAAAGTTTCGATTGAAATGGAGGACTACCTGTATGACTTCTACCGGAAGGTGGGAAGCGGGGCGGGCCGGACGGCGGAGCAGGTGATAGGCGATATGCTGCACCGGTTTGCGGGAGAGGCCTCGCTGCGGGCGATTGACCAAAAGAGGAAGCGAAAGAGCTGAGGTGGACAATTCCATAAATCCATGATATGATGCAGGCATGATAAAACCTTCCCCCCGGAGGGGAGGAGAGGAGCCTGCCCTATGAACATTGGAACCGTGTCCATCCCCTCAAAACTGGCGCTGGCCCCCATGGCCGGAGTTACCGACGCCGCCTTCCGCCAAATCTGCGCCGAACTGGGGGCGGGCTATACCTGCACGGAGCTGATTTCCTCCAAGGCCCTCTGCTACAAGGATAAAAAGACCTTTTCCCTTCTGCGGCAGTTCCCGGGGGAGCGCCCCGCCGCCGTCCAGATTTTCGGCAGCGACCCGTCCTGCATGGCGGAGGCCGCCCAAATCGCCATCGAGCACACCGGGGCGGACATTCTGGACATCAACATGGGCTGCCCTATGGGGAAAATTGTAAACAACGGCGACGGCGCGGCCCTGATGAAGGACCCGGAGAGGGCGGGGCGCATCGTGGAGGCCGTGGTCAGAGCCCTTCCCTCCACCCCCGTCACCGCCAAGTTCCGCCGGGGCTGGGACCTGGGAAGTTGCAACTGCGTGGAGTTTGCCCGGGTTCTGGAACAGGCCGGGGCCTCCGCCGTGGCGGTCCACGGGCGGACCCGGGCCCAGGTCTACGGCGGACAGGCGGACTGGAACTGCATCCGGGCCGTAAAGGAGGCCGTGGGCATCCCCGTGATTGCCAACGGCGACATCTGGAAGCCGGAGGACGCGGCCCGGATTTTACAGCACACCAAGGCCGACATGGCCATGATCGGGCGGGGCTGCTTCGGGAACCCCTGGATTTTCCGGCAGGCCGGGGCCGTGCTGGAGGGGAAGGCCGTTCCGACCCTGCCGCCCCTGGCGGAGCGGTGCGATCTGGCCGTGCGGCAGTTCGAGCTGGCGGCGGGGTACAAAGGGGAGCGGACGGCCGTTCTGGAGGCCCGGCGGCATTACTGCTGGTATCTCAAGGGCGTGCCTCACGCCAATTATTATAAGGAGCAAATCGTGCGGATGAATACCTTGGAAGACGTGTACCGGGTTACCCGGGGGATCAAGCGGGACCTCCGGGACGCGGGACACAGGGAGGAGGGTCTATGACGGACCTGCGGGAGCAAGGGTGGATTGCCGCCGCCCGGCAGGGGGACCAGGAAGCCTTTGGGGAACTGGTCCGGCTCTATGAAAAACGGGTTCTGGCCCTGACCCAGCGGATGTGCAAAAACCCGGAGGACGCCGCCGAGGCCGCCCAGGAGGCGTTTTTCGCGGCGTGGCAGGGCCTGGGGAATTTCCGGGGGGAGAGCAGCTTTTCCACCTGGATTTACCGCCTGGCCTCCAACGCCTGCGTGGACCTGCTGCGGCGGGAGGGGAAGCGCCGGGCCGCTGTCTCCTTGGACGACGAGGACTTGAATCTGAACATTCCGGCCTCCCTTCCCTCCCCCCAGGAGGAGGCGGAGCGCCGGGAGCTGCGGGAGCAGATTGAGGCGGGCCTCCGGGCCCTGCCGCCGGAGTACCGGGCGGCGCTGGCGCTGCGGGAGATGCAGCAGCTGCGCTATGATGAAATCGCGGAGGTCCTGGAGCTGGACATCGGGACGGTGAAGTCCCGCATCAGCCGGGGACGAAAGAAGCTGAGGGCTTTTTTGCTGGCGAAGGGGAACTTTTCTCCGCCGCCTCCGTCTAAAGAAACAGGAAAGGGGGGCCGTTCATGAAATACTGCGAGGAATACGCGGCCCTGCTGGACCCGTTTGTCGACGGGGAGCTGGCGGCGAAGGATATGGAGCGGGTAGGGAACCATCTGGCGGAGTGCCCCGGCTGCCGGGCCTACGTGGACGACGCGCTGGCCATCCGGGCCGGGTTCCCGGATGGGGAGGATACCATAGTGCCGGAGGGCTTCGCCGAAGGCGTGATGAAGCGCATCCGGGAGGCTTCGGATAAGGACGAAAAAGCCGCCGAGAGGAAGCGACGCGGGTTCCGGCGCTGGATGGGAACGGCGGCGCTGGCGGCCTGCTGCGCGCTGGTGGTTCTGGCGCGGACCGGAGCTGCCGGAGGGGATAAGGCTGTGCCCGGCGGGGAAAGCGGCGCTTACGATATGGCCGTTGTGGCCGGAGGCGGTACGGACACTACAGCCGAAGGCGGGGAGGCCGGGATTGCGCCGCAGATAGAGTCGGCTTTAGTGGCGCCGGAGGAGCCGCCGGAGGCCCCGGCGGCAGAACGGCGGGCGGCGGAGATATATGACGAGGATGTATCGGTTAGAGCTGCGTTGGCGGCTGCCCCAAAGGCCGCCCTGGAGGCGGCGATGGACGGCGAAGAAAGATACAATAGCAGTTTGGAGAAGGAAGCGGCGCTGTACCTGACGGAGGAGGAGGCCGGAGACCTGCTGGAGGGGTTCACCGTGGCGTTGGAAAACGCAGCCGAGCGGCGCTATGAGCTGAACGCGGAAGAATACCGGGCGCTGCTGGAGGCTTTGGGACGGCTGGAAGAAATGCCGGAGGAGGCGAGCGGGAGTTTTCTCGTGGTGGTAACGGGCCCGCTTGAGTAAGAGCGACGCCGTTTTCAATTAACCGGGCCGGTTTCCCGCAGGAAGCCGGCCCGGCGTTTTGCGGGCAGGGGAGCAGGCGCTGTGGAAACTGCCCATAAGCAAGCGAGAAAAAGTGGGGAGGGATTGTAAAAAAGGGAAAAAGGGGAAAAAAGTAAAAAAAGGGATTGACAAAAGAGGGGATGCGTGGTAATCTAAC
>CAJUBX010000027.1 GCA_910585165.1 uncultured Oscillibacter sp. | reverse complement strand
TTTATCCCCAATCCTGTGTTTTGCCGCTCAATTTGATGCTTTAATCAGCGGTTCCCTAAATTTTCAGAACTTTTTGGAGTTCTGAAAATTTATAGCAGCGTGTCGAAAAGACTTTTTCGGCACACTCAAAGGGCAGACGGAAATTCCCGTCCGCTCTTTTGAGGTCAATCCGGCTCAACGCCAATCAGCACAATGGGAACCGATGGATTGGATCGCCCTTCGCGGACAATGTTTGTCAGCTCGTTTTCGTACCAGGCGACTCCGCTGGACATTTGGGACATGAGAGAGTGCATGGGAATGATTTCGATCCCTACGTCGATATCCCCCCGGCCATAGAAAAAGGTGTGCTTTACGTGGAGATCGTATTGAACGGAAAAGTACTTTCCAAACTGTACCTCCACAGCGACCCGGTCCTTTACAAAGTCGACTTGGTTATACGTGCCGTATGGACGGAATCCCCGGGAGAGGATGGCCTGCTTTTGCAGTTCCCGGTCCCGTATGTCCACGGTTTCCCTGGCAGTCTGCAAATCCTCGTTCACAAAATAGGGCGTTCGCATTTCACTCCAGCCGCTGGAAAAAAATTCATCTTTAAAAAGGCGGTTCAGCCTGAAAGGGGAGTAAAGCTTCCTTCCCGCCATGGTCTTTTCCCGGCTGATTTTATCAAAAGCCTTTTCAGCGTCAACGCTCCAAATTGCGTTTTGAATTTCGTCCCACAAATCCGGCTGATGAACCAGGAGAAACTCCAGGCCGTTCAGGTGGCTGTATGCCTGTCCGATCCTCATTCCGCCCGCCTCCATTCCTCAGGAATTTGGGCCACTTTGTCGGTAGGCTTCGGGGTCCATATTTTTTGATAAATCGGGCGGGTTATCAAGGCGTCTTGCGCCAGCTTCTGAAGCCTGCCCAAGCCAATATCTATATAAGTCTGCTCCAAATCCGTTCCGTATGCCCGGCGGCCATTTTTCAATGCGGCAATTAAGGAAGAGCCCACGCCTGCAAACGGATCGTAGACGATGTCGTTTTCATTTGTCAGCGCCAGAACGCACCGTTCCGCCAATTCCACAGGAAACTGGCAGGGATGCTCTACCTTTTCCGGGTGGTTGCTTTTGACGTTCGGAATTTCCCACACCTGGGCGTCCCAATCGTCTACCAGGCGCTCCACGGTCATTTCCCAGACGTCCTCGGGATTTTTGCCCTTTGGGTTGCCGCTGACCTGCCCCTTTTTCTCTCCTTTAAAGTAGCGCTTCCCGGGATATTTTGAGGGGATGCGGACGTCGTCCAGATTAAAGGTATACTCGTCTGATTTGGTAAACCAGAGGATGGTCTCATACCGCCCGCTGAACCGCTTGGAGCAGTGAAGACCGTGCCCGAAATGCCAGACAATCCGGTTCCGCAGATGAAGGCCGAGCCGCTTAAAATACGGATAAAAATAAATGTCGAGAGGATAAATTTCACCGTTGTCCACATAATTTCCGGTCTGCCAGCACAGGCTCCCGTCCGGGGCAAGAATGCGCACAAATTCTTCCAGCGCGGGCAGCAGTCCGGAAATGTATTCGTCGATACTGCGCCTGGACTCGTATTCCTTGCCGATGTTATAAGGAGGCGACGTAATAATCAGTTTTACAGAATCTGGGGACAGGGATTTGGAAAATTCCAGCGCGTCCCGGGACTCATAGCGGTAGTTCAAGAGCTCCAAAACCGCATTCCTCCTATTCTTCCTGAAAATACCGCCGGGCCGCCTCCGCGTCGGCGGCGATCTGGGCCCGGAGGGCCTCCAGGGAGTCAAACCGGATTTCATCCCGCAGACGCCGGAAGAACTCCAGACGCAGCGTTTTCCCGTACAAATCCCCCTGAAAGTCCAGCAGGCACGCCTCCACCGTCACGTCCGCGCCGCTGTTCACCGTGGGCCGGGTGCCCACGTTGGTGACGGCGGGGCGGCTGGTCCCGTCTTCAAAATAGGCCCGGGTTACATAGACCCCGTGGCTGGGGGCCAGCACCCGGGGCGGCAGAGGCAGGTTCGCCGTGGGAAAGAGGCGGGACGAGCCCAGGCCCCGGCCGTGGCGGACGGCGCCCGTCAGCGTATGGGGATGGCCCAGGAAGCGGTGCGCCCGCTCCACCTGCCCCAGCTCAATCAGGCGGCGGATATAGGTGGAGCTGACGGCGGCGCCGTCGATCTCCACCGCCGGGATGATGTCGCAGCCCAGGCCCAGCTCCGCGCATTTGGCCTTTAGAAGCTCCGGCGTGCCCGCGTTCTTGTGGCCGAAGCGGTGGTCGTGGCCCGCCACCAGATGCACGGCGTGCCAGCGGCCCGCCAGCAGCTCCGTAACGAAGTCCGACCAGGAGGTGGTCATCATCTCCCGGTCAAAGGGGGCCATGATAACGTCCCGGATGCCGTACAGCCGCCAGACCAGGTCCCGGCGGTCCTCCGGGGAGTTGATGAGGGGGCAGGGAATTCCGGTGACCACCTCTTTGGGAGGCCGGTCAAAGGTGAAAACGGCGGGGGTGCAGCCCCGGCGGGCGGCTTCCTCCGCCGTGCGGCGCAGAAGGGCGGCGTGGCCCAGGTGGACCCCGTCGAAAAAGCCCAGGGCGATGACACGTTCTTTCATACTACGCTCCAAAGAAATTCTTGATGGACGTCAGCTCCCCGTCCTTGGCCCGGGAGAGGCAGAGGAACGCCCCGTCTTGTCCATAAACCCGGTAAGTACCGTCCGCCGTTCCCGGCAGGGTGATGGGGTTTCCGCAGCGGACCCGTTTTTCCTGGCCCGGGGAACGGACCGTTACTGCGGGATGCTGGGCGAAGAGACTGTCTACAGGCATCAGGAGTTCCTCAGGGTGTTCCATCTCCAAAACCCGCTCCAGGGGCCAGGCGTCCTCCCCATCAAAGCTTCCCCATGCGGACCGGCGCAAATCCGCCATACAGGCTCCACAGCCTAAGTATTGACCGATGTCGTGGCAGAGAGTGCGGATGTAGGTCCCCTTGGAGCAGTGGACCCACAGCATGTAGTCCGCGTCCTTCCAGGGCTTTTGGTCCAGAACTTCCAGCCCGTAGATGGTCACCGGCCTGGGACGGCGCTCCACCTCCTGGCCCTTCCGGGCCAGCTCGTAGAGCTTCTTGCCCTTGATTTTAATGGCGGAGTACATGGGGGGCACCTGGAGGATATCTCCCCGGAATCTCTCCAGCGCCGCCTCCATCTGCTCCCGGCTGACGCGGGCCTGCCGGGTTTCCAGCACCTCTCCAGTGGCGTCCTGGGTGTTGGTGACGACGCCAAGCTTGATTTCGGCGATGTATTGCTTGTCGAATTTATCCGCAAATTCCACCGCCCGGGTGGCCTGGCCCACGAAGACCGGCAGGAGGCCGGTAGCCATGGGGTCCAGGGTGCCGCCGTGGCCCACCCGTTTCTCGTGAAAAACGCCCCGGAGCCTGGCGCACACGTCCATGGAGGTCCACCCGGCTGGCTTGTCAATAATGAGAATGCCGTTGGGCATGGGAAACTGCCTCCTGCTCTACAAAGTGAAGTCCGGGGCCACCTGGGCGATGGCCTCCAGCATCCGCCGCTTTGCCTCCTCAAAGGGGGCCTCCACGGTGCATCCGGCGGCGGCGGCGTGGCCCCCGCCCCCCAGCAGAGCGCAGGCCCGGGTGGCGTTGATACGGGGGCCGGTACGGAGGGAGAACTTCCACACGTCCGGGCGGAGCTCCCGCATGGTGACGGCGCAGTCCACCCCCTCGATCTGCCCGCCCAGGGCGGAGAGGTCCTCCGCGTCGGTCTCCGTGGCCTGAACCTGGGCCATGAGGGACAGGGGAACCGCCAGCACGGCCGCCCGCTCCCGGTCGTAATACTGGATTTGGCTGAGCATGGCGGCCTCCAGCTGGAGGCGCCTGCGGGTCTTTGTGCGGAAGAAGGTCTTGTTCACCGCCTGGAAATCAATGCCGGTCTGCAAAAGGGCGGCGGCCACGGCATGGGTGCGGGCGGTGGTGTTGCCGTAGGCGAAGCAGCCGCAGTCCGTGGATATGGCCACGTAAAGGGGCAGGGCCGTCTCCGCTGTGATGGGTCCCAGGGCCGCTAGAATGTCATAAATGATCTCCCCTGTAGCGGCGGCGGAGGGGCGGACGCAGTTCTCCCTTCCGAACCCCTCGAAGGACGGGTGGTGGTCCACGGCCAGGTCCACCCGCCCGGCATAGGGCTTCGCGTTCTCCGGAAACAGCGACTCCGAGGCGATGTCCACGGAGACCACCTTCTCCGGCTGGAAGCCCTCCGGGGCGGCGTAGGGCCGGAAATAGGGGGCGGTGGTGTCCGTCAGTTCAGGATTTGGCAGCAGGTACGCCGTCTTCCCCAAGGCCCGCAGCCCCGCGCAGAGGGCGGCGGCGGAGCCCACGGTGTCCCCGTCGGGCCGGACGTGGGTGAGGATTAAAACATGGTCAAAAGAGCGGAGAAGCCGGGCGGCCTCGCGGGCGGTGAGCATGGTCATTCCTCCTCCTTCCCGCCGCTCCGGGCGGCGTCCTTTTCCTCCTCCCGGCGGAGCAGCTCCAGAATGTGGGCTCCCCGCTGGATGGAGTCGTCGCCGATGAACTGGAGCTCCGGCGTATAGCGGAGCTGGAGGGCGCGTCCCAGCTCCCGGCGAAGGAAGCCGGAGGCGGACTTGAGGCCCTTCAGCACCTCCTTTTCCTGGTTCTTGTCCAGGACGCTGACATAAACCCGGGCATAGCGCAGGTCGTTGGTGGCGTCCACCCGGGTGATGGAGACCATGCCGGAAATCCGGGGGTCCTTCAAGCCGCGGAGCTGGAGCGCCAGCTCCCGCTGAATTTCGTCGTTGATGCGGTTGATTCGGTTGCTTGGCATAAAAACGCCTCCTTGATAGTCGGGGAGCGGGGGATGATTCGGGGCGCCCGCCGCCTGGCGGCGGGGATTTCATCAGCGCTTCCTTAGGATGTGCCTTCCCGGGGGTTTCGATACGGGGCGGCGCTTTCGGAAAAGAGGACATGGAAAACGGAGAAAGCGCCGCCGGTACGGCAAAGAGGCGGCGGCACAGCCGCCGCCCCTGCCTGCGCGCATTATTGGGGAATCTCCTCCATGGTGTAGCCCTCCACGATATCGCCTTCTTTGATATCGTTGAACTTCTCGATGGTCAGTCCGCACTCGTAGCCGCTGGCCACCTCTTTCACCGCGTCCTTGAACCGCTGGAGGGAGCCAAGCACGCCCTCGTGAATGACAATGCCGTCCCGCACCAGGCGGATGGAGCAGCTGCGGACGATTCTGCCGTCCTGAACGTAGCAGCCCGCCACAGTGCCGATGCCGGAGACCTTGTAGGTCTGGCGGACCTCCGCGTGGCCCAGCAGCGCCTCCCGGTACTTGGGAGCCAGCATGCCCTTCATGGCGGCGGTGATCTCGTCGATGCAGTCGTAGATGACCCGGTACATCCGCATATCCACGTTCTGCCGCGCCGCGCCGTCCCTGGCGGCGGCGTCGGGCCGGACGTTGAAGCCCACGATGATGGCATTGGAGGACGAGGCCAGCATCACGTCGGACTCGTTCACCGCGCCCACGCCCCCGTGGATGACCCGGACGTTGACCTCGTCGTTGGAGAGCTTCTCCAGGGAGGATTTCACGGCCTCCACGCTGCCCTGCACGTCGGCCTTGACGATGAGGGCCAGCTCCTTGCGCTCGCCCGCCTGAATCTGGTCGAACAGGTTCTCCAGGCTGACCTTCTGCACCGGGGCGGCGGCCTTGGCCCGCTCCTCGGCCTTGCGCTGCTCCACCAGCTCCCGGGCCATCCGCTCGTCGCTGACGGCGAAGAAGGGGCTTCCGGCGGTGGGGGCCTCGCTGAGGCCCGCGATCTCCACGGGGACGGAGGGGCCCGCCTCGGTGAGCCGCCCACCCTTGTAGTCCAGCATGGTCCGCACCCGGCCCACGGCGGTGCCGGCGATGATGACATCCCCCTGCTTCAGCGTGCCGTTTTGCACCAGGAGGGTGGCGACAGGGCCCCGGCCCTTGTCCAGCCGGGCCTCGATGACGGTGCCCTGGCCCGCCCGGTTGGGGTTGGCCTTCAGTTCCGCCATCTCGGCGGTGAGGGTCACCATCTCCAGGAGGTTGTCGATGCCGATGTTCTTCTTGGCGGAGATTTTGCAGCAGATGGTCTCGCCGCCCCAATCCTCGGGGACCAGGCCGTGCTCCGTCAGCTGCTGCATGACCTTGTCCGGGTTGGCGTTTTCCTTGTCAATTTTGTTCACCGCCACCACGATGGGGATATTGGCCGCTTTCGCGTGGCTGATGGACTCGATGGTCTGGGGCATGATGCCGTCGTCCGCCGCCACCATCAAAATGGCGATGTCCGTCACCATGGCGCCGCGGGCCCGCATGGAGGTAAACGCCTCGTGGCCCGGGGTGTCCAGGAAGGTGATGGGCTTGCCGTTCACCTGGACCTGGTAGGCGCCGATGTGCTGGGTGATGCCGCCGGCCTCGCCGGAGGCGACGGAGGTGTTGCGGATGGTATCGAGGAGGGAGGTCTTGCCGTGGTCCACGTGGCCCATGACCACCACCACGGGGGCCCGGGGCACCAGGTCCTCGGCCCTGTCCTCGGACACGTCGATGAGCTTTTCCTCAATGGTGACCACGACTTCCTTCTCCACCTTGCAGCCCATTTCCTCGGCGATGAAGGCGGCGGTGTCGTAGTCGATCATCTGGGGCAGGGAGGCCATGATGCCGTTTTTCATCAGGGCCTTGACCACCTCCGCGCCGGTCTTCTTCATGCGGCTGGCCAGCTCGCCCACGGAAATCTCGTCGGGAATCTGGACCTTGACCGGCGCTTTCTTGGCGATCTCCAGCTGGAGGCGGCGCATCCGCTCCTGCTCATCCTGCCGCCGCTTGTTGGAGAAGGCGGGACCGCCCCGGCGCTGCTGTCCGCCCCGGACCTTCTCCCGGCCGGAGCGCTGCTGGCGCTGCATCCGCTCGCCCTGCTGTCCGCCCAGGGTCTCCAGGCGCTCGTCGTACTTGGCAAGGTTTACGTCGCCGCCCTTGCGGGTGTCCACGATCTTTTTCTGGGGAACCCGGCTGGCGGGCTTTTGCACAGGCTGCTGGCCCGGCTGCTGGGCGGATTTGCCGCCCTGCTGGGGCTTCGCCCCCTGGGCGGGAGAGGCCTGCTGCGCCGGAGCGGGCTGCTGGCGGTCCTGGGGACGGCGGTCCTGCTGCTGGGCGGGCTTGCCCTGGGCGGAGGGAGCGGCCTTCTGGGGGGCGGGCTTCTTCTCCTCCCGGGGGGCAGGCTTCGCCTCCTGGTAGGTCTCCTGGAAGATGACCTGGATGTCGGAAACGGGATGGTCCTGGGTCAGGCGGTCAAAGATGATGGAGAGCTCCCGGTCCGTCAGAACCTGCATATGGTTCTTGGGCGCGGCGCCGTACTTCGTCAGAATCTCCGTAATGGTCTTGGTGGGAAGGCGGAAGTCCTTTGCCACCTCGTGGACCCTGTATTTCTCAATAGCCAAATAAAACACCTCGTTTTGTTCCCCTCCAGAAGCCCGTTTGAAAGCCGGCGGACCCTCCGCCGGTTTTCAGACGGACTTGGGAGCGGAGAAATTTTATGAAATTGGACGGGCCTCCGGGGCCCTGCCTTCCGGGGCGGCACCTCAGCGCCCCCCGCCCTTGTCCCGGCCCCCGCCGGAGGGGGGCTTGGGCCCGGTTCCGTTCCCGCGCCGGGGCGGGCGGTTCTTTTCAAAGCTCCGTTCTCCGGGATGGCCCGGCTTCCCGGACCGGGGACGGTTCTTTTCCGGCTTGCCGCCGTAAGGGCGGCCCGGTCCGGCGGGCTTGCCCCGCTCGCTCCGGGGACGGCCGCTTTCCGGCCTGCCGCCGGGGCTTTTCGGACGCCTGCCGTCCCGGGGACGGTCCCAGTCCCTGCCGCTACGGCGGCCCTCCGGCCCGCGCCCTCCGTCCTTCAGGCGGAGAGGGGAGGGGCGGCGGTCCCGCGCCCCGGGAGGCGGGGCGTTTGCCGCCTTTTTTTGCGGGGAGCGGCGGGGGGCGGCCTTCCGCTCCGCAGCCCGGCGGCGCTTCAAATCCATCCGGGCGGCGGCCTGGCCGTACCGCTCCGGGTCCATCCGGGCCAGCCGCTCCGCCACGGCGGCAGCCAGGCCCAAATCCGTCAGAGCGGCCAGGGCGGTTCCGCCCCGGCCCAGGGCCCCGCCCAGCTCCGCCTTGGTAAAGGGAAGGGCCAGCAGAAGGCAGTGTCCCTCCTCCGCCAGGTGCTCCGCCCGGCGGAGGGTGTTTCCCGCCGCGTCGGAGGCGGTCAGAAGCAGGCGCGCCTGCCCGGCCTTGGCCGCCAGGGCCGCAGGCTCCTCCCCCGCGGCCAGTCTCCCGCCCCGGAGGGCGAGGCCCAGAAGGGAGAGAACGCCGCTGCTTCCGCTCATGTTCCGCCTCCCAGCTCCGCCTCCATGGCGGCGTAGACCTCGGGGGGGATGGCGGCCTCGAAGGCCCGCTCCAGGGCCCGGGACTTCCGGGCCTTTTTCAGGCAGGCCGGGTCCGGGCACACATAGGCCCCCCGGCCGGGCTTTTTCCCGGTGAAGTCCAGGCTGACGGCCCCCTCCGGGGAGCGGACCACCCGCAAAAGGGATTTCTTATCCTTCATCTCCCGGCAGCCGACGCATTGGCGCTGGGGAATCTTTTTCACCTTGGGCATGCGGGTTCCCCCCTTTATTGAACCTTATTCTTCCAAAGCCTCCGGGGACTCCGGGGCGCTTAACGCTTCTTCCTCCGCCGGAGCCGCCGGGCCGAAGGGGTCCTCGTCCTCCCCCTGGTAGCTCTGGGGCTTGATGTCGATTTTATATCCGGTGAGCCGGGCGGCCAGGCGGGCGTTCTGCCCCTCCTTGCCGATGGCCAGGGACAGCTGGTCGTCGGGCACCACGCAGCGGCAGGCCTTGACCCCCTCCTCCGCCATGCGCACCTCCACCACGTCGGCGGGGGCCAGGGCGGCGGCGATGAACTCGGCGGGGTCCTCGCTCCACTTGATGATGTCGATTTTCTCGCCCCGGAGCTCGTCGACGATGGCGGCCACCCGCTGGCCCCTGGGGCCGACGCACGCGCCGATGGGGTCCACATTCTCCTCCCGGGACCAGACGGCCATCTTTGTGCGGCTGCCCGCCTCCCGGGCGATGGACTTCACCTCCACGGAGCCGTCGAAAATCTCCGGGACCTCCAGCTCGAACAGGCGGCGCACCAGGTCCGGGTGGGTCCTGGAGATCAGCACCTGGGGCCCACGGGCGCTGAGACGGACGTTCACCACGTAGACCTTGATGTGCATGCCCTCCTCCAGGGGCTCGCCGGGAACCTGCTCCCCGGCCAGCAGCAGCGCCTCGGTGGACTCCGCCCCGGTGCCGATGCGGAGGGAGGCCGCGCCGTTGCGGGGGTCGATGCGGGTGACCACGCCGGTGAGGATTTCCTTTTCCTTGGAGTTGAACTCGCCGTAGACCTTCTCCCGCTCGGCCTCCCGCAGGCCCTGGATGATGACCTGCTTGCCGTTGCCCGCGGCGATGCGCCCGAACTCCATCTTGTCCACGGGGACGTTCACCATGTCGCCGACCTCATACCGGGCGGAAATGGCCTTGGCCTCCTCCAGGGGCATCTCGTTGAAGGGGTCTACATAGTCCTCCTCGTCCACCACGGTCTTGCGGATGAACATGCGCAGCTGGCGGTGCTCCTCGTCCGCCTCCACGAGGATGTTCTCCTCCTCCACGTCCCGGTGGTCCTTCTTATAGGCGCTGGCGATGGCCTTGAGGACCTTCTCCAGCATGGCCTGCTTGGGAATGCCCCGCTCCTGCTCCAGAAGCTCCAGGGCGGCGAAGATCTCGCCGGGATTCATGCCGGCGGGCTCCTTCTGCTTTTTGCCTCTCATCTCTGCCGATTCTCCTTATCCGTGAAATACATAAATATAACAGCCGAACGCTTAAAATTCCACCCGCAGGCGGACCAGGGCGACGTCCTTTTTCGCAAAGGTCCGGACGGCGCCCCCGGCCTCCACGGAGACGGCTCCGGTTTCGGCGTCATAGGCCGCGAGGATGCCGGGGATTTCCTTCTGCCCGTCCAGGGCGCGGTACAGCTTCACCAGCACGGGGCTTCCCAGAAAGCGGGCAAAGTCCCCTGGGCGCTTCAGCGCCCGCTCCGCCCCAGCGGAGCCCACCTCCAGAGTGTAGCTGCCCTCGATGGGGTCCGCCTCGTCCAAAAGGTCCGAGAGCTGGCGGGACACGGCCTCGCAGTCCAGGATGTCCACGCCCCCCTCCTTGTCCAAAAGGACCCGGAGATACCAGGCTCCGCCCTCCTTGACGTATTCTACGTCCCAAAGGGTGCAGCCCGCTGCGGCAATGGCCGGGGCGGCCAGTTCGGCGGTGAGTTCCGTAATCTTCTTCATAAACGGGCGATCCTCCGCAAGATTTTTTGGGAAAGCGAAATTGCCAAAAGAAAAAGCGGACCGCCGGCCCACTCCTTACCTTAGCTTCCATCTTACTCTAACACATGCAATATACCACAGTCCATGAAAAAGCGCAAGCCTTTTTGTAAATTTTCGTTTCCGCCTCCCGCTCCGGGGGCCGGGGGCAGGGCTTCGGCAAAAGGGCGGCGGGGGCGGCCGAAAAAAAGCGGAAATACGGCAAAATTTCTCTTGACAGAGGGACATTTTTCTATTATTATGTATGGGCATGCGGCGGAGAGGACAGCCTCTGCGCCCCGCGACCGCGATGAACCGGGAGATTGCTCGAAAGAGGTAACTTCCGGGGAGTATGTCCGATAATCGGGCGGCTGAGAAAGGTCTGTACGCGCGCGTAGATCGCCGCGCCATGACGGAACCGGCCTGCTTTGCGCCGGGTTTTTTCATGAGCAGGAATGATACGCACGGCAGCGCGGACAGAAAAATTTCTCTCGCCGTACGGAATCGACGAAATCAAAAAAACCGTACGAATTAGGAGGAACCCGAACATGGCACAGAAGGAAAAGATCCGCATCCGCCTGAAGGCGTATGACCACCAGGTAATCGACCAGAGCGCGGAGAAGATCGTGGAGACCGCCAAGCGCACCGGCGCAGAGGTTTCCGGCCCCATCCCCCTGCCCACCAAGAAGGAGATCATCACCATCCTGCGCTCCGTCCACAAGCACAAGGACAGCCGGGAGCAGTTCGAGCGCCGGACCCACAAGCGGCTCATCGACATCACCAAGTCCTCCCCCAAGACCGTGGAGGCCCTGATGGCCCTGGAGCTCCCCGCCGGCGTGGAGATCGAGATTAAGCTGTAAGACCCTGCGTTTATTTTGTTGAACCGCTGTCCGCAATCCTCCCAAGGACTGTCTGCCCCGCACGGCCCCCGCCGTTCCCCGAAATCCCGGCGCAAACCAGCGAAGCGTTTGCGGCGGGAAGAGGAGGAGGGAACGGAGCGGGCGGAATCTGCCGCGAAGCGGCGGATGGTGCGGAGCGCAGTTTCTTCCGACGAGGCGGGCGGGTCAAGTTGGCCGGAACGGTTCCCAATGGCCGCGGCCGGTCAACCAATAACCTTATTTTAAGGAGGAACCTACATGAAAGCGATCATCGGCAAAAAAGTGGGCATGTCCCAGATTTTTGACGAGAACGGCCACGTGATCCCCGTCACGGTCATCGAGGCGGGCCCCTGCGTGGTCGTGCAGAAGAAGACGGCTGAGAAGGACGGCTACGAGGCCGTGCAGCTGGGCTTCGGGGACATTGCCGAGCGCAAGCTCACAAAGCCGGAGCTGGGCCACCTGAACAAGGCGGGCGTGGCTCCCAAGAAGCACCTGAAGGAATTCAACCTGGAGAACGCCGCCGAGCTGAACGTGGGCGACATCGTCAAGGCCGACACCTTCGCCGCCGGGGACTTCGTGGACGTTACCGGCACCAGCAAGGGCCACGGCTTCCAGGGCGTGGTCAAGCGCCACGGCGCGGCCGTGAAGCGCAACACCCACGGCGGCGGCCCCGTCCACCGGCACCAGGGCTCCCTGGGCGCGGGCACCACCCCGGGCCGCATCATGAAGGGCCGCGACGGCGCGGGCCACATGGGCGTGGACCAGGTCACCGTTCAGAACCTCTCCGTCGTCAAGGTGGACCCCGAGCTGAACATGCTGGTGGTCTGCGGCGCGGTGCCCGGCCCCAAGGGCGGCCTGGTCACCATCAAGTCCACCGTCAAGGTCCACAAGGTCAAGCAGGCCGGCGCGGACATCAGCAAGAACCCGCAGAAGGCTTCCGGCCGCAACCCGCAGAAGGCCTCCGCCAGAAGCAAGTGAGAAAGGGGTGCTGAATAAATGTCTACTGTGAAAGTTTTGAACATGGCCGGCGCTGAAGTCGGCACTGTGGAACTCAGCGACGCGGTTTTCGGCATTGAGCCCAACGAAGCCGTCGTCCACGAGGTTGTGAAGAACCACCTGGCCAACTGCCGCCAGGGCACCCAGAGCGCCCTGACCCGCGCGGAGGTTTCCGGCGGCGGCAGGAAGCCCTGGCGCCAGAAGGGCACGGGCCACGCCCGCCAGGGCAGCACCCGGGCTCCCCAGTGGACCCACGGCGGCATCGTCTTTGCGCCGAAGCCCCGGAGCTACAGCTACGTGCTGAACAAGAAGGTCCGCCGCCTGGCCCTGAAGTCCGTCCTCTCCGCCAAGGCCGCCGAGGGCTGCCTGGTGGTGATCGACTCCATCAAGCAGGCGGAGATCAAAACCGCCGACTTCCGCAAGTTCCTGAACGCTGTCAAGGTCGACGGCAAGGCCGTGGTGGTGACCCCCGCCGTGGACGAGACCGTCGTCAAGAGCGCCCGGAACCTTCCCGGCGTGCTGACCACCCCCGCGGCGCAGCTGAATGTCTATGACATCGTGAACGCCAAGTACCTGGTGGTGGATCAGGCCGCCCTCGCCAAAATCGAGGAGGTGTACGCGTAATGACCGCATACGATATCGTGATCCGCCCCATCATCACCGAGCGGGCCATGGCCGGAGCCGCCGATAAGAAGTACGTCTTCGAGGTGGCCAAGGACGCCGGCAAGATCGAAATCAAGAAGGCCGTGGAGGAGATCTTCGGCGTGAAGGTCGCCGCCGTCAACACCCTGACGGTCCCCGGCAAGGAAAAGCGCATGGGCGCGGGCCGTCCCGGCATGACGAAGACCTGGAAAAAGGCCTACGTCCAGCTGACCCCCGATTCCAAGACCATCGAGTTCTTCGAAGGCATGGTCTGATTCTACGGAAGGAGTGTAACGACAAATGTCTATCAAAACCTTTAAGCCGACGACTCCCTCCCGGCGTCAGATGACGGTCTCCGGATTCGACGGCATTGACAAGAAGGCCAAGCCCGAGCCCAAGCTCACCGAGACGCTGAAAAAGAGCGCGGGCCGCAACAGCTACGGCCGCATCACCGTCCGCCACCGGGGCGGCGGCAACAAGCGCAAGTACCGCGTCATCGACTTCAAGCGGGATAAGCACGACATGTTCGCAACCGTCCTCCGCCTGGAGTACGACCCCAACCGCTCCGCCAACATCGCCCTCCTGGAGTATGAGGACGGCGAGCGCCGCTACATTCTGGCCCCCGTGGGCCTGAAGGCCGGCGACAAGGTGGAGTCCGGCCCCAACGCCGACATCAAGGAGGGCAACGCCCTCCCCCTGGCCAACATCCCCGTGGGCACCATGATCCACAACATTGAGCTCCACCCCGGCAACGGCGCGCAGCTTGTCCGCTCCGCCGGCACCGCCGCCCAGCTCATGGCCAAGGAGGGCGGGGACGCCCAGATCCGCATGCCCTCCGGCGAGGTGCGCATTGTGCGGACCAACTGCATGGCCACCATCGGCCAGGTGGGCAACATCGACCACGCCAACATCAACATCGGCAAGGCCGGCCGCAAGCGCCACATGGGCTGGCGGCCCACCGTCCGGGGCTCCGTTATGAACCCCTGCGACCACCCCCACGGCGGCGGCGAGGGCCGCGCGCCCGTTGGCCGTCCCGGCCCCGTGACCCCCTGGGGCAAGCCGGCCCTGGGCTACAAGACCCGGAAGAAGAAGAACCCCACCAGCAAATTCATCGTCAAGCGCCGCAACGAGAAGTAAGGGAGGCAGATGAAACATGAGCAGATCCATTAAGAAAGGCCCGTACGTTGCCCCCGAGCTTCTGAAGCGGGTCGAGGAAATGAACGCGAAGAACGAGAAGAAGGTCCTCAAGACCTGGAGCCGCAGCTCTACCATCTTCCCCTCCTTCGTGGGCCACACCATCGCCGTGCACGATGGCCGGAAGCATGTGCCCGTCTACGTCCAGGAGGACATGGTCGGCCACAAGCTGGGTGAGTTCGCCCCCACCCGCACCTTCCGCGGACACCGGAAGGACTGAGTTGAAGGAGGATGCAGAACATGGAAAATAAAGTTGCGAAGGCCTATCTGCGCTACGTCCGCATCGCCCCCCGGAAGGTCCAGATCGTCTGCGACCTGATCCGCGGCAAGGACGCGGGCAGCGCCATGGCCATCCTGATGCAGACCCCCAAGGCCGCCTCCGAGCCCCTGCAGAAGCTGCTGAAGAGCGCCGTTGCCAACGCCGAGAACAACTTCGGCATGGACCCCGCGAAGCTCGTGGTGTCCGAGGTGTACGCCACCCCCGGCCCCATCCTCAAGCGGATGATGCCCCGGGCCCAGGGCCGCGCCTACCGTATCAACAAGCGCACTTCTCACGTCACCCTGGCTGTGGCGGAAAAGGCATAAGAGGGAGGAGAACCGTTTATGGGACAGAAAGTCAATCCCCACGGCCTGCGCGTGGGCGTCATTAAAGACTGGGATTCCCGCTGGTACGCCAGTGACGAGAAGGTCGGCGACCTGATCGTGGAAGACCAGAAAATCCGGAAGTACCTCAAAAAGACCCTGTACGGCGCGGGCGTGCCCAAGATCGAGATTGAGCGCAGCGGCGACGCGGTGACGGTCTTCCTGCACTGCGCCCGGCCCGGCATGGTCATCGGCAAGGGCGGCGAGCAGATCGAGCAGTACCGCCTGGCCGTTGAGAAGCTGGTGGGCAAGAAGGTCCGCCTGAACATCGTCGAGGTCCGCAACCCCGATATGAACGCCCAGCTGGTGGCGGAGAACATCGCACAGCAGCTGGAAAAGCGCATCTCCCACCGCCGTGCCATGAAGAACGCCATGGCCCGGGCCATGCGCGCCGGGGCCAAGGGCATCAAGACCTGCTGCTCCGGCCGCCTGGGCGGCCGCGAGATTGCGGGCGTGGAGCACTACCACGAGGGGACCATTCCCCTGCAGACCATCCGCGCCGACATCGAGTACGGCTTCGCGGAGGCCGCCACCACCTTCGGCCGCATCGGCGTGAAGGTTTGGATTTACAAGGGCGAGGTGCTGAGCCAGACCCTGCGCACCACCCCCCGCACCATGGACACCTCCAAGCCCTACCAGGAGCGCCGGGAGCGCCGGCCCCGCCGCGACGGCGACCGCCGGGGCGGCTTCAACCGGGACCGCCAGGGCGGCGGCTTCAACCGCGGCCCCGGAGGCGGACGGCCCGGCCAGGGCGGCGGCTTCAACCGCGCCGGAGGCCCCCGTCCCCAGGGCGGCCTGAACCGCGCCCCCGCCCGTCCCGCTCCCGCTGCGCCCGCCGCTCCTGCGGCCCCTAAGGAAGGAGGAAGCAACTAATGCTGATGCCGAAGAGAGTCAAGTACCGCCGCGTGCACCGCGGCCGTATGACCGGCAAGGCCACCCGTGGCAACACCCTGGCTTACGGCGAGTATGGCCTGGTGGCCACCGAGCCCGCCTGGATCACCAGCAACCAGATTGAGGCGGCCCGTATCGCCATGACCCGCTACACCAAGCGCGGCGGCCAGGTCTGGATCAAGATTTTCCCCGACAAGCCCGTGACCAAGAAGCCCGCCGAGACCCGCATGGGCTCCGGCAAGGGCTCTCCCGAGTTCTGGGTCGCCGTCGTGAAGCCCGGCCGCGTCATGTTCGAGATCGCCGGCGTGCCGGAAGAAGTTGCCCGCGAGGCCCTGCGTCTGGCCAGCCACAAGCTGCCCATCAAGACCAAGGTCATCGCCCGCGCCGAGGAAGCAGGTGAGTAAGATGAAGGCAAGTGAAATTCGTGAGATCCGCAAGATGACCCCGGAGCAGCTCAACGAGAAGCTGACGGGGCTGAAGAAGGACCTGTTCTTCCTTCGTATGCAGCACGCCACCAACCAGCTGGACAATCCCGTGAAGATCCGGGAGACCAAGCATGACATTGCCCGAGTCAAGACCGTGCTCCGGGAGCTCTCCGCTTCCGGCAAGCAGTGAGAAGGAGGTAAGGAAACATGGACGAGAAGAGAACTTCCTCCCGCAAGACCCGGGTTGGCAAGGTGGTCTCCGACAAGATGGACAAGACCGTCGTGGTCGCCATCGAGGACCGGGTGGCCCACCCCCTGTACAAGAAGATTGTCGGCCGCACCTATAAGCTGAAGGCTCACGACGAGCAGAACAGCTGCGGCGTCGGCGACAAGGTGAAGGTGATGGAGACCCGCCCCCTGTCCAAGGACAAGCGCTGGCGCGTGGTTGAGATCATCGAAAAAGCGAAGTAAGGAGGCGTCGAGACATGATTCAGCAGGAAACCTTCCTGAAGGTGGCCGACAACACCGGCGCCAAGGAAATCAAGTGCATCCGCGTCCTGGGCGGTTCCAAGCGCAAGTACGGCAATATCGGCGACGTCATCGTGGCCTCCGTCCGCAAGTCCGCCCCCGGCGGCACCGTGAAAAAGGGCGAGGTGGTCAAGGCCGTTATCGTCCGCTCCGCCAAGGGCATCCGCCGGGGCGACGGGACCTATGTCCGCTTTGACGACAACGCCGCGGTGCTCATCAAGGACGACAAGAACCCCCGGGGCACCCGTATCTTTGGGCCCGTGGCCCGGGAGCTTCGCGACAAGGATTACATGAAGATCCTGTCCCTGGCCCCTGAAGTGATTTGAGGAGGGCAAGGAAATGTCTATGAACATCAAAAAGGGCGACACGGTCGTCCGTCTCTCCGGCGACGGCGGTAAGGACAAGGACCTGAGCACCCACAAGGGAAAGGTTCTTGCCACCCTGCCGAAGGAGAATAAGGTCGTGGTGGAGGGCATGAACCTGGTCACCTGCCACGTCAAGCCCCGCCGCCAGGGCGAGGAGGGCGGCATCGTCAAGCGGGAAGCCGCTATCTACGCCTGCAAGGTCCAGGTGGTCTGCCCCAAGTGCGGCAAGCCCACCCGGGTGGGCCACAAGGTGGAGAAGAAGACCGTGAACGGCAAAGAGAAGAACGTCAGCGTCCGCATCTGCAAGAAGTGCGGCGCGGAGCTGTAAGGGAGGAGGAGTGAAACATGGCTGACAAGAAAGTGCCCAACCTCAAGGCGAAGTACGCCTCCGAGGTCGCTCCCGCCCTGATGAAGCAGTTTGGCTACAAGAGCGTCATGCAGATTCCCAAGATCGACAAGGTGGTCGTGAACGTGGGCTGCGGCGAGGCCAAGGAGAACGCCAAGATTCTGGACAACGTGGTCCGGGACCTCAGCCAGATTACCGGCCAGAAGCCCATCATCACCCGTTCCCGGAAGAACATCGCCAACTTCAAGCTCCGTGAAAACATGCCCATCGGCGCGAAGGTCACCCTCCGCGGCGAGAAGATGTGGGAGTTCCTGGACCGCCTGTTCAACGTGGCCCTGCCCCGCGTCCGCGACTTCCAGGGCATCAGCCCCAACGCCTTCGACGGCCGGGGCAACTACGCCCTGGGCATCCGCGAGCAGCTGATTTTCCCCGAGATTGAGTATGACAAGATCGACAAAATCCGGGGCATGGACGTGGTCATCTGCACCACCGCCCACACCGACGAAGAGGCCCGCGCCCTGCTCACCCAGGTCGGCGCGCCCTTCGCCCGCTAAGGAGGGAGAGAAGAATGGCTAAGAAATCCATGATTTTGAAGCAGCAGCGCCCCGCCAAGTACTCCAGCCGGAAGTACAACCGCTGCAAGCTCTGCGGCCGTCCCCACGCCTACCTCCGGGACTACGGCGTGTGCCGTATCTGCTTTAGGGAGCTGGCCTACAAGGGCGAGATTCCCGGCGTGCGCAAGGCGTCCTTCTAAGACGCTGCAAAGTCCGCCCCCGCGGGGGACGATGGACGAGATTTCTAAGTTGTCGCCGCTCCGGCCTGGAGGGGGGCCCTCCAGGCCCGGGGCGTGATGAAGTGCTTTTTGGCTCTTTTTCCACCTTACAAGAAAAAGAGCGAGACGGACGGCGAAAGGTCATGACGAATCCAGTATTCGCCATGATACCTCGCCGCCGAAGCGGCCCGAAGGACCGCAACTCTAAAACAGGAGGAACTTACACCATGCATATCACCGATCCGGTTGCGGATATGCTCACCCGCATCCGCAACGCCGTCAGCGCGAAGCACGACACCGTCGACGTGCCCGCCTCCAACATGAAGAAGAGCATCGCTCAGATTCTGCTGGACGAGGGCTATATCAAGAATTTCCAGATCGTGGACGACGGCACCCAGGGCAAGATTCACATCACCCTGAAGTACAACGCGGGCAAGGAAAAGGTCATCACCGGCCTGCGCCGCGTCTCCAAGCCGGGCCTCCGGGTCTACGTGGGCGCCGACGAGCTGCCCCGCGTGCTCCGCGGCCTGGGCATCGCTATCATCTCCACGTCCAAGGGCGTCATGACCGACAAGAAGGCCCGCGAGCTCCATGTCGGCGGCGAAGTCCTGGCATTTGTCTGGTAAGGAGGGTATTGAACAATGTCTAGAATTGGCAGAATGCCCATTACCGTCCCCGCCGGCGTGACCGTGGACATCGCCGAGGGTAATGTGGTTACCGTGAAGGGACCCAAGGGCCAGCTGACCCGCGCGCTGCGCCCGGAGATGATCATTGAACAGGAAGGCACCACGATCACCGTGAAGCGCCCTTCCGAGGATAAGCTGCACCGCAGCCTCCACGGCCTGACCCGCACGCTCCTGCACAACATGGTCGTCGGCGTTACCGACGGCTACGCCAAGGAGCTGGAGGTCAACGGCGTGGGCTACCGTGTGGCCAAGGAGGGCAAGAACCTGGTCATGAACCTGGGTTACTCCCATCAGGTGATCGTTTCTGAGATCGAGGGCATCACCATCGAGGTCCCCGCTCCCAATAAAATCATCATTCGCGGCTGCGACAAGGAGGCCGTCGGCCAGTTTGCCGCCGAGGTCCGCGAGAAGCGCCCGCCTGAGCCGTACAAGGGCAAGGGCATCAAGTACGCCAATGAAACCATCCGCCGCAAGGTCGGTAAGACCGGCGCCAAGAAGTAAGGAGGTGTGCCGAAATGATTAAAAGACCCAATACCAACGCCCAGCGCATGAAGCGCCACAAGAGGGTGCGCGCCAAAATCTCCGGCACTCCCGAGATGCCGCGCCTGAACGTGTTCCGCAGCGAGGCCAACATTTACGCCCAGATCATCGACGATGTCTCCGGCGTGACCCTGGCCGCCGCTTCCTCCCTGGATAAGGCCATTGAGGGCTACGGCGGAAACGTCGCCGCGGCCCAGGCCGTGGGCAAGCTCGTGGCCGAGCGGGCCAAGGCCAAGGGTATCGAGACCGTGGTGTTCGACCGCGGCGGCTACCTGTATCACGGCCGCGTGAAGGCTCTGGCCGAGGGCGCCCGCGAGGGCGGCCTGCAGTTCTAAGGAGGGAGGAACGTTCAATGCCTAGATTTGAAAGAGAGCAGAGCGAGTATATCGAGAAAGTCGTGTACCTTAACCGCGTTTCCAAAACCGTGAAGGGCGGCCGGGTCATGAAGTTCTCCGCCCTGGTGGTCGTGGGCGACGGCAAGGGCAAGGTCGGCTACGGCCTGGGCAAGGCCGCCGAGGTTCCCGAGGCCATCCGCAAGGGCATCGAGGCCGCCAAGAAGAATATGATTACCGTGACTCTGGCGGGCACCACCCTGCCCCATGAGACCATCGGAGAGGCCGGCGCGGGCCGGGTGCTGATGAAGCCCGCCGCCCCCGGTACCGGCGTCATCGCCGGCGGCGCGGTCCGCGCCGTCGTGGAGGCCGCGGGCATCAAGGACATCCGTGCCAAGAGCCTCCGGTCCAACAACCCCAACAACGTCGTCGCCGCCGCCTTCCAGGGACTCAAGAGCATGCGCGGTCCCGAGGAGGTCGCCCGCATCCGCGGGAAGAGCGTCGAAGACATCGTGGGTTAAGGAGGCAACAAACGTGGCAAACTTAAGGATTGAGCTCGTCAAGAGCCTGAACGGCCGCCTGGAAAAGCAGGTTGCCACCGCGCATTCCCTGGGTCTGCGCAAGATCGGTGACGTCACCGTGCAGCCCGACAACGATCCCACCCGCGGAAAAGTGGCGAAGATCGGCTATCTGCTGCAAGTTACCGAAGAGAAGTAAGGAGGCGCCAATCATGAAATTAAGCGAACTGTCTCCCGCCGAAGGGTCCGTCCGTCAGGCTTACCGCAAGGGCCGGGGCGCCGGCTCCGGCAACGGAAAGACCGGCGGCCGGGGCCACAAGGGCCAGAAGGCCCGCTCCGGCGGCAAGGTCCGCGTGGGCTTTGAGGGCGGCCAGATGCCCCTGGCCCGCCGGATCCCCAAGCGCGGCTTCAACAACATCTTCGCGAAGCCCCTGGAGGTTGTGAACCTCAGCGCCCTGAACGTGTTCAGCGACGGGGACACCGTCACCGCCGAGGCGCTTTTGGAAAAGGGCGTTCTCAGCAAGTGCGAGTACGGCTTCAAGGTCCTGGGCAACGGGAAGCTCACCAAAAAGGTCAACGTCAAGGCCAACGCTTTCTCCGCGTCTGCCAAGGAGGCCATCGAGGCAGCCGGCGGAAAGGCGGAGGTGAAGTGACGTGATCCAAACCGTTCGCAAGGCCTGGGCCATTCCCGAGCTGAGGAAAAAGATTGTCTTCACGCTGCTGATTCTGCTGATCTTCCGCATCGGCAACGCCATCACCGTGCCCTATATCGATACGGACTTGCTGGAGAGCCAGCTCAACGGCATGGGCGCGACGATTCTGGGGCTGTACAACGTGATGAGCGGCGGCGCGTTCGCCACGGCGACGGTCTTCGCCCTGAGCATCCAGCCCTATATCAACAGCTCCATCATCATCCAGCTGCTGACCGTGGCCATCCCCTATCTGGAGAACCTGGCGAAGGACGGCGGCGAAGAGGGCCGGAAGAAGATCCAGTCCATCACCCGCTACACCACCGTGGCCATCGCCATCCTCCAGGCCGTGGGCTACTACTTCATGATGAAGCGCTACGGCATCCTGGCCCCCGGGGCCGACGGCATCTGGCCCGCCCTGGTCATCATCGTGTCCTTCATCGCCGGTTCCTCCTTCGTCATGTGGATGGGCGAGCAGGTCACGGAGTTCGGCGTGGGCAACGGCATTTCCATCATCCTGTTCGCGGGCATCGTCTCACGGGTTCCCACCATGGTTTCCGAGATGGCCCGGGGCGTCAGCACCTGGAGCGCCGTCAGCAAGGGCGTTATGACCCAGGAGACCCTGGTCTCCTCCGGCTACAGCGCCGAGCAGGCCCAGCAGGTGCTGGGAAGCGCCCTGCCCCCCTGGGGTGTGATTCTCCTGGTGGTGGGCGGCCTGGCCCTCATCGCCTTCATCGTGTTCATCAACGACGCCGAGCGCCGCATTCCCGTGCAGTACGCCAAGCGCCAGGTGGGCCGGAAGATGTACGGCGGCCAGAGCAGCAACCTGCCCATGAAGGTGAGCATGGCCGGCGTTCTGCCCGTCATTTTCGCCCAGAGCATCGCCTCTTTGCCGATTACGATTTGGAGCTTTGTGGGCATCCCCGCCGAGGGCACCGTGTCCCGCAGCATCTATGATGCCATCGACACCAAGTCCCTTGTCTATATGGTGGTCTACTTCATCCTGATCATCGGCTTCGCCTATTTCTATTCCAGCATTCAGTTCAACCCCGTGGAGATTGCCAACAACATGAAAAAGCAGGGCGGCTTCATCCCCGGCTTCCGCCCCGGCAAGCCCACGGTGGACTTCATCCGCAGGGTGCTGAACAAGATTACCCTGTTCGGCGCGATTTACCTTGGCATCGTGGCCATCTGCCCGCTGATCGCCGGAAAGCTGCTGGGGAACAACTCCGTGGCCATCGGCGGCACCTCCGTCATCATTGTGGTGGGCGTGGCGCTGGAGACGGTCAAGGCCCTGGAGTCCCAGATGCTGATGCGTCAGTACAAGGGCTTCCTGGAATAACCAAACAGCAGAAAGATTGGACGACGGCGCCGGGCGGGGCCGTGAAGCCCCGCCCGCGCCCGGAATACAGGAGGGTTTACGCATGAAATTGATCCTGTTGGGCGCCCCGGGCGCCGGAAAGGGAACACAGGCCGACATCCTGTGTGAAAAGCTGAACATTCCCACCATCTCCACCGGCAACATCCTCCGCGCCGCCGTGAAGAACGGCACCCCCACGGGCTTGAAGGCCAAAGCCTTCATGGACGCGGGGCAGCTGGTGCCCGACGAGGTGATCATCGGCATCATCTCCGAGCGGCTTCAGGAGCCGGACTGCGCGGGCGGCTATATTCTAGACGGCGTGCCCCGCACCATCGCCCAGGCCGAGGCCCTGGAAAAGGCCGGAATCGTCTTTGACGCGGTGGTCTCCCTGGAGGTCGGCGACGAGGTGATTATGGAGCGCATGGGCGGCCGCCGGGTCTGTCCGGACTGCGGCGCCAGCTACCATGTGGCGGCGGTGCCCCCCAAGACGGAGGGCGTTTGTGACAAGTGCGGCGGGAAACTGGTTCAGCGCAAGGATGATGCCCCCGAGACGGTAAAGTCCCGTCTCGAGGTCTATCATAAGGAGACGGAGCCCCTCAAGGCGTTTTACGCGGAGCGGGGCCTTCTGAAGGCGGTGGAAAACCAGCCGACCGTGGAAGCCAATACCCAGGCGATCCTCCGCGTTTTGGGGAGATGACGGGATGATCACCCTGAAATCCTCCCACGAGATCGATTTGATGCGCCGGAGCGGAAAGATTACCGCGGCTGCCCGTGCCTTGGCAGGGGAAATGGTAAAGCCCGGCGTGACAACCCAGGAGATCAACGACGCGGTGGAGCGGTTCATCCGCAAGCAGGGAGCGGTCCCGTCCTTTCTCCACTACAACGGCTACCCCGCCAGCGCCTGTATCAGCGTCAACGACGAGATCATCCACGGCATCCCCAGCCCCAAGCGGGTCCTGCGGGAGGGCGACATCGTCAGCGTGGACGTGGGCGCGTACATCGGGGGCTTTCATGGAGACTGCGCGGCGACCTTTCCCTGCGGCAGCGTGTCCCCGGAGGCCCAGCGCCTGATCGACGTGACCAGGCAGAGCTTCTTTGAGGGGATCCGCTTCGCCCGGGAGGGACAGCGCCTTCAGGACATCTCCGCGGCGGTCCAATCCTATGTGGAGCAAAACGGCTTCTCCGTGGTCCGGGAATACGTGGGCCACGGCGTGGGAGCCAAGATGCACGAATCGCCGGAAATCCCAAACTACGGCCGCCCGGGCCACGGCCCCCGCCTCCTGCGGGGAATGACCCTGGCCATTGAGCCCATGGTCAACGCCGGTTCCGCCGCCATACAGCAGCTCAGCGACGGCTGGACGGTGAAGACCGCCGACGGAAAGTGGGCGGCCCACTATGAAAACACGATCCTGATTACCGATGGCGCGCCGGAAATTTTGACGGCCCCCGCTATTTGACAACAGGTGAGAGAGAACCCATGGAGATTGCAAAATCAAACATCGTCCGCTCCAACGCGGGGCGGGACAAGGGCAAGCTCTTTGCCGTCCTGGCGGTGGAGGGGGAATACCTCCTGCTGGCGGACGGAAAATCGAGAAAGGTGGAATCCCCGAAGCGGAAGAAGCGCAGGCATGTGCTGTTCGTCTCGGCGGAGGAGACCCGCCTCGCCGAAAAGATCAAGAGCGAGGAGAAGATCACCAACAGTGAGCTTCGCAGGACCCTCGCGGCCTGCCGCGAGGCGATCCAGCCGGACCAGGAGGGATAACGTTTGGCAAAATCCGATATGATCGAAGTGGAAGGTGTTGTGGTGGAAGCCCTGCCCAACACGACGTTCCAGGTTGACATTGGAAATGGTCACATGATTCTGGCGCATATTTCCGGGAAACTGAGGATGAATTTCATCAGGATTCTGCCCGGCGACAAGGTCACGGTGGAGATGTCCCCGTACGATCTGACCCGGGGCCGGATCACCTGGCGCAGCAAGTGAACGAGAAGCTGAAAGGAATGGTTTGAACCTATGAAAGTAAGACCGTCTGTGAAGCCCATGTGCGAAAAGTGCAAGGTCATTCGCCGCAAAGGCCGCGTCATGGTCATTTGCGAGAACCCCAAGCACAAGCAGAGACAGGGCTGACATTTGAAAGTGGAGGTGCTTTAAAAGTATGGCACGTATTGCCGGTATTGACCTGCCGAAGGATAAACGCATCGAGATCGGCCTCACCTATATTTACGGCATTGGCCGCAAGAGCGCCAAGGACATTCTGGCGAAGTCCGGCGTGAACCCCGACACCCGGGTGAAGGACCTGACGGACGCCGACGAGCAGAAGCTCCGCGACGCCATCGACGACTACA
>CAJUBX010000026.1 GCA_910585165.1 uncultured Oscillibacter sp. | reverse complement strand
GGCGCCACCATGGAATCCACAAAGGAAATCATCTCGCAGGGGGCCAGCAGCGCCGCCTCGGAAAGCTGGTACACCGGGGACAGCTCATTATCCGTAATGGCGATAATCTCCGCGCCCCGGTCCTTGGCAAATTTCACCGTGTTGATGGTGACCTTGGAATACCGGGGGAAGCTGATGGCAATCAGCACATCCCCGGGCCCCATGCGGAGCATCTGCTCGAACATCTCCCCCGCCGCGTTGGACTGAATCAGCGTCACATTCTCCGACAAAAGGTGCATGTAGAAATGGAGATACCCCGCCACAAAGGAGGAGGAGCGGACCCCCAAAATATAGACGTGGCGGCTGGAGAGGATCTTGTCCACCACCCGGTCAAACCCGCTGCGGTTGGCATGTCCCAGCATCTGGCGCAGCTTGTCGATATCGGATTGAATCACCGCCGGAAGCACGTCCTGGAACATGTCCCCCGCCGCCTGAATGCGCTGGGTGGAGGTCAGGCGGCTGCGTATCATGTCCTGAAGCGCCCGCTGCATGCTGGGATAGCCGTCATAGCCCAGCTCAGAGGCAAAGCGCACCACCGTGGATTCGCTGACCCCCGCCAGAATGCCAAGACGGCTGGCGGTCATGAACGCCGCCTTGTCATAGTTTTCCAGAATATAAGAGGCAATGCGTTTTTGCCCCTTGGAAAAACCGCCCATGCCCTGCTCCAGGCAATGCAGAATATTTTTCTTTGCCACTGTCGTTTCCCTCCGGACCCCGCTTTAAAAAACACAGGTGAATGTTGAGCGGGGAATGATTCGGCGCTTCTTTTATGTCTCTTCCGCCGTCTCAAAGGGCTGGCGGACAGGCGCGCCGTCGGGGCCCTTCATCAGCTTCACCACCTGCTGCTCCGCCTGGTCCAGCTGTTTCGTACAGGCGGCGATGAGCTTTGTCCCCTCCTCAAAAAGGGACAGGGAATCCGCCAGCTGCACGTCCCCCTGCTCCAGGGCGGAGACGATTTCCTCCAGCCGGGCGATCTGCTGTTCAAACGTCATTTTTTTCGCGGCCATGCCGTTCTCTCCTTTTTCCAGGGCTCCTCCACCGTGCAGAGGAAGCCCCCTTCTCCCAGGGCCACGGACACCCGCTCCCCGGTCTGTACGTCCTTCCAGGAGCGCAAAATCTCCCCCCCGGGCCCCCGGGCCATGGCGTAGCCCCGGCCCAGCACCTTCAAGGGGCTCATGGCGTCCAGCGCCGCCCCCAGCACGGAGAGCCGCTGGCGCTTCCCAGCCACAAGTCCCGCGGACAGGTCCCCCAGCCTCTGCTGAACGTGGGCCAGCTCCATCCGCTTATCCTGGACATAGGCCGCCTGGTCCCGCAGGACCCGCTTTTCCGCCAGGGCCGAAAGCTGCCGCCGCAGGGCCGAAAGCTGGGCGGCCTCGCTGCGCTCCAGGCGGGAGGAGGCGGTGCGCAGCCACTGCTTCAGGGCCTCCTGGTCCGGCACGACGATTTCCGCCGCGTTGGAGGGCGTGGAGGCTCGGGCGTCCGCCACAAAGTCTGAAATTGTCACATCCGGCTCGTGGCCCACGGCGGAAATGACCGGAAGCTCGGACTCATAAATGGCCCTTGCCACCCGCTCGTCGTTAAAGGCCCACAGGTCCTCCATGGACCCGCCGCCCCGGCCGGTGATGATCACGTCCCCCACCCGCCAGCGGTTGGCGTAGCGGATGGCCCCGGCAATTTCCGGCGGGGCCTCGGCCCCCTGGACCCGGACGGGCAGCAGGACCACCTCCGCCAGGGGATACCGCCGCCGCAGGATGCGGATCATATCGTGCACCGCCGCTCCGGCGGAGGAGGTGACGATGGCGATCCTCTCCGGATAAGGCGGCAGGGGCTTTTTATGGGCGGGATCGAAAAGGCCCTCGGCGTAGAGCCTGGCCTTCAGCTGTTCGAAGGCCACCGCCAAATCCCCCGCCCCCTCGGGGGTCAGGGAATTGCAGTAGAGCTGGTAAGCCCCGTCCCGGGGGAAAACGCTCACGCGCCCCCGGGCAATGACCTTCATGCCGTTTTCCGGGCGGAACCGGAGGCGGGAGGCCTGTCCCCGGAACATGACGCACCGCAGCGCCCCCTCCGGGTCCTTCAGGGTGAAGTAGTGGTGCCCGGAGGGATACATTTTATAATTGGAGAGCTCTCCCCGGACGTATATGTCCTGGAGCATGGGCTCCCCGTCCAGCAGGAGCTTCACCAGCTGGTTGACCTCGGCAACGCCGAAAATGTGCTGTTCCATGGCTACCTCTCTCCGGAGCGCCCGGCCAGGTAATCCAGGCTTACGCCGAAGTGGTCCGCCAGGGCGCAGAGATTATAAAAATTGGGAACGCTGGTCCCTCCCTCAAGTCCTTGATACTGCCGGGCCGTAATTCCAACTGCCTCCGCAACCTGGACCTGTGTTTCCCTGCGCTCAGCCCGCAAAGCCCGCAATCTTTCTGAAAAATCCATAACAAACTCCTTGACACGAAATTAATTTCATGTTATGCTAAGAGCACGAAATCTATTTCGCATCCTGGTATATGATACAAAAGAAAGGTGGTTTCTATGTCCGACTTCCTGCTCTGGCTCCACGCCAACTACATCCACCCTCAAATCGAGGCCGTGGAGAAGGACAGCTACACGTTTGACTTCAGCCTGGTGCGGGAGGCGCTGCCCCCCGCCGCCCGCGTCAACCTGGACCGGGCGCTGGCGTTCACGGCCGTCCAGGCGTTCCTCCTGGGCTTTCGCACCAGCGAGGGCCTGACGCCCCTGCCGCCCCGGCAGTCCCAAGCCTGACCCTGGGTCCCTGCGAAACCCCGGCGAAGCGGTTTTCACGGGGAGCAGGAAGGGGCGGCGCGAAATAGTCTTGCTTCTTCCGACGAAAAGCAGAGCAGGACATGGCGTTTTCCCATGCCCGCTCTGCTGTTTTTTATTCGGAGAGCTCCTGCCGGGAGAAGCTGCCCAGAATGCCGTTGATGAATTTCACCGTTTCCGGCGTCTCGTACTTCTTGGCGATTTCCACCGCCTCGTTGATGGCGGCGGCGTTGGGAATATCCGGCATGTACAGCACCTCGTACATGGCCACCCGCATAATGGCGGAGGCCACCAGGGGGATACGGGAGAACTTCCAGCCCTTGGCGTACTTTTCGATATAGCCGTCCAGCTCCGCGCCGTGTTCGTCCACGCCCCGGACCAGGCGGCGGATATACGCCGCCTGCTTGGCGTTGGGGACCTCCCGGTAAAGGTCCTCCTCCTCCGCAAGCTCCGCGAAGGACTCCGCCGTCAGCCGCTGGTCCAGCAGGGCCTCCGCAGTCTTGCCGGCAAAGCTCAGTTCATAGGAGAGATGAATGGCAATCTCCCGGGCGGTGTTCCGTACCATAGCTTTTCGTCCTTTATCTGTCGTTCAGGTCCGGCGCTCAGTTCAGCGTTACGCCGCCCACATGGATGTTCACCGCCTCCACCGCGCAGCCGGTCATGGCCTCCACGGCGGAAGCGACGGCCTTTTGGGCGTTTCCGGCCACCTCGGGGATGGGGTGGCCATACTGGACGGTCAGATACAGGTCCAACACCAGCGCCGCACCCGTCATGTCGATCTTCACGCCCCGGACGCTCTTCTGCGCGTTCTTGCGGTTGTTAACCAGGTCGGTGACGCTGTTGCCCAAATTTGTCATCATGCCGGAGACGCCCTCCACCTCCCGCACCGCGCCCACGGCGATGGCGGCAATGACCTCCTCCGAGATGTTGATGCTGCCGTTCTCCTCCGGCAGGGTCATATATTCCTTACTCTCGGCCATGCTGTACCTCTCCTTATTCTTCCTTCGTGAAACGGCGGCCGGATTCCGGCGCGCCTTTCCCTCAAAATCATGCTGAGTGATTATACCATGTCCCGCCGGAAATTACAACCACTAATTTGCCGCCATAATCTTGATATTCCCCGCCGGAAAGCCCGTCTCCGTCATGGTGATGTCCGTGATTTTCGCCACGTCCTCGGCGGTCAGTTCCCCGCTCTTGGTGGACACCACCACGCTGACGCTCTCATCCCCCATAAAAGCCACGCAGTCCGTATAGCCCTTGGCGGTGACCAGGTTCTCGATTTGGGCCTCCGCCAGGGTGTAGGACGCCAGAACCTGAATGCCCTGGGAGGCCTCGTTGGCCACGGCGGCATCGGCGTTCTCCTGCTCCGCCGCCTCCTGGAGGAGGGAAAGGGCGTTGTCCCGGGCCTGCTGCCGGGTCAGGCGGGCGGAGGCGAAGTAATCCGATCCGGTATAGATCATCCCCTCGTCCGGCGGAGCCCCGGTGTCCTCCGCCGGGCCGGAGCCGTCTTCCCCCTTGGCCTCCCCGCCGTCCCCCGCGTCCTCCGCGCCCTTGCCGGAGACCAGCTGGGCCTCCCCCAGCAGCTTGCCCCCGGCGGCCTCCTGCACCTCCTGGCCGGTGTACATCCAGTTCAGCGCCACCGCCGAGCACACCAGCACCGCCATCACCGCCACCACGGCGTTCCGCTTCCATCTCGCGCTCATAGACCCTTTCCTCCTCCAAATAATCACTGCCATTTTGCCACCGTGACCCGGTCGGTGGGCAATCCGGTGAGGGCGGCTACCGCCCCCGTCACCGCCAGCCGGACCTCCGCGCTGCCGCCGCCCTGGCAGACCACCAGAGCTCCCCGGTAGGTGGGCCATGTCTGCCGCACCACCACCGCCTCGTCTCCGCCGGAGCCATCCAAGCGGACCGTTTCCGATTTCCGGGAGTAATCCTCCGGCGCGGCGGTGGCCCCGCTGTAGCTGAGCTGGGTGTCCTGGGCCAGCTGCCGCTCCCCGTCGGAGTCCACCGTCAGCATCACCTTCACCTGCCCCACGCCGTCCATGGCCGCCAGAATGTCCTCCATCTCCGTCTGAACGGTCTTGAGGTCCCAGCCGCTCCGGGCCGCCGGGGCGGAGGGCTTCTCCCCGAGGCCCTCCGCGCCGCCAATCCCCGGCCATAACAGCAGTCCCGCGCCGATCAGCGCCACCAGCGCCGCGTACTTGTATCTGTTCCATATCTTTCGCGCTCCTTCAGTTTTTTCCTTCATGCCAAACCTGCCTCTCCGCCGGAATTCCAAGCTCCCCCGCGATCCAGTCCGCCAGCTCCCGGGAATAAGGGCCCGTCAGGTCCGCCGAGGCCGGAAGCGGAGTTCCGTCCGCCCCCGGCTCCGTCTCCACCCGGGCCGTTATCCCAAGACCCAGCGCGTCCGCTTTGTCCGATATATATGCCGCGGTCCGCCCGGCTATGATTGCCGCCATCTCTTCTTTTCCTGCGGCGTCCAGCTCCGCCGCCCGGTCGGCAATGGCTTCCTCATAGCCGGAGAAGTCCAGCCGCAGCCGCTCCAGGTCCGTTTTCAGCACCGGCTGGAGCAGGGCCGCCAGCAGCAGCAGCCCTCCCGTGAAGCCGGAGATTTTCCGGAGGGTTCCCTCCGGCACCAGGGTTTGAACCACCGTCAGCATCAGCGTCACCGCCGCGATGGAGGTGAGCCAGCTCCGCACCGCCCCGATCATGGCGTCACCGCCGCCACGGAAGTAAGCACCGACACCAGCAGCAGCAGCGCGCAGCTTCCCGTCATGCCCAGCACCAGGCCGAAGGCCCCGCCCAGGCCGTCGATGAGCTTGCAAAGCTCCGGGGCCCCCACCGCCGCCGCCAGGAACGCGGAGAGCTTGTACAGCAGGTACTGCACCCCCAGCTGCAAAAACGGGTAGGCGCAGGCCGCCAGAATCGCCAGCATGCCAAATATGCCGATGGTGTTTTTCAGCATCCCCGCCCCGGCCAGAACGGTCTCCGCCGCCTCGGCGATGATGCCCCCCACCACCGGAACCGCGCCGGAAATGGCCGCCTTCGCCACCTTCACCGACGCCCCGTCCGCCGCCCCGGCGATCACCCGGACCGTGGATAAATACACCGTAAACAGCAGAAGCGACGAGGTCAAAAGCCAGGTGACGGTTTTTTTCAGCCCCTCAGCAATGGCCCCCAGCCGGTTCTCCGGCAGGCACGCCCCCGCCGCCAGGGCTCCGATGTACAGATAAACCAGGGGAATCAGCAGCCCGTCGATGAGCTCCATCAAAAGGTCCGCGAGAAAGACGGTGGTCACCTGCTGAAACGTGGCCGTAGTGGCCGCGCCGGAGGCCGCCGTAGCCGCCGCCAGAGTGGGTAGCAGGGCCTTGGAGAAGACGTTCAGCTCCCGGATGGTCTCCGCCCCCAGGCCGATAAGATCCTCCAGGCTCCCCGCTGTCAGCAGTGTAACCGCCAGGGCCCCGGCCATGGGGAGGAAGGCCGCTTTTCCCTCCCCGGTTCCCCGGGCGAAGCCGTCCACCGCGCCGCAGGCCACCGCCACCAGCAGAATGGATGCCGCGCCCCGGAGGCGCTGGCGCAGAACGGACCGGACCTCCCCGGATATGCGTTCCGCAATTCCCGCCAGCCCTCGGGAAAAGCCCCCGGGGCCGGAGAAATCCCCGGCTTCCAGCATGTCCTCCGCCGCCTCCGGCAGCGCCGCCGCCAAATCCTCCGGAAGCTCCGCCGCCCGGGCCTCCACCGTCAGGGCCAGGAAAAGGAACAGCAAACAAATCCAACGCTTCATCGCATCAGCTCCATCAGCAGCGCCAGCACCGCCCGCAGCAGGGGCAGGGCGGCAATCAGGGCGCAGACCGCCCCCGCCGTTTCCACCACCGAGGCCAGGGCCGACTCCCCCGCGTCCCGGCACAGGCTTCCCCCCAGCTTCACCACCAGGGCGATGCCCACGGTTTTGTACAGGGGAATAAACAGTTCCCGGGACAGTCCGCTCTCCTCCACCAGCTCCCCCAAAAAGTTCATCAGCAGCTCCAGGCTTCCCGCCAGGGAGAGAAGCACCGCTGCCGCCGCGCCCAACGTCAGCAGCAATGCCGCCTCCGGGCTCCCCCGCCGCACCACCAGGGCCAAAAGCGACGCCGCGACGCACAGCGCCGCCGCCTGCACCGAGAGCTCCACGGCTAAAAGTTGAACAAGGTCTTGATGAGGTCAAAGAGGTCGCTGATCTCCTGGACCATCATCATTAAGACGACCACCAGTCCCGCCAGGGTCGTCATCATGGCCTGCTCCTCCCGGCCGGAGCGGACCAGAAGCTGGTTCAGCACCGCCACCAATATGCCGATGGCGGCGATCTTGAAAATTAAATCCACATCCATGCGCCTGTTCCCCTAAATCAATAAAATCACCAGCAGCGCGGCGGCGGAAAACCACAGCGCGGCGGCCCGTTTCTCCTCCTCGGGGCGCTTCCGCTCCGCCTCTCCGGCGCTGTCTGCCAGAGTGCAGATGACATGGGATATTGCTTTACAGACCTTCTCCTCGTCGCCTTGCAGGTCCTGCGCCAGGGTTGAGACAGCAGCCTTGTCCCGTTCACGAAGGGGCAGGTCCGCTGCCCCCTTCCGCCAAGCTCGGGGAAAATCCTCCCCTTCGGCGGCGGCTCTGGAGACGGCCTTAAAAAAGGCGGCGGCGGGCTCTTTGCAGTCCCCGGCCAGGCCCAGCAGCAGCGCGGGCAGGGGCGTTCGGGCCATGCGGACCTCCTCCCCCATCCGGCGGAAGGCCCGCTGTAAATCCGACAGCGCGTCCCGTTCCCAGCGGCGTTCCGCCCGCTGGGAGTACCAGGCCAGCGCGCCCCCGGCGGCAATACAGAAGCTCCCCAGCAGCTTCACCATGGCAGCTCCTCCAGCTCATAGGCTCGTCCCGCCCTGTCCCGCAGGATGCGGACTGCCAGGCGGAAAACCTGGTTTTCCAGCAGCTGCCGGTAGAGGGGCTTTTGCAAAAGCTCCGTCACACCGGCGGCGTGAATCGTGGCCAGCAGCCCCACGCCGCAGCCCGCCGCCAGGTTCACCGCCGTTAAATCCTCCCGGAGGGTAATTTCATCCACGGCGATGATCTGCGGGTTCATGGCCCGCAGGACAATGGGGATGCCCAGGGCCTTGGGGCAGGCGTCCAGCACGTCGGTCCGGGGCCCTACGTCCATTTGGGGCGCGCCATGGTAGACCACCGCCACCTCTCCCCGCTCGTCAATGAGGGAAATCCGCTGAGGCGGGCAGTCTGCGGCTCCCTCGGAGAGGCAGCGGACCAAATCCCGGAGCAGGGTCGTCTTCCCGCCTCCCGGCGGTGAGAGAATCAGCGTATTGATAAAATGTCCGTCCTGAAACAGCCTGGGGGCAAGATTTGACGCCGCCCCCCGCCGCTCCCGGGCGATGCGGATCACCGCCGAGGAGAGGTTTTTCAGGTTCGTATTCGCCCCGTCTTTCATCACCGCCGTACCGCAGAGCCCCACCCGGAAGCCTCCCCGGACAGGCAGAAAACCCTCCCGGATGGTCTCCGCCGCGGCATAGCGGGAAAACTCCGTGGCAAGATCGCACAGGGTTTCCAGCTCCTCCGGCTCCACCTCGGCGTCCAACGGTCGCTCCCCTGAGGGCAGCAGCGCCGTCAATGGCCGTCCCGCCCGGAGGCGCAGCTCCTCTGCCTCCGCCTTTTCTTCCTCCGGGAGCGCCAGCGCCGCTTTCCGCAACCGGTTTGGAAGAATCGCGGCGGCCTGTTCATAGCGAATAACCAGCTCGTTTTTTTGCAAGGGAGATTCCCCCTTTCTTTGGTTACTTCACTCTATGAGGGCCTACGGCGCTCTATGCAGGGTTTGTCCATAAAATTTTCAGGAAAACCGCCCAGCAAGGCCCCAGCCCTGCCGGAAACGCGCCGTCCAGGGGCCCGGCGGCAAAAGAGGCCGGGACGGACTGCGCATCCGTTCCCGGCCTCTTTTCAATATTCCCGGTTTGTAATCAAGGCCTCTGTTAGGTCCTCCCTGGTGAAAGCCCGCTCCTTCACATACCGGTGCTTCTCCGGCGTTCCTCCAGCCTCCATGACCTGGATAACCTCCTCCACCAGCGGGCCCAGCAGCGGGTTGCACTCCACCGCCAGGGAGATTTTCCCCTTCAGGCACTCGGTCAGGGCCCCCCGGGTCGCGTCAAAGGCGACGATGTTCACGCCTTCCCGTCCGCAGTCATATCCCCGTTCCTCCAGCGCCTGCAGGGCGCCGAAGGCAATGTTGTCGTTTTCACAGTAGACCACGTCAATACGCCGCCGCCCAGGAAGGCCGGAGAGATAATCCACCATAACCTCATAGGCTTTGGCCTGGGTGAAATCCCCGTCCAGCTGCGCCAGCAGCTCCCAGTTTTCGTGGGCCGCTGCGGCTTCCTCCAGCGCCGCCGTCCGCCCAAGCTGGGCGGTGGAACCCATGGTGCCCTGAATATGGATGATGTTCACAGCATTTCCGGTTTCCTGAAACGCATTTTCAATCCAGGCGGCGGCCAGCGCCCCCTCTTTAAAAAAGTCGGAGCCGATATGGGCAGCGTAGAGGCTGTCATCCTCCACGTCCACCATGCGGTCCACCAAAATGACGGGGATACCCGCTTCCTTCGCCTCCTGGAGCACGGAGTCCCAGCCGCTTTCGCTGATGGGCATCAGAACAATATAGTCCACCTGCTGCTGAATAAACCGGCGGATGGCAGTGATCTGGTTCTCCTGCTTTTGCCGGGCGTCGTCAAACAGGAGGCGGTAGCCCTTTTCCTCCGTAAAAACCGCCTTCATGGACTCGGAATTCGCCACCCGCCAGTCGGACTCCGCCCCCACCTGGGACATGCCGATAACGGTCAGGTCCTCATTGGATGAATCCCCAGGGGGATTCATCCTGGCTCCGCAGCCGGAGCCGAAAGCCAGCACGAACGCCAGCAGCGCCGGCAGCCAGATTCGTTTCATGGCTCCCGCTCCTCCTTTCCCCGGCAGGGGACCCGCACCGTCACCGTGGTCCCCACTCCCTCCCGGCTGGCGAGGGCCAGTCCGTAGGGCGGGCCGAACAGCAGACGAAGTCTCTCATGAACCGTCACCAGCCCGAAGCCCACCCGCTCCCCGTTCTCAATGGCCCTCCTCAGTTCCTCCAGCCGCACCGGGGTCATCCCCACGCCGTCGTCCGTGATCTGGAGGAGCACGTCCGTTCCCTCGGCCCGGCCTGTAATGTAGATACAGCCCTTTCCCCGTTTGAGCTTGATGCCGTGGTACAGGGCGTTTTCCACCAGGGGCTGAAGCGTCAGCTTGGGAAGGCGCGTCTCCCAAAGGGCGGGGTCTATCTGAATGGTGTAGTCCAAAATATCCTGATACCGCGCCTGCTGGATTTGGAGATAGCTGCGGACATGCTTCTCCTCCTCCCCCAGGGAAATGACGTCCTCTCCCCGGCTGAGAGAATGGCGGAAAAAATCCGAGAGGTTGGAGATCATCTCCACCGCCGCCTGGGTCCGGTCCGCCTCGATGAGCCAAATGATGGTGTCCATGGTATTATAGAGGAAATGGGGATTAATCTGCGCCTGAAGCAGCGCCAGCTCCGTTTTGCGGAGGCTGGCCTGCTTCTGGGTGATTTCCTGAATCTGGGCGTTGATCTGGGCGATCATCTGCTCCATGCCCTCGCCCAGGGTGCGGAGCTCATAGGTTTCGGAGCGGACCGGCTCCCGGACCGTCAGATCGCCTCCGATGACGTCCTCCGCCCGGCGGCTCAGCTCCACCACCGGCTCCGTCACGGAACGGCTCAGGCGGACGCTGTAGCGGACCAGCAGCAAAATCAAAATCCCGGCCAATGCCAGCACCAGCAGAATCTCCGCCGCGATCTGCCGGGAGATTTGCTGCTGCAAGCGGTTCAGCTGCACCGACTCGTAATAGAGGTAGTTGTACATATACTCCTGAATCATGGCGGTCAGGACATACACGTTGTTTTCCAGCTGCACCTGCCGGTCGTCATAATTCCGGGTCTTCTCAATCTGGTAAATTTTCTCCTCCAGGTTTTCGCACAGGTCCAGCACGCTGGTAACCGCCCGGAGGCTGTCCTTCTGGCTGGTGCTGTCCAGGAGGTCCTTCGCAAGCCCCTGCGCCGCCTGGACCTCCTGAATGGGCAGGCCCTCGGAATACCGGCTTTCAATGACATAGTAATACATTTTAAGGTCTATATTGGCCTTGAAATCCTGGTTGAACTCCGACGCGGTGGTCACATTGTAGAGAAGGTTTTTATACTGGCTGTTGTAGACCAGTACCAAAGACAGCATCACCGCCAGAATCGCCGTCATGAACCCGCAGAAAATTACCACCAGGCGGCGCATCCGGCTCTGGATGGAATCAGGGCGGCTCACAGGCGCTTCCCCCCTCCCCGGTAGTCCCGGGGCGTGCAGCCCTGGGTCTTTTTAAAGAGGAAGCTGAAGTAGTGGGGGTCCTTATAGCCTACCGCCGCCGCCACCTCTCCGGACCGCTTGTCCGTGGTGCGGAGCAGCTCCTTCGCCAAGTCCATCCGTTTTCCGCTGACGTACTCGGTAAACGTCGCCCCGATTTCCTGGCTGAACACCGCCGAGAGGTAATTCGCGGAGATGTTCACCTCCCGGGCCACCTGGTTCAAGGAGAGGGATTCCTCGGTGTAATGGCGGTCGATATAGGCCACGGCCTGTTTCAGAAGGCTCCGGCATTGGCTGCTGGACGCCTGATCCCGCAGCTCCGCCATGCGCAGCAAAATCGCGGAGAAATAGCGCTTTAAATCCGCCGCCGTCACATTCCGCCCCACCATGTCCAGGCAGCTCAGGGGCGCGAAGGCCTCCCGCTGGCCCACGCCCAAGGAGGCGGCAAACCGGGCCGCCGTGAAGCGGAGGTCCAGCATGAGGTATTGGCAGAAGGGCTTGGAGGACAGGGCCTCTTCCACGCTGTGAATGTATTCGTCCGTAAAGCTGGGAATTTCCTGGGCGCTGGCGCTCTGCATCACGCCCAGGAGGATTGCCGGGTCCACCTTCCCGGCGTCCAGCTGGTCCAGATGGCTGTTTCCTCCGCCGGTGCCGGTGAGGAAGCTGACGGTATCCGCCGTCAGCACATGCTGCTGGGGCAGAATATGCCGGTAGGCCCAGAGGCGGGAAACCTCCTCGAAACAGGCGGGCAGGGTGCTGAGCCGCTGGGTGGGGCGGCCCGCCGCCACATACCAGCTCTGCTCCGGGGCATAGGCCGCGTACTGCTCCCGCACCGTGTCCACGCAGCGGCGGACCAGCTCGTCCATCCGGGCGGTCTCCCCCTTGAGAAGCACGGCGTAGGTAGTCAGGTTCCAGCGCAGGAGGATGTATTCCGGGTATTTCAGAAAATGCTCCAGCAGGGCGTCCCGCAGGCGGGCCCCCGGCTCCGAATAGGCTTCCGCCGAGGCAAAGGGCTCCGGCAGAACGGAGAAAAACGCGATGGTGTAACACTGGGCCCGGAGGTCGATGTCCAACTTCGCTGCGGACTCGTAAATCTCCTGAACCGACAGCTGCCCCGCCACCACCCGTTCAAAGAACACCCGGCGGGTGTATTGCTCATACTCCTCCGCCTCCCGGTGGAACTGGGCCAGATAGCTCCGGTTTGCCCGTTCGCCCTCGATCTTTTCCTTGAGCTCCTCCAGTACGTCCAGCAGGGCCTTTTTCGTAATGGGCTTCAGGAGATAACGGTCCACGCCGATGCTGATGGCCTGCTGGGCGTATTCGAAATCGTCATAGCCGGAAATAATGACAATTTTCATTTCGGGAAACTCCCGGCTGACCAGCTCGCTGAGAGCCAGGCCGTCCATAAAGGGCATCCGAATATCGGTAATCAGCACATCCGGTTTCACCTGGCGGATGAGCGGCAGGGCCATTTCTCCGTCCCCGGCCTCCCCGGCGAAGGAGTAGCCGTATTGGGCCCAAGGGACGGTGTCCCGCAGGGTCTCCCGTATGATATTCTCATCCTCTGCCAAAAAAACGCGCAGCATAATGCACCCCCCCTGTACCGCCGCCATATGGGCCGGGCGCCGCTTTGCGCCTTCCCCCGGGGTTGTTTTGGCGCTCCGGCGGTTTTACTCAGAATACCATAGTCCGCCGCAAAATTCCACAAAAGATTTTGTACCGTCGGTCAGAAGCCTGTATATAGTGAAATGCACTAAAAATAGCCGCTCCTTTTTGTGATTTAATTTTTTTGAAAATGATTGACTTTGATTGTTATGTGTGCTAATATTCAAGCATCTCAATCAAAACCGTTCAAATAAAGTCAGGAAAGGAAGCCATGACGATGCATATCACCGATCTGCTGAGCCCCGACGGAATTCAGCTCCACGCCGTCCCGGCGGACAAAGCCGCCGCCATCGATCTGCTGGCCGATCTCCAGGAACGGGCCGGAAATGTCAGCGACAAGGCCGCCTACAAAAAGGAAATTTGGGCCAGGGAGGAACTGGATTCCACTGCCGTTGAAAACGGCGTAGCTGTTCCCCATGCCCGCTGCTCCGCCGTCACGCGGGCGGGCTTGTCCGCCATGACTGCCCCCGGCGGGGTGGACTACGGCGCGGAGGACGGCCAGCCCTCCACACTCTTTTTCATGATCGCGGCTCCGGAGGGCGGCGGCGACGTTCATATGGAAATGCTGTCCCACCTGATGGTAATGCTGATGGACGAGGAGTTCTGCCAAAAGCTGCTGGAAGCGGACAGCGCGAAAAATTTCCTGGCCCTCATTGACGCGCAGGAGAGGCTGAAGTTCCCCGAGGAGGCCCCTGCGGAGGAAAAGCAGCCGGAAAACTCCCTTCGGGTTCTGGCCATCACCGCCTGCCCTACCGGCATCGCCCACACCTATATGGCCGCCGAGGCCCTGGAGAAGAAGGGCCGGGAGCTGGGCATTGGCGTGAAGGCGGAAACACAGGGCTCCGGCGGGGCAAAGAACGTCCTCACCCGGGAGGAGATCGCCGCCTGCGACGGCATTATCATCGCGGCGGACAAAAATGTGGAGCTGGGCCGGTTTGACGGCAAGCCCCTGCTGCGGGTTCCGGTGTCCGACGGCATCAACAAGCCCCAGGAGCTCATCGAGAGGATCATCAACGGGCAGGCCCCCATCTACCACCACCAGGGCGGCGCGGCGGCCGTAGAGAATGACGGCGGCGAGAAGCTGGGCCGCCGCATGTACAAGCATCTGATGAACGGCGTGTCCCACATGCTCCCCTTCGTTATCGGCGGCGGCATTGTGATGGCGCTGTCCTTCCTGCTGGACGGCGGCGCGGCGGGAACCTCCGGCTTCGGCTCCTCCTGGATTCTGCCCGCATTCTTTAATAAAGTAGGCAACATCGCCTTTAGCTTCATGGTGCCCATTCTGGCGGCGTATATCGCCCAGTCCATCGCCGACCGGCCCGGCCTGATGGTCGGCTTCGCAGGAGGCTCTCTGGCGGCTACGGGGGCCACCTTCGCCTACTTTGCCGACCCCACCGTACCCATTGTCCCCGCCGGATTCCTGGGCGGACTGCTGGCCGGATTTGTGGGCGGATGGTTCATGAAGTATCTGCGTAAGCTCTGCGACAAGCTGCCCTCGTCTTTGGAGGGCCTGAAGCCCATTCTGATTTACCCCGTAGTGGGTCTGCTGTTTATCGGCGCGTTCATGTGCCTGGTCAATCCCTTTGTCGGCTTGCTCAACGAGGCCCTCACTAGCGGCCTCAACTCCATGGCCGGGTCCTCCGCCCTTCTGCTGGGCGCTCTGGTCGCCGGGATGCAGGCCACCGACATGGGAGGACCCATCAACAAAGCCGCCTATGTGTTCGGCGCCGCGTCCATCTCCATGGCGGAGGGCGGGTTCTCTCCGGTGATGGCCGCCGTCATGGCGGGCGGCATGGTGCCCCCCATCGCCATTGCCCTGGCCACCATCTTCTTCAAAAACCGTTTTACCGCCGAGGAGCGCAAATCCGGCCCGGTAAACTTCATTATGGGCCTTTCTTACATCACAGAGGGCGCCATTCCCTTTGCCGCCTCCGATCCCCTTCACGTCCTGCCCGCCTGCATTGCAGGCTCTGCCACAGCGGGAGCGCTGTCCATGGCCTTTGGCTGCGCCTCCCCCGCGCCTCACGGCGGACTGTTCGTGTTCCCCGTTATGCACAACCCTCTGGGCTACGCTGCCGCAGTTCTGATCGGCTCCGTCGTGGGCATGTTCCTGCTGGGCTTGCTGAAAAGGAAGAAAGCATGATATATTATTTCCAAATTAAAAATTCGGAAATAATACATTTGAGCTGTTTTGCTCGCCGCCGCAAACGGCGGCAGCCGCAAAACATGGCATTTATTACTTCCGAAATTTTATTTCAGAAGTAATCATCCAAACAAATCCGAAAGGCTGGTATTTACATGAGTGAGCAAAAGCAGCTCCGCTGGGCCGTGCTGGGAACCGGGGTCATCGCCAATCAGATGGCCCAGGCCCTCCAGTCCATGGGCCGCACTCTGGATGCGGTGGGCAACCGTACTTATGAGAAGGCGGCGGCCTTCGCGGAAAAATACGGAGTCAGAAAGGTCTACGGCGACTACCATCAGATGTTCTCCGACCCGAATATCGACATTATTTACCTGACCACCCCTCATAACACCCACATGGCCTATCTGGAGCAGGCCCTGTCTCAGGGCAAGCATGTGCTTTGTGAGAAGTCCATTACTCTGAACAGCGGCGAGCTGGACCGGGCGGTCAAGCTGGCGCAGGACCATGGCGTCGTGCTGGCGGAGGCCATGACCATCTACCACATGCCCCTGTACCGGACGCTGCGGCAGCGGGTGGCCTCCGGAGAGCTGGGCCGGGTGAATCTGATCCAGCTTAACTTCGGCAGCTTCAAAGACTACGACATGAAAAACCGTTTCTTCAGCCGCCAGCTGGCGGGGGGCGCCATGCTGGACATCGGGGTGTACGCCCTGTCCCTGGCCCGGCTGTTTCTGGAGTCCAATCCCAATGAAGTAAGCTCCTTCGTCCGCAAAGCCCCCACCGGGGTGGACGAGAGCGCCGTGCTGTCCATGAGCAACCGGGAGGGGCAGCTGGTGTCCGCCGCGCTGTCCCTGCACTCCAAGCAGCCCAAGCGGGCGGTCATCTCCTGCGAGAAGGGGTATATCGAGATTATGGAGTATCCCCGGGCGGACGAGGCGGTCATTGTGAACGCGGAAACCGGGGCGGCGGAAACCGTCCGGGCGGGGCGCGCCGCCGACGCCCTGGCCTACGAGCTGGAGGACATGGAACAGGCTGTCCGGGGCGGGGGCGATATGCTTCTGCCCTACACCAAAGACGTGATGGCGCTGATGACCGCCCTGCGGCGGGAGTGGGGCGTCGTCTATCCCGAGGAGGAGGTTTGAACCAATGGTTTATACGGTCACTTTTAATCCCGCTTTGGACTACGTGGTCCGTATGGACAATTTCCGGGCGGGAGAGACCAACCGCACCGGAAGCGACGAGGTGCAGTGGGGCGGCAAGGGCGTCAACGTATCCGTTGTCCTGCGCAATTTAGGCGTTGAAAACGTAGCCCTGGGCTTCCTGGCGGGCTTTACCGGGCAGGCCCTGGAACAAGGGATGCGCCAGATGGGCATTGCCACAGATTTTATCTGGCTGCCCGAGGGAATAACCCGGATCAATGTGAAAATCAAGGCGGAGCAGGAGACGGAAATCAACGGCACAGGGCCCTCCATTCCCGCCGCCGCCCTGGAGGAGCTGTTCGCCAAGCTGGACCGTCTCCAGTCCGGGGACGCGCTGGTGCTGGCCGGTTCCATTCCCTCCTCCCTGCCCGACGACGTATACCAGCGCATTCTGGCCCGGCTGGAGGGACGAGACATTCTCACGGCGGTGGACGCAACACGGGACCTTCTGTGCGCGGTACTGCCCTACCGCCCCTTCCTCATCAAGCCCAACGCCGCGGAACTGGGGGAGATTTTCGGCAGAACGCTGACCGCCGACGCGGAAATCGAGGAGTGCGCCCGGCGTCTCCAGGCCCGGGGAGCGCGGAATGTTCTGGTGTCCATGGCGGGCGACGGCTCGCTGCTGCTGGACGAGACAGGGATGGTTCACCGCCTGGGCGTGCCCCGGGGGAACGTGGTCAACTCCGTAGGCGCGGGGGATTCCATGGTGGCCGGGTTCCTGGCGGGATGGCTGGAAAGCGGCGACTACTCCATGGCTCACAGGCTGGGAGCGGCTGCGGGATCCGCCACGGCGTTTTCCGACGGACTGGCAAAAAAAGAACAGGTCTTAGCGCTTTTGGATACGTTTTAAGGAGGAAGCCAGGTTGAAACAGTCTTACGTATGCCATCACCGATCCGGTGGGCATCCACGCCCGCCCTGCCGGGCTGCTGGCAAAGGCTGTTAAAACGCTGGATAGTATTCTTACCATCTCCAAAGCTGATGGCAAATCCGCCGCAGGAACCAAGCTGACGTCCCTGATGGGACTGGGCGTCAAGCGGCCCGTTACCGTCACGGTGGAGACAGCCGGTGAGGAGGCCGGCTGCGCCGTTATGGAACAGTTTTTCAGGGATAACCTGTAACGCCCCGCCGTCCGAACATAGGAAAGAGGAATGCGGTCCGAAGCGCCGCATTCCTCTGCTTTTCTTTATCCCCGCAGCATGACCAGGGTTCCTCCGGTAAGCAGAGCCAGGCCCAAGGCCGCCTTACGGCTCAGCTTTTCATGGAAGACCAGGCCGGAGAAGGCCACCGTCACCAAAATGCTCAGCTTGTCGATGGGGACCACTACGCTGGCGGGCCCGTCCTGCAAAGCCCGGTAATAGCACAGCCAGGAGGCTCCCGTGGCCAGGCCCGACAGGCAGATGAAACCCAATTCTCCCCGGGGCACCTCCTTAAGAGCGGCCCCCTTTCCGGAGACAAAGACCATTCCCCAGGCCATAACCAGCACCACGCCCGTGCGGATGGCCGTGCCCAGGTTGGAATCCACGCCGCTGATTCCCAGCTTTCCCAAAATGGCTGTGAGGCTGGCGAATACGGCGGAGCCCACGGCAAAGGGCAGCCAGAGGCCGGAGGCTTTTTCCCTTTCCCCCGCCTTTTTCTCAATCATGAAGTAAGTCCCGGCCCCGACGCCAAGTATGCCCAGGGCTTTATAGGCGCTGACAGGCTCCCCCAGGAGGACGAAAGCCAGGAGAATGGTCAGCACCGTGCTGCTTTTATCGACGGGGGCAACCTTGTTGACATCCCCCAGCTGCAGGGCCCGGAAGTAGCACAGCCAGGAAGCCCCGGTAGCCATGCCCGACAAAATCAAAAACAACAGCGTCCTTCCCCCAAGGTCCCCCAGCCCGGACTGCGCGCCGGTGAGGAAAACCATTGCCCAGGAAAACGCCAGCACAATGACGGTGCGGATGGCCGTGGCTATGGTGGAGTCCGTCCGGCGGATGCCGCACTTTGCCAGGATGGCGGTAAGCCCGGCAAAAAACGCCGAGGCAAACGCAAATAGTACCCACATGGTCTCGCCTTCTTCTGCAAGATTTGACCCGGCCGGAAACGCCGTTCCTATCCAATGAACATGGCGTCCCCGAAGGAGAAGAAGCGGTAGCGCTCCGCCACCGCCTCCCGGTAGGCCGCCAGAACCGCCTCCCGTCCCGCAAAGGCGGACACCAGCATAATCAGCGTGCTCTCCGGCAGATGGAAATTCGTTATCAGGCCGTCCATCACCTTAAAGCGGTAACCGGGATAAATATAGATATTTGTCCAGCCGGAGCGGGGCTCCATCCTCCCGTCCTCCCCCGCCCAAGACTCCAGCGTCCGGCAGGAAGTGGTTCCCACGCAGATGCAGCGGCCTCCGGACGCTTTGGTTCGGTTGATGAGCTCCGCCGTCTCCGGCGGGATAGTGCAGTATTCGCTGTGCATAGGGTGGTCCTCAAGGGTCTCCTCCTTCACAGGCCGAAAGGTCCCAAGCCCCACATGGAGGGTCACATAGCCCAGGCCCACGCCCTTGGCGGCAAGCTTTTCCAGCAGCTCCGGCGTAAAATGCAGTCCCGCCGTAGGGGCGGCGGCGCTGCCCAGGACCTTGGAGTAAACCGTCTGATACCGTTCCCGGTCCTGAAGCTCCTCTTTGATATAGGGCGGCAGGGGCATTTCCCCCAGGCGCTCCAGCACCTCCAGGAAAATTCCCTCATAGTGAAACCGCACCAGCCGGTTTCCTTCCGCCGCCTCCCCCGCCACCTCGGCGGTGAGGGACCCGTCCCCAAAGCGCATCCGGGCTCCGGTACGGAGCTTCCGCCCCGGACGGACCAGGCACTCCCAGACGTTGTCCCCCTTATCAATGAGCAGCAGCACCTCGCAGGCCCCGCCTCCCGGCAGCCGCTGGCCCAGAAGGCGGGCGGGCAGGACTCGGGAGTCGTTTAGAATAAGGCAGTCTCCGGGGCGCACCAGCTCCGGCAGGTCGTAGAAATGCCGGTGCCCGGTCTCCCCCGTCCGGCGGTCCAGGGTCATCAGCCGGGAGCCGTCCCGCTTTTCAACCGGGGTCTGGGCGATGAGTTCCTGAGGCAGGTCGTAGTAAAAATCACTTGTTTTCATCTCGCGTCCTTATTCAATCGTAATATCCGTATAATAGAAGCTCAGGATTTCCCGGAAGCTGTAGCCCAGCTCCGCCATGGCCTTGGCCCCGTACTGGCTCATTCCCACGTTGTGTCCGTTTCCGGTGCCGGTGATGACGAAATTCCCGCTGGAGCTTCCCCCGCCCGAGGGCTGGGAAAACTCGCCGGAAACCGTCACCGTCCCGGAGGAGGTGATGGCCTCCGCCTCATTTCCCCGCAGCGCGCTCACCGCCCCGCCGCCGGAGATGACAAACGCGCCGTCCAGGGAGGGAATCTGCCCCGTGCCGTTGACGGAGACACCCCCAGCGCCGCCCCGCCGTCCGTTGATGTCAAAGCGCATGCTGCTGACGGATTTTTGATAGGTGCTGCTGTAGAAGATCATCCGGCAGTCGTCGCCGGTGAAGGTCTTCGTGCCGCCGGTCCCCACAAAGGTCACCTGCCGCACGTTCCCGAGAGGCGTGTACTCCGAGACGTAAACGTCCTGCACCGTGCCCACGGAATGGCCTTTCTGGTCCAGAATCCAGCTCAGTTCCCCGGCGGTATAGGCGACGGTATAGCTGCCGTTTGGAACAGAGGTCTGGGCCTCGTAGGGATCGGCCTTTCCCTTCAGATAGCCGGTATCCGTGCCCCAGACGTTGGCCCCGTCCTCGGTGGCCCCGCCGTCGGAGGAGTGGTACACCGCGTCCTGCACCAGGGAGCCGTTGTAGTAAAGGCACAGCCCGGCGGTATTCTCCACCGCCTGGTCGCTGATGGCCGACGGTCCCGCGCCGCCGCTGCCGTGGCCGTTGTAGACCTGGCAGTCCACGCCGCTGCACACGTCAAAGCCGTTGGAGCTCAGGTGCTTGTTGTGCCCCCGCACAAAGGTCCGGGCACAGACGGCCTGGGCCTCCAGGGCCTCCAGGGGCCACGCGCCGCCCATCTCATAGGGAATGACGCCCTTCACATATTCCTCCAGGCCCACCACATTGACAACATTCAGATTCCCTCCGGTAACCCGGGGATACTCAAAAGCGCCGCCGTACTTATAGCCCTTGAACCAGGTGGACGTATCCCTCCCCGAGGGACGGACCCCCAGGGCGTGGACGCCGCTGCAATCGAACTCAAAGAGAATCTCCGTGGTCCGGGTCCGGGTGACCAGCACTCCGGTGGAGGAGGACCGGACGGCCCGGCCTCCATAGCGCCCGGCCTCCGCCTCCGCCTCCCCCTGGGACTCGTAGCAGCCGATTCGGACCACATGCTCCCAGTCTACCCAGGCGGGCCAGCCGCCCTCCGCCCGGGCACGGTCCGCTGCCTCCTCAAAGGAGCGGAAGCCGTCCAGCTGGACGTGCCACTCCCCCATGGCGCGGAAGCCCCCGGCGGGCACAGTCGGGGAATACGCGCCGCTGCCGTCCATGTAGGCCGTTCCGGCAGCAGTCATGGAGATGGCGGTCTCCTCCGTCCAACCCAGGGAGGTGAAGGAGCGGTCCTCCTCAAAATAGCCGAATTCGTAGCCCGAGCCCACCGCGTTTTCAAGATTGGCGGAGAACAGGGCGGAAGATCCGTACCGCAGGCCCACCTTTACGATATCGCTGGCCGCGGCCTCCGCCCTGGGGGCGCCGAGGGCAAAAAAAGTCACAACCAGCAGCAGTGTCAGAAGCTTATTTTTCATGGAACCTCCCAACGCTCCCGGCTTGACGCGCCGGAGAAATCATGTTACCATACTACAATAGACATTTGTCCGCATATCAAGCACAATTGCGGTCATATGCGAATATTATAATACAAGACCGCGTTGAATTCAACCAGGAAATCATGGACGCATCCGCAACAACGCGGCGGGAGGAGCATACTATGAAGCAGTACAAGGTCGGCGTCATCGGCTGCACCGGCATGGTGGGCCAGCGTTTCATCACCCTTTTGGAAAACCATCCCTGGTTTCAGCTGACGGCGGTGGCCGCCAGCGCCCGCAGCGCCGGGAAAACCTATGAGGAGGCCGCGTCCCCCCGCTGGGCCATGTCCTCTCCCATGCCGGAGGAGGCCAAGGGCCTGGTAATCCTGGACGCGGAGGCCGGCGCAGAGGAGCTGGCGGCCCAGGTGGACTTCTGCTTCTGCGCCGTGGATATGAAAAAAGAGGACATCCGGGCCCTGGAGGAGAAATACGCCCGGCTGGAATGCCCCATCGTCTCCAACAACTCCGCCCACCGCTGGACGGACGACGTGCCCATGGTGGTGCCGGAGCTGAACGCGGAGCACCTCGCGGTTATCGAAGCGCAGCGCAGGCGTTTGGGAACCAAGCGGGGCTTCATCGCCGTTAAGAGCAACTGCTCTCTCCAGAGCTACGTTCCCGCCCTGCACCCCCTGCTGAAATACGGCGTAGAAAAAGCACTGGTCTGTACGTATCAGGCCATCTCCGGCGCGGGCAAAACCTTTGCGCGCTGGCCGGAGATGGTGGACAACTGCATCCCCTACATCGGCGGCGAGGAGGAAAAAAGCGAGCAGGAGCCCCTGAAGCTCTGGGGTAAGGTGGAGGGCGGAAAAATCGTCCGCGCCCAGGGTCCCGCCATCACCGCCCAGTGTTTCCGGGTAGCCTGCCAGGACGGCCACATGGCGGCGGTGTTCGTAAAATTCCAGGAGGGGCAAAAGCCCTCTATCAGCCAAATCAAGGCCGACTGGGCCGCCTTTCGGGGCCCCGCCCAGGAACTGGGACTCCCCTCCGCCCCCAAGCAGTTCCTGCACTACTTCGAGGAACCGGACCGGCCCCAGACCCGGCTGGACCGGAACCTGGAAAACGGCATGGCCGTCTCCCTGGGCCGCCTGCGGGAGGATACGCAGTACGACTACAAGTTTGTGGGCCTGAGCCACAACACCCTCCGGGGCGCGGCGGGCGGCGCGGTCCTCCTGGCCGAGCTGCTGTGCGCCAAAGGCTACATCGAGACGAAATAATTTCCCCATTCTCTCCATATTCTACGAAAGAGGCGGATTCCCGCAAAAGGGCGGACCGCCTCTTTCTGTTGATTTCACACCTGGAAAGGAGCCGGCTACTTATGAAACAACCTATCTTTACAGGCGCCGCCGTGGCCATCGTTACACCGTTCAAGCAAGGCGGCGTGGACCTGGAGGCCCTGGGAAGCCTTTTGGACTTCCAGCTGGAAAACGGGACGGACGCCGTAGTGGTCTGCGGCACCACCGGCGAGGCCAGCGCCATGACCTATCAGGAGCGGGCGGAGACCATCGCCTTCTGCGTCCGGCACGTGGGAGGCCGGGTCCCGGTCATCGCCGGGTCCGGCTCCAACTCCACGGAAAACGCCGTTGCCCTTTCCCGGGAGGCGGAGCGCCAGGGGGCGGACGGCCTCCTGGTGGTAACGCCCTACTACAACAAGGCCACCCAGGCGGGGCTGATCCGACACTACCGAACGATTGCGGACGCAGTCTCCCTCCCCATGATTTTATACAACGTCCCTTCCCGCACCGGGGTTTCCGTCGCCCCGGAGACCTACGCCGCCCTGGCGGAGCATCCCCATATTATAGGGGTGAAGGAGGCGTCGGGGAACCTGGGAAACGTCCAGCGGACGGCGGCCCTTTGTCCGGAGGATTTCTATATCTGGTCCGGCAACGACGACGAAACCGTCCCCATCTGCGCCCTGGGGGGCAAGGGAGTGATCTCCGTGGCGGCCAACATCCTCCCGGCGGAGATGCGCCGCCTGACCCGCCTGTGCCTTCAAAACGACTTCGCCGCCGCCGGGAACCTCCAGGTGTATTTGAAGGACTTCTGCGACGCCATGTTCTGCGAGGTGAACCCCATCCCGGTAAAAACCGCCCTGGGGCTGCTGGGCTGGCGGGTGGGGAAGCTGCGGTCCCCCATGTGCCCCCCCGCGCCGGAGAATCTGGAGCGCATCAAAGCCGCGCTGGCCAAGTACGGCCTTTCCGTTTGAGAAAGACAGCCGTCCGGGCTTTCCCGGGCGGCTGCCCGCTTACCCGGCCCGCTGCTCCCGCCAGTAATCCCCTATGGCCCGGATGTTCTCCTCCAGGGACTTGCCGCCGTCGTAGAGCGGGTCGTCCGTCCAGTAGGCAAAATCGTCTTTGAACTCCGTGCCGGGTCCGCCGGAGCGGAAGTCTCCGCCCTCTGTCGTCAGCAGCAGTTCGCTGTCCTCCAGCAGGCCGTGGACCTCCTCCAGAAAGGCCGCGATTTCCTCCGGCTTGAAGTCCTTGTGCATCTCGCCGAAATTCATGTTGAAATTGACGCTTCCTTCCCGGACTACCTGCTCCTCTCCCGGCTTGATCAGGGAAAAAAGCTCATACGTATAGGAGGCGTAACCCTGGTACATCGTGGGGAGATAGCGGAGCAGATAATCCTGCCCATCCATCCGGCATGCAAAATAAGTTGCCCAGCCTACATGAACGGTGCCGCAGGACCGGCTCCAGTAAAGACGGTTGTCTCCGGTCCGGATTCGGAGCTCATACCAGCTGGGCCGGCCAGCCTCCTCGTTCCCGTAAACCGTCGCCAGCTCCACGGTTTCCGGTTCCCCGTCGTGATCGAAGTCGTAGCTTCCCGGCAGGGCCTCCCTGCTTTCCTCGCAGACGGTTCCCTCGAGCTCTCCGTCGTGCACCGCCACGCCGCAGGTGTAATATTGCTGGCCGCCCCATTCGCCGCCCCGGCCTATGGTCAACTCAAGGCTGTTCTCAGACTGCCACACACCCCAGGGTTCATTGTACGGCAGGAATGTGTACTCCGGGATGGGGCTGCCGTCGGGCAGGGCGAACTCCCACCCGGTCCAGCTCTCTGTCTCAAAGACGGTGATGAAGCAATAGGTCCGGGCGCTCCGGGCCAGGGCGAGAAACCCGCCCTCCGGCGACCAGAGGACAGACTGGGAAAGCCAGCCCTGGTCCTGCCACAGCACCTCCCCCGTCTCCCGGTCCACAATCTGCAAAAGCTCCGGCGGCTGCACGCCGCTGATATAGCTCCCGCCGGCTCCCTCAGCCCGGACCTCGAACCGCCCGTCCGGAGAGACGGCCTCCCCTTCCACCTGGGAAACCGGCGCGGCAGCAATCAGCGCCTCGTAATCATCCGCTTCTTCCTCAGTTTCCATCTGCCCGCAGCCCGCCAGCAAAAGCGCCAGCCCCAAAGCCAGCAGTTTCCCCATGTTCCCCGCTCCTTACTTTAATTATGATCGTACCGCCAGTATAAAGCCCTGCCAGGCCCGCCGTAATCTCAAAACGGTTACACTTCTTTACAATCCGGCAACACGCCCTGCATAAAATAAAGGAATTTTTTCGCAAAAAAGTGTTGACCCTTGCACAAACGTGTGCTATACTCTTTTTTACCTGTGAGCGGGGCTTTTTTGTTGTGCGCTTTTTCGCTTTTCAAGCCACGGCAGACAGGTCCCGGCAGGGAGGCAGTCGGCCTTCCCCGGAGGAAGGCGAATATAAGGAGGTGCCGAAATAATGCGAGTCAAAGTGACCCTGAGATGCAACGAGTGCAAGCAGAGAAACTACAATACCATGAAGAACAAGAAAAACACTCCGGACAAGCTGGAGCTGAACAAGTATTGCCGTTTCTGCCGGAAGCACACGCTCCACAGCGAAACCAAATAATTGAGGAAAGGGCGTATTTGAACAATGGCAGAAGCGAAGAAGAAGGATCGCGGCCTTTGGTTCCGCGAAATGAAAAGCGAGCTGAAGAAAGTCGTTTGGCCCAATAAGCAGTCGGTGATAAAAAACACGGGCACGGTGTTGCTGTGCTCCGCCATTATCGGCGCGTTTATCTGGGTGTTCGACTTCTTATCCCTCTCCCTGGTCCAGATGATCCTGAGCTTCTTTGGCGCCTGAGGAACGGAAGATGGCAGACAGCGCGAAATGGTATGTCGTGCATACCTACTCCGGCTATGAAAACGCCGTCAAAACCAGCATTGAGAAGTTCGTCACCGGGCGCGGCATGGAGGATATGATTCTTCGAATCGAAATTCCCATGGAGAACGTCACGGAAATCACCGAGAGCGGCGCTTCCAAGGAAGTGGCCCGGAAGGTGTTCCCCGGTTACGTGCTGATCAAGATGATCATGACGGACGAGACCTGGCACCTGGTGCGGAACGTCCGGGGCGTCACCGGCTTCGTGGGCACCGCCAACAAGGCCATCCCCCTGAC
>CAJUBX010000025.1 GCA_910585165.1 uncultured Oscillibacter sp. | reverse complement strand
CACGGCACCGACGTGTGGCTGGGCAACGCCCGGGAGCTGATTGTCAGCAAGACGGCAAGCGTTCTGGAGACGGTGGGCTGCCGGGACGACATCATGCTGTACCTCATCTCCAAGGGCCTGGACCCGAAAATGAGCTTTAAAATCATGGAGTCCGTCCGAAAGGGAAAGGTGAAAAAAGGGGGCTTTGAGCCCGGCTGGGAGGAGGCCATGCGGGAGCATGCGGTGCCGGAGTGGTATATCGGGTCCCTTGCCAAAATCGGCTATCTCTTTCCCAAGGCCCACGCCGTGGCCTATGTCATGATGGCCTTCCGCATCGCCTGGTATAAAGTTCACGAGCCCCTGGCCTTCTACGCCACCTTCTTCTCCGTCCGGGCAAAGGCCTTCGACGCGGAGTTCTGCTGCGCCGGAAAAGAGGCGGTGAAGAAAAAAATCCGGGAGATTGAAAACAACAAGGACGCCACCGCCGTGGAGCAGAACCTGCTGACCACGCTGGAGGTGTGCTATGAGTTCTATCTTCGGGGCTTTCACTTTGAGACCATCGACATCTACCGCTCCGAAGCCGCCAAGTTTGTCATCACGGACGGGGGGCTGCTGCCGCCCTTTACCACGGTCCACGGCTTGGGAGAGGCGGCGGCCCTGGACACGGTGGAGAAACGGAAAGGAAAGGAGTTTATCTCCATCGAGGAGTTCGCCCTGTGCTGCAACAAGCTCTCGAAAACGCACATCGAACAGCTGAAGGCCCTGGGGGCCTTCGCCGGGATGGCGGAGACCAGCCAAATTACGCTGTTTTAGGAGGCTCGTGTGTTCCCGGGAAAATCCAACGTACAGCCGAAGCGGCGGATTCAAATTTGGGGAGGCGGCGTTTGAAAAAGAAAATAGATTTAATCTGGGCTGTAAGTTTAATCATTATAGGAGCCGCGACGCTTGTCCTGGCAGGTTCCAATATCGCCGGAATGGAACTGCCGGATGCCGCAGTACGGATTTGCGGAGCGGTTGACTTGCTGGCGTTGCCCGCTTTGGCGTATTCTGCCTTGTGGAAAGTAAGGAATTCTTCCAAAAGGTAAAATCCGATTCACAAAACCGCACGGGATGAAGCAGACCCGGCAAAGCGGGCAATGGAAAAGCCGCCCCCATGTAGGAAGAAACTGCACGAGGGGGCGGCATGCTGTATGTAGAAGAACGCGCGCCGCCCCTCTCAGCCGGGGCGGCGCGCATTTCCGCTTTCATAAACTTCCGTCCCCTTCCGGGGGCGCTTCGGGCTTTAAGCCGCTGGCGCCTGGGGATTCGCCTGGTACTCAAAGAACACAATGTTCCCGTTGACGGTGACGGTATTCTGCTCCCCCTGGCCAGCGCTGATGGTCACGTCGTCCAGCATGCAGCGGAAGGCGCTGTCGTGAAGCTGCTGGAGCACCGCCTTGGCGGACTCGTAGGTGCCGGTGGTGAAGGAGATGGAGATGCTCCGGCGGACAATGGTCTGGGAAGCGTCCACCGTACTGAAGGACAAACTGTAGTCCGCCGTGGAGGCCAGGATGGAGTTCAGCTCGAACATAACGGGCTGGAGATTGTCGTAATCGGCGATGCTCAGCGGCGGAACCTCGGCGGAAAAAAGCTCCTCCAGCTCCCGCTCCATCCGGCGCTTATCCTCCAGGCGGAGCTGGGCCGCCTCAATCTCCGTCCGGCAGGACTCCGTCTCGCGGATGCAGCGGTCCCGCTCGGCCGTCTGCGGCATGTAGAACAGCAGCATGTAGCCGCTGATCAAAAGGATGACGCCCAGCAGGGCCAGAAGCATCCATTCCCGGGTGGTCAGCTGTCTTCTCATCCCTCGGACACCTCCTTTTGCAGCTGAATCAGCACGCTGGCCTGAACCGGGCCCCCGGCGTATGCGGGAGCGCCGTCAAGCTGGGTGGTGGCGGCAGTGTTTACCATGGTGGAGGCCACAATAGGGGACGCCTCCAGGGCTTTTACAATCTGGGCGGTCTCGGCCAGGGTCACGCCGGAGAACTGGAGCTGGACCGTGCCGCCGCTGATGGAGACGGTATCCATAGAGGCGGCCACGGCCTCGTCCAGCAGGGCCAGGACCTCCATGCGGTCGATGAGGGCCCGTTCCTCCTCGGTGGCGGAGTAGCGGCTGTAGCGCTCCCAAACCTCGCCGTAATCCGTGAGCTCCAGCATAACGCCCTCCAGCTGCCGCTCCGCCGACTCCAGGGCCCGCCGGGCCCCGGCGGTTTCCGTCCACACGTCGTAGACCAGGAACTTGCCGAGCCCCAGAAGGCACACCAGCGCAAAGAGCACGTACAGCGCGATGGTGGCGGGCTTCGTGGTGCGGTCGGGCTTGTAAAAGAGGTTCATAGACCGCTTGGCGGGGTAGTCCGCTTTTCGTCTGCTCATCTCATTTCCCTCCCATAGCCGCGCCGGCGGCGAAAACGCCTGCGGAGGCGGCCTGCCCGGCCTCCGCCAGCAGGTCAGCCGGGTCCAGCAGAGGCAGGCCCACCGTGCTTTCAATGCTCTGGCGGAGCAGCTCCATGGCCGCGCCGCCGCCCACCAGATAGACCCCGCTCAGATTGCTGGAGCGGTATGTAAACTGGTAGAAGTTGATGACCTTCAGAATTTCCACGGCGATGCGCTCGCAGACCTCCGTCACGGCGGGGAGGGTGAGCACGTTCTGGAAGTTCGACGTTTTATAGGTGTTGGACAGGAAGGGGTCCACCCCCAGCTCCCCCGAGACGATCATGTCCAGGTTCCGCCCGCCCAGGGCAATCTGCCGGGTGGCCTGGACCCGGTCCCGCCAGACCACCGTAATCCGGGTGAACTGGTGCCCCAGGTCCACGAAGCAGAACTCCTCCGCCCCCGCTCCCCGGGCCTGGCAGAGCTGAATCAGCGCCATCTCCTGGGGCAGCACGGTTTTCAGCCGGATGCCCGCCTGGGAAAACATCCGGGCGTACTCCGCCAGGGTCTGCTTGGCGGCAACCGCCGCCATCATGGGCACGCCCTGGGCCTCGTCGTCCCCCTCGGCGGAGGCGCAGACCGCGTAGTCGCAGTGGTATTGGTCCGCCACCCCCTGGATGAAGTCCGAAAACTCATAGGGCAGGTTCAAAAGAAGCTGCTCCGTGGTCATGCGGGGCATAGTCACCAGACGGCAGATGACCTGGCTGGGGGGCAGCGCCAGCGCCGCCTGGCCCCGGGGAAGGGACAGGTCCTTTTTCGCCTGCTTCAAAAACTGCGTGAAGGCATGGGGCAGGATGATCTGCCCATTCCCGTCCACCATGTTCTCCGGCAGGCGGACCTCCTCAATGCGGGCCTCGTTCCCCCGCAGCACCGCGATTTTCAGGCTGCTGCTTCCGATGTCGAATCCCAGCCGCGTGTTTCCCATACATTCCTCTCCTTCTCAAAACAGGCCGAAGTACCACTCCAGCACCGGACCGCCAAAACATACCGTGAGCACCGCCCCCGCCGCCAGAAACGGCCCGAAGGGCATGGCGGTTCCTCTTTTTCCGCCGGACAGCGCCGCCCAGAGGAGGCCCAGAAGGCACCCCACGAAAAGCGCCAGGAACAGCTCCGCCCAGCCAAGATACAGCGCCAGGACGAACAGCAGCTTGACGTCCCCGCCGCCCATGGCCTCCCGGCCCGTCCGTTTTTCCATGAAAAGCACCAGCGCCAGCAAAGCCGCCGGAACGGCAAAGGCTTTCACCGCCTCCAGCCCCTCCCGGGCCCCGTGGCCCAGGGGAAGGAACCACGCCGCCCGGTTGGCCGCCAGCAAAAGAAGCAGCTTGTCGGGGATGATCCGCCTGGCCCAGTCCGTCAGGCTGAGGGCCAGCAAAAGGGCGGCAAAGACAAGCCACTGCCCCAGCCCCAGGACCGGCCCGAAGTGCGCCCCCAGGCACGCGAAGACCGCCGCCCCCGCCAGCTCCGATACCAGGCACTCGGCGGGAATAGGGGCCCCGCAGTACCCGCACCGCCCCCGGCGGACAAGAAAGCTGAACACCGGGACCAAATCCCGGGGCCCCAGCGTGCGGCCGCAGGAGGCGCACCGGGACCGCCCCCGGAAGGGGTGGGGGTCCCCCGCCGCCCAGCGGGAGGCGGCGCAGTCCAGGAAGCTGCCCAGCACCGCCCCCAGGACGGCCAGCCAGAAGCAGAGGTAAGCCGTCAGAATGGCGTTTTCCATAGGGTCTCCTTTGACGCTTCCCAGGGGGCGGCCTCCGCGCCGTCCCGGTCTCCAGGTTGGGAGTGTGTGGGGGGCGGTAGAGGGGGGGGAGGGCAGGGCGGCGCGGAGACCGTCCCCTGGAAGATATTGTAACACAAAATTTATGGTTTGTACATATCGGGCTATTGGAGCCGCCGGATCAGCGACGAGCACCGCCTGATTTACCGCGCGGAAGGCGATGCTTTGGAAATCCTTGCCTGCATGGGCCGCTATGAGGACTGACCCCCCTTTGGGGGGCTTTTTTCGCCCTCCAGGGCCTCCGGTATGCCCGGGGGCTCTGGAGGACGCCCGCTTTTGCGGGCGTTCCGGTTCCCCGCCCTGCGCCAACCCGGAGGGGGCGGGGGAAGGGGGTTAGGTAGTAGGGCTACCCGAGCCGTCGTTCGACCAGCTGGTCGTGACGGTGGGAACTTTTCCACCCGCAGGAATTGCTCCAATTTCCACGGTAAGTTCGCCCGTAGCATGGCCAGAACATTGGCACTTAGGTACTACACCCGTGGCAGACGTAGAATCGTCGATATAGCCCTGATGATCGGCTGTCACAACGTACTTATAAGATTTACCGATAACAGAGTCACCTTCGGTCACATATTCCGTCAGAGCCAGGCCGACAGCGTCACGGACATTGGCCTGGTCCACGGCGTGCCGGGACCGCTCCAGCGCGGAGTTCATCATGGGAATGGACACCGCCACCAGGATGGCGATGATGGCCACCACGATCAGAAGCTCCACCATGGTGAAGCCGCCCTGCTTTTTCAGCTTGGCCTTCAAATTTTCCATAATTAGCGTACCTCTCTTTCAGATTCATAGAAGTTTCTATACTCAGAGCCCGGGTTGGCGGGGCCCGGAATACCGTTTACATATTGCCGTACATGCTGAACATAGGGAGATAAACCGCGAAGAGAATCAGCACCACCAGCACCGCCAGCACCACGATGATGCTGGGCTCCAGCAGGGCGATGGCCCGCTTGGTCCTCAAGTCCGTCTCGTTGTCGTAGTAGGCCGCCAGCACCTGGAGGGTGGCCTCCATGGAGCCCGTGGCCTCGCCCACGGAGGTCATCTGCACCAGCATGGGGGGGATTTCCTTCGTGTATCCCAGGCACTCGCCGAAGGGCCGCCCGCCCTCCACCCCGGGGAGGGTGCCCAGCACCTCCTGGGACATGCACAGGTTGGACATAGTTTTGCCGGAGACCTCAATGGCCTGCAAAATCGGCATCCCGGCGGTGAGGAGCATGCTCATGGTGTGGGCGAACTGGCTGGCGTTGGACATGCGGACCACGCTGCCAAGGATGGGCAGGCCCAGCTGGGCCTTGGCCAGGACGGGGCCGCCCTTCTCCGTGGTCCCATAGAGCCGGAGGGCAAAGAGGACCAGGGCAGCGAGGGCGATCAGAACCAGGATATACTTTTGGAAGAAAGCGCTCATGGCGATGAGGACCTTGGTGGGCCAGGGCAGTTCGATGCTCATCCCCTGGAACACGCCGGTGAAGGTGGGCACGGCGTAGAGCATGATGACCGCCACCACCACCACCGCCACCGCAATGACGAAGGCGGGGTAGGTCAGGGCGGAGACCACGCTTTCGCGGGTCTTGTTCATCCGCTCGAAATAGTCCGCCATGCGCTGGAAAGCCGCCTGCATATCGCCGGATTCCTCCCCGGCCCGGACGGTCTCCCGGAAGGTGACGGGCAGGGACTTATTCCCCCGCTGTTCCAGGCTGTAGCTCAGGGCCCAGCCGTTGGACACGTCCTCGGAGGCCTGGCGCAGAAGGGCGGCAAGGTTTTTGTCCGGACACTGCTCCGCCACCAGGTCCACCGTCTGCACCAGGGGCAGTCCCGCCTTGAGGATGATGGCGAACTGCTGGCAGGTGAGGGAGAGGCTTTTCGCGCCGATTTTCTGGAGCTTGGACAGGGGGGCCCGGGCGGCGGTTTTGGGGACCTCCTTGAGGGAGAGGACGATTTCGCAGGTCTGGCGGATTTGGTTCACCGCGTCGGTGCGGCTGACGGCCTCCACCACGCCGGAGACCTTCTCGCCGCTTATATAAGCGCCCTCGTATTTGTAGGTTGGCATGGCTTCCCTCCCTTACAGCAGGGGGCGCCGGAAGCCCGGGGCCCGGGCGGGGTCCGCCGGGGGCGGGTTCTTCACCGCGGACTGGTCCCTGAGCGCGCCCTCGAAGGTCTCCCGGCTGATGCTCCCGGCGGCGTACAGGGCGCCCAGGGCCTTGTCCATCAGGATATTCCCCAGGGCCCCGGTGGTCTGGATGGAGTTGGCAATCTGGGGGGTTTTGCCCTCCCGGATCAGGTTGCGGATGGCGTTGTCGGTTTTCATCACCTCGCAGGCTAGCACCCGGCCGCCGCCCACCTTGGGCAGGAGCTGCTGGCTGAGCACGGCCTTGAGGGACATGGAGAGCTGGAGGCGGATTTGCTGCTGGCGTTCGGCGGGAAACACGTCCACGATGCGGTCGATAGAGTCGGCGGCGGAGTTGGTGTGGACGGTGCCGAAGACCAGATGTCCCGTCTCGGCGGCGGTGAGGGCGGTTTCGATGGTCTCCAGGTCCCGCATCTCGCCCACGAGGATCACGTCCGGGTCCTCCCGCAGGGCGGCCCGGAGGCCGGAGGCGAAGCTCCCGGTGTCCCGGCCCACCTCCCGCTGATTGATGACGCACTTGTCGGGGGTATAGACGTATTCGATGGGGTCCTCCAGGGTGAGGATGTGCTTGGCCTCGCTGTGGTTGATCCGGTTCAGCACGGCGGCCAGGGTGGTGGATTTGCCGGAGCCGGTTTCCCCGGTAATGAGCACCAGCCCCTGGTTGTAGGCGGGGAAATCGCCCACGGCCTTGGGAAGGCCCAGCTCGTCCAGGTCGGGAATGTGGTCGTTCAAAAGCCGGATGGCGGCGGACCACGCCTCCTGCTGGCGGAAGAGGTTGACCCGGCAGCGCACCCCGGCGATGGTCATCGCCAGGTCCAGCTCCCCCACGGCCTCGGCCTGGCGGATTTGGGACCCGGCCAGCTCCCGGGCGGCCTTGACGCAGTCCTCCAGGGTCAGGGGCGCGCCGCCCATCTCCCGGATGGTGCCGTCCACCCGGTAGCGGGGGGTCAGCCCCCGGACCAGATGGATGTCCGAGGCGCCGTCTCTTCTGGCCTGCGCAACGTAGCTTTCAACAGTCATAATGTCTCCTTATCCGCCGCCCAGCACCCGGTGTACCTCCTCGGAGGAGGTCACGCCGTCCAGGACCAGCTTTCGGCAGTTTTCCATAATGGGGTGGAAGTCCGCGTCCGCCATGGCGGCTTCCAGCTCCTTGAGGGAGCGGGCGTGGATGGCCCGCCGGATGGCGGGGCTGACGGGCAGAATCTCGAACGCGCCGGTCCGGCCCCGGTATCCGGTGCCGAAGCACTCGCCGCAGCCCGCGCCCTTGTAGAACAGGTAATCCCCGGGGGGAAGGCCCAGGGCGGCCTGCTCCTCCAAGGAGGGGGTATAGGGCTTTTTGCAGTGGGGGCAGACCTTGCGCAGGAGGCGCTGGGAGACGATGCCCTTCACCGCCCCGGCGATGAGGTAGGGCTCCACGCCGATGTCCAGGAGGCGGTCGATGGAGCTGGCGGCGTTGTTGGTGTGGATGGTGGAGAGGACCAGATGTCCGGTCATGGCGGCCCGCATGGCGATTTCGGCGGTTTCGCCGTCCCGGATTTCGCCCACGGCGATGATGTCCGGGTCCTGGCGGAGGACGGAGCGGAGGACATTGGCGAAGGTCAGGCCGGTTTTGTCGTTGATTTGGACCTGGCAGACGCCGCCGATGTGGTACTCCACCGGGTCCTCCAGGGAGACCAGGTTGACCTCCTCGCTTTTCAAACGGTCAATCATGGCGTAAAGGGTGGAGGTCTTGCCGGAGCCGGTGGGGCCCACCATGAGGATAACGCCCTCGGTGGTGCGGTCCACCAGGCGGCAGAAGCGCTCCAGGTTTTCCCCCTCCAGGCCGATGCCCTCCAAAGTGGCCAGCTCCGGGGTCTTGCGCAGAAGGCGGACGACCACCTTTTCGCCGTGGATGGTGGGCAGGGTGGAAATACGAAGGTCCAGGGCCTCCTGCCGGACGGTGACGTTGGCCCGGCCGTCCTGGGGAATCTGCTTTTGGGCGATGTCCATCCGGGCCATGATCTTCATGCGGGAGATGACGGAGCTTTGGAGCTCCCGGGGCACGGGAATGATGGACCGGAGGGCTCCGTCGATGCGCATGCGGATGGTCATGCTGTTCTCGCCGGGCTCCATGTGGATGTCGCTGGCCCCCTCGGTGCAGGCCCGGTCGATGATGGAGTTCACCAGGCGGATGGCCGGGGCGGCGTCCGCCTCGTCCTCGTCCACGGTCATGCTCTGGGGCTGGGCCACGGCTCCGCCGCCGTACTGGCTGCCAAGCAAATCCCGCTGCATGTCCTCAATGGCCTGCATGGCCCCCTGGTTGCTGTAAAGGTTCTGCACCGCTCGTTCCACGGCGGCGGAGGCGGCGATGAGGGGGACGACCCGCCGCCGGGTGATGGCCCGGACTTCCTCCACCGCCACAAAGTTCAGCGGGTCCGCCATGGCCAGGTGAATGTCCGTCCGGGTGGCCCGGACGGGAACCACCATGTGCTTTTTGGCCGCGCTCCTGGGCAGGAGCTGGGCCATTTCCGGCGGGATGGGGTAGGTGTTCAGGTCAATGAACTCCACACCCAGCTGGCTCATCAGCGTGTCGATCAGCTGCCGCTCCGTGATGAAGCCGTGTTTTTGGAGCACGGAGCCCAAGCGTTCTCCGGTGCCCTCCTGGAGCTTCAGCGCCTCGTTTAGCTGGGCCTGGGTGATGTCGCCGCTTTTGACCAGCAGGTCGCCGAGTTTGACATATTTCATGGAGTCTCCGCTCCTCCTTCCGGTTCCGTTGGCGGATTCAGGCAACGGATTGTCACGCCGCCGTCCGGCGTCTGCGTGCTGATGCCGCCTTCCTCCCAAACAACCTTGAAATTGATGGTAAAACAGCCGTCTGCCTCGGAGTACCGGACCAGCGGAACCGGGGAGCCGCCGCCGTCTTCCAGCAGGACCACGCTGTATTTTTTCCCGTGGTACGCGCCGCCTTTGCCGTCCTTTTCCGTGGGCAGCAGCTCCTTATCCCCGCCGGGGCCGCCTGTGACGAGGACCTGCCCGTCGCCGGATAAGGCAAGGCGGAGGCCGCCGTTGTAGGCCGGGTTGTCCCCGCCGCTTACGCCGTAGGCGCAGCGGAGCTCGCCTGCCATGGCGTTGGTCAGGGAGTTCAGCAAAAGCTGGGTTTCCGATTTGGCCGTAATGTCAAAATAGGTCTTCATAGCCGCGCTGAGGCCGGAGTTCAGCATCACGCACAGCAGCATCAGAACCGCCACGGCGCAGAGCATTTCCACCATGGAGAACCCGGCGGGGCTTCTCAGCTTCTTTTTCATGGGCCGCCTCCCTCCTCGGGGGAGAAGGAGAGCAGCTCCTCGCTTCCGTAAAAATAGACATTGAGCAGCTTCCGGTTAGCGCTGACCGCGTTGGTTACGATGGAAATCTTTACGCCGGAGGAAATATCCTGCCCAAACAAGGTTCCCAGGCGCTGGTCAAAGTTCTGGCGCTCCGCCTGGGAGAGAACCTCGTAATACTCCCGGTCCGCCGCCTGGGCCTGTAGGTCGATGCGGACGGAGACCGAGACGGCTCCAACCAGCAGGGCGATGGACAGCGAGCAGATCAGCACGCAGGCCAGCACCTCCACCAGGGTCTCCCCCCGGGAGGTTTGCAGTTTTTCCTTCATCCCGCCGTCGCCTCCTTCGCAATCCAGGCCAGCTCCCATGTTACGCTCGGCTTGCCGGGTTCCGCTGCGTCAAAGGGGCCGCTGGTGCTTATATGTTCGGCGGCCGCTGAGGGCGCGGAGCCCTGAGACCGGCCCCCCGCGTTATAGCTGATAACAGGCGCGCCCTTGGGGGTCAGCTCCGCCTCCATGCGGTAAACGCCGCCTCCCTCCGTCAGGGTACAGATCAAACGGATGCGGCGGCCTTCGTCCATCTGGACGGTAAGCTGCATCTTGTTCAGCCGATCTTTCAAAGAGGAAAGGGCGGTTGAGGTTGTGCCGTCTATGGTCATCGTGAGCGTGTGGACCTTGGAACCGGGATAGGCTTTTAAGGAGCCGGGGGAAAGCTCCCCCTGGGCCTCCTTTTTCGCGAACAGGCCGTCCAGCTCCTCCAGCAGGGGGACGATGCAGCCGTCGTTCAGCCCGGGACCCGGCGGAAGCGCTCCCAGGTCTCCGCAGGAAAAGGCTCCTTCCGCCTGGTCGAGACGGTAATAGTGCGCATAGGCGATGGGAATGCCGTCCTCGTCCCACTCCACGGGTTCGTCCCAGGTGGTTGCGGTATACCTCGCCGTATACTCCGCTTTTTCAATCTCCCCGGCCACCAGCCGCAATGCGGAGGACAGGGCCAGATACCGCTGCTGTTCTTCATAGTTGCTGCGAATTTTGCCCGCGTTGGAGACCGCCGCCATCAGAACAGAGGCCGCCACCATCATGCAGACCAGGAGGAACAGCAGCGCCAGGAGAATGGACGCCCCGCGCTGGCTGTGCAGTTTTTGGGTCAGCTTCTTCACGGGGCGTCTCTCCTTTTGTTCAGGATTCGCGGGGCTGCTCCTGCCGGCGGCGGACGGATTTGTCTTCGCCGGGAACGGCGGCGGGCATAGCGTCGAGGGACTGGCCCTCCGGCGGGGCCGGAGGGGTTTCCTCCGCTTCCACCGTCAGGGTCAGATGATGAGTTTGGGGTTCATTTTCGGGAATAAGTACGTGGTCACGGCTGGTCATGGTCAGGGAGACGGACAGCTGGGTCGGCGGAATGGCCGTCACGTCCTGGCCGTAGGTCAGGGTATAGATGGCGGTCCCGTCCGCCAGGGTTTCCTCCGTCAGGGTTACCGCGGCCGACGTGGATGTAACCTGGGCCTGGAGATCGTGGAACTGCAAAAGGTCCGGTTCCATGCCGCCGTCCTCGACGGAGAGTACGGCGGGGAAGGTAATGACGCAGGTGAGGGGGCCGGGAGCGCCGTCGGCTCCGATTTCCCGGTCCGGGAAACTTACCTCCCAGGGCTGAATAACGTCGACCCGGATGTCTCCGCCGCCGCTGTAGTGCTGATCCTTATCGGCATTGCCGCCGGGATCGGGGATGACGTAGTCAAAGTCGGTGTTGGACATCAGCGGCGTGCCCGCCGGGGCGCCGGCGGTGGTAAAGCGGACGGCGGGGAACGTGTCTCCCGTCTGCTCCTCCGTCAGGGTCTGGGCGGAGAGGAAGCCGCTGCCGCCGCAGTTGGGGCTGCCCTTGAGATGTAGCAGGCCCTCCGCCAGGGGAAGACCATTGCGGTCGGCGGCTTTTACCAGGAGCTCCACCGTGTCGCTGGGGAACATGAAGAGCCTGTCGGGCCGGAGCTTCACGCCGGAGGTGACATGAACGGGGACAAGAAGGGAATAGGTGGTGTTTGTCTGGGGGGCGGTGTAGGAAACGCGGAGATCGTCCGACCCGTTCCGCAGGGCGGTCAGGTCCAGAAGGTAGGTTTTCGCCTTCCCGGACATGGGCGTCACTTCCTGAAGCTGAACAATGGGCGGCGGGCTGCCTGTCCCGGCCTGGCTTACCAGTTCTGCGGTCCAGGTTCCTCCCGGATGGACGTCTTCGGTCAGCACCAGGTATTCCCGGTAGGTTTTTCCGGCAAACAGGTCAATCTCGATGGGGCTTCCGCCCAGGTAGACGGGCGGGCCCTCCTGGATGCGCTGGCGGCGGAAGCCGTTGAGGGGCCAGCCGCCATAGTGAACGTGGTACGGCTTTCCGCCGTCCTCCGCCTCCTTGGTCAAAATGGTGGGGAAGGGATAGTCCCGGTCCTGCAAATCCGGCCGGGTGGCGGGGGGATAGCTGTACTTGCCGGGGACGGGAATGCCGTCGCCCCGGTTGGTGTTGTCAACGGGCGAAAAGCCGGGGAGCAGGTCGTAAATGGTCTGGCCTGCCGCGTTGACGGCCTCCGTCCCGGAGAGCTGCTCATAGCTGAGGCCGGTGACGCCGGGCTCCGACTTGCTGCGGTCGGCGGTGATGTACCACGTGCCGCCGTCCGAATAATTGGTCAGCCAGCCCCGGAATACGTAGCTGCCTGCTGCATTCTTCTGAAACAGCCGCAGGCCGTTCCGGGGAGAATCGCATTTCATATAATAGAGATTATCGTAATAGGAGGATGGATTGCCCTCCACATAGACACTCCCGGCAGCCTGTTCGAACCGGGAGTCCGGTTCGCCATAGGTTTGACCGACGCTGTAAACGTTGTCCGTCAGGTCCGTCCGGAGGGAAGACGCAGCTGCTGCGGTAAGGTCGTCCCGGGAGTTGTGTTTCAGGACTTCGCTCTCCAGGTAGTAGCAGTTCTCCTTGACGGAAACGCCATGGTTCTTGGCCGTGCCTGGCCGGTTGCCCGCGTTGATTTCGCCCGCGCCGCCCACGGCGAACAGGCCCTTAATTTGGTTGCCTCCTTCGGGCAGCGTAACATAGCTGTAGCAGTTTCGCAGGGTGTTGTTGGTCCAGCCCTTCGTATCGTTTGCGCCGCCGTTGCCTGTGTCCTCGTCAAAGCCCATGGTCAGGCTTGTATTTCCGCCAATCTGGAGGGGCTTCATGTAGCTGCCGCCCACCAGTCCGCCGATGTAAATACCCTTGCCTGAGTCGAGGGTGATAGTTTTAACGGAGATCGACCCGCCGGCGTAGCAGTTCTCGATACTGCCCTGGCAGGAGCCCACCAGGCCGCCAACCCGCAGGTTGTCGTTGGCGACGGTTCCGGCCATCAGGGAGATTTCCGTATCGGCGGTGCAGCCGGAGAGGGACATGTTGGAAAGGCCCAGCAGACCGCCCACGCCCACGCCGCCCCATGTATCTTTGAGCTTGTTGGTGAAGGTCTTTGATTGAATTTGATAGCCGGACACGGCGCAGTTCTTCACGGCGGTCTGACCGGGATTGCCGTTTGCGTCGTGGGAGGCTGCCACCCCTGCCAGGGCCCCGATGGCGTACCACTGGCTCTGGCTGTTCTGGTTGAAAATGCTTTTTACAACGTTCTGCCCGCTGGAGGAATAGAGGATGATGTTCTCCAGCGTCCCGTTGTACACAACGCCGAACAGTCCCGCACAGGAGGAAAGCCGCTGCGCCTGCTCTTCCTCCGTGAAATCGTTGATGCTGACGTTTTTGATGGTGTAGCCCTGGCCGTCGTAGACCCCGCCGAACCAGCCCGTCAGATACCCGCGGGGGGTGTTGGTGTTGGTGCTGTCGTAGTACTCGGCGATGGGAGTGTAGGTCTGGCCCTTGACCCCCGTCACGTCGTGGCTCTGGGTCCAGTAGTATTTCCCGGTGGTGCTGCCGGAGGAAAGGTAGGGGAAGCTGGCAATGGCGTGAGCGTCCGCTGCCCCCTTGTGAATCGCCGTGTGCACGTCCCGGTTCTCGCGGTTCCAGTTGATAAGCTCCAGCTGTTCGATGGAGCGGACGCCGTAGTGGTTATTCACGCTGCCGGGGGCGGCGGTCGGGGGCGTGTGGCCCTTGGAAGCATCCGCTTCCGGACCCCAGCCGTTGGGGTACTCCACGGAAAGCGCCTCGGCAAAGAAGGGGTTCAGGGTGAAGCGCACGGTGACGTTTCCGCTCTGGCTGAGGGAGAGGACGGCGTTGGGCGCCGCGGAAGTGCTGTCGGGATACAGCCCGCCCAGGCTCTTGTCCATGCCGAAGCTGCGGAAGGAGTGAAACGCAAACTGCGGCTCTCCGGGCCCGGCTGCGTTGTTCTTCCACTGGGCCAGCGCCTCGTCCACCTCCCGGACCTGCTGGGCGGCCAGCTGTCTTTGATTGAAGAGGTCCTCAATGGACGTTTCGCTGCCGCCGCCGATGGAGTAGAGAAGATTTTCGGATGTGAGCGTATTGATGGGCTTGTTTTCCGCGTTGTAGTAGCCGTAGCCCCAGCGGGTCACGGTGTCGCCCTGGTCCCGGGCGCGGGAGAGGGTGGAAATTCTGCTGATGGTCTGGTTCGGCTTCACCGCAAGAAGGGTATAGTTATATTCCGGTCCCCGTTCGGTGACGCGCTCCTCCCAGTAGTACACGCCCATCTCACCCAGGTCCAGGGGCGCGGGCCAGGCGCCGTAATGCGTGAGGCCGGAGCCGCCTTCCACAACGGCGGGGTAGGGGAAGGCTCCGGCCTTGGCGATGAAGGCCATGCCGGAGACGATGGAGGGGGCCGCCGTCAGCTCTTTGTAGGTGACGGAACGGGCGGCGCTTCCTTCTCCCGCGTCATAGTTGGCGGAGAATTCCTGGTCCCGGTAGGAGAAGTTGCCCTTGTTCAAAAAGAAGGTATTGCTCTGCCGCCCGCCCTCGGACTTGCCGCAGAAGCCGAAGGCTTTCGCCCCCGCGCCGTCGGTCTGGAGGTCCATGGCGGAGTACGAGCGGAGGATATTGCCGGAATTCCGGCCCGCGAAGCCGGAGAGGACCACCGGAGCGGTGGTTTTGTCGGCGTTGGCGCTGAGGCGGCCCACCGCGTAGGATTCGCTGATGGAGAGCCCGCCCTGGTTCCGGCCCGCCAGGCCCCCGACATAGGCGGTGGCGTAGTTGGAGCCCTCCACCTGGATGAGGGCGCAGTCGGCGGCGGAGCCTTGGATGCGGCCCTCGTTGAGCCCGGCCAAGCCGCCGATGTAAATGGCGGTGGTGTAGGCCCGCAGATTCAGGCGGACGGCCTCCACGGCGCAGTTTTCCACCACGCCGACTCCGCCGTTCCGGCCCACCAGGGCCCCCAGGTACGTATCTTTTTGACTGCTGGGGAAGAAGGCGTCCACGGCCGGATTATCGCCGAGTTTATAGACGATGTTCCGCAGCGTTCCGTTGGAGTGGCCGAACAGGCCGATGGCCGTCAGGGAGAAGTCCTCCTTGAGAGCAGGGTCCTTCGCCGAATCCGTTATGAAGGCCAGCCGCCGGATCATGTGGCGGTTGCCGTCATATACGCCAAGGAAGGGGGCCTGCTCCGTGCCGATACGGGATTGAAGCTGGACGCCGTCCGCGTGCTTCAGCAGGCCGGGATAGCCAGTGTAAACGCCCTCTCCGCCGTCCAGGTCCAGCTCCTGCTGGAAGGTCAGGCGGTGTTTGGCGTTGTGGTAGTAGTCCGGAAATTGGCTCAGGTGGAAGAAGTGGCGGGGCGTGCGGATGCTGACCGCGCCCCGGGTCCGCTTGGCGATCAATTCGCCGGAGACGTATTTTGAGACAAGCCCGGCGGCCTCTGCCGGGGCCGCAGACGGCTGGAGGAACAAAGAGCCGTCCTCCGATGCGTAGGGAATAACCGCCTCGGCGAAGTGGGGGTTGTAGAAGCCCTCGCCGGAGGCGTTCAGGCCGTTTTCATTGGAAGCGGAAAAATACAGGTACTGGAAAAAGTCCGGGCTGGTAAGCGGCCCGGTGACCAGCTGCTTGGGCAGGGGGGCCAGATAGTATTCCTTTTCGCCCCATTTCACCGAAAAGAGCCCGGCCGTGCTGTAGTCCTGACTGAGCGTCTTCCACTGGGGATTCGCCGGATCGGAGCCGTCCAGATAGCGGTAGGTGATGCTGCACGCGCCGCCCTTGACGTCTTCTTTCAAAAACGCGATGGCGTAGCCGTCGGAGCGGATGGTCAGATTATTCAGGGAGCCGATTTTGGATTCCTCGTCCGTAAGGTAGCGGGCGTTGCCGCCGGAAAAGCCGATATGAGTGCCGTAGTCCTCATAATAGACCAGGCTGGGCTTGGAGAATTCCGCAGACCAGTCGCCGTAGTGGGGAAGCCCTTTCAGACCGGGGAATTCATAGATTTCCAGCCGCAGGTGCTCTTGCAGGTTATAGGGGAAAGAGGACCCGGCGGTCTTTTTGCCAAAGCCCGCCTCCCAGCCGTGGTTTTGGATAAAGCCTGCCGCCGAGGACAGTTCAGGGTAGGTGGCCAGCTGGGCCTGCTTTCCGGGAGAGCCGCCCAGAGACGCGGGGGGAGCTCCCTCGGACTTGTGCCCATAGTTTGCGTTTATATAGTATGTACGGGTAAATTCGTCGTTGTTGTACGCCTCCTGCGTTTCGGTCAGCTGGAAAATGCGCCCGGTATAATCCGTGCCCTCCTCCTGCTGGGAATAGCACATGACGGTATAGGCGTTGACCGCCTCTGCCTTTGCGCTTCCAAGGCAGAATCCGGCGGCCTTCTGCGTGCTGCCCATGTCGGTAAACCCGGCGGTATAGGCGTTTGTTACCCCAAGGCTGCTGCCACCCAGCACCAGCCCGGTCAATCCTGCGGCTCCATCGCCGCCGGACAGATAACAGTCCGTATAGGAGCTTGAGATGAAGGTATTGCTTTCGGAACGGCCGATAAAGCCGCCGGCATACTGGCCGGCGCGGACGGAAGTGGCCGCCAGGCAGTTTTGGATATAGGCAGAGGTGGACGGAGCGCCCGCCTTTTTCAATTCGCCCACCAGGCCGCCCGCCACGCCGCCGCTGATTTTATAAGCGGCATCGTCGTTCCCCTTATACATATAGTCATTGCCAAGCATCAGGGAGCGGACGTCCTGCTGGTCCGTTGCGTCCCAGTACACCCAGCAGTCCTCAAAATCGCCGGTCTGGGCGGCGCCAAGGATTCTGCCCGCCACGCCGCCCGCCGCGCCGCCGGAGCAGCTGATTTGGGAGTTTACCACGCGGACGGTTTCAAAAACGGCAGTGTCGGAATGGCTGCCGCCGGTATGCCCGGCGATTCCAACTACGCCTCCGGCGGCTTCCCGGCCATCCACGCCGGCATTGACAGCCTGAATGTCCTTGAACAGGATGTTGTTCCCGGCGGTTCCGGCCAGAGCCCCGGAGGGCTTGGAGGCGCTCACCACGGCGTTCATCAGCCGAATGCCGGTGAACGTGACGGGGTTTGCTGCGGACTCGCCGTCGGCGGTTCTGGCGAACAGCCCCGCGCCGTCTTTCCCTGCGGCGCTGGCCTCCGTTACATGGAGGTCCAGAATCTCGTTCCGGCGGGCGTCCTCCCCGGCGCTCCAGCCGCCGTCGAAGGAGCGAAGCTCCCCGTTCACGATGGGGACGAATTCATACATGGGATAAGGCGCAGCGTGATAGCAGTCAATGTCCGAAAGCTGTACGGCGGCGGTCTTTCCGCCGGCATGGGAGGTATCCGCATCCAGATTCTGGAGGTGGCGGACGTTTTCCAGGCGGGCGGTATCCCCGCCGCTGCGGGCGGCGAAGAGGCTGTTGTCCGTGTCCTGCCCGGAGGCGGAAACGGGCCGCCGCCCCTCGGCGGACAGGGTGATCTCGGCGGAGACGGTGAAGTCCAGGCCATAGGCCGCTCCGGCCTGATTGAAAATTTTATGGAAATGCCGGCCGTTGTCCCGGGCGGAGTTGGTATCCAGTTCGTCCAGCACCCAGGTATAGGAGAGGGAGCCGGAGGAGAGGGTCCCGGTTTGGGAGATGAGGCGGCTGCGGAACGGGTCCAGGGAAGAGCCGCTGTCAAGCAGCGTGACGGGGGCCATGCCGGGATAGGCCAGCGTTACGGTCCGGCGGGTGTTGGCGCCCAGCGCGGTTTCATTATAGCCGCCCATCAGCTTCCGGGCTTCCTCGGGGATGATAAAGGTGACCTTTACCGTAAGCCGCTCCGCGTTTTCAATCTCGACGATAACCTCCGGCGCGGGAAGGGGAGTGAAGGGATCCCGGGCCTGCTGCCGGCCGCCGTAGTAGCCCAGCATGGGGCCTTCGCCGGGGCGCATCCGGGCATCCCGGCCCTGATCCGCCAGCTCAAAGGCGCGGTCAATGTCCTGAATGGAGGTTCCCTCCGCGTAGAACACGTCCGTGACGGCCCCGCTGGCCCGGTCGTAAACAATGTAAAATTTCCCGTCCAGCAGGGCAGGGTCGACGGCCCCTGCGGTGAGAAGGCCCAGAGAGGCCGCGCCGTCCTCGTCGACGTAGACGGAAGCGGATTCTGCGCCGCCCTCTGCCAGCGTGGCTGCGCCGTCTTCCAGCGTTTTATCCAGCTGCCCGCCGCCGCCCAGCAGCACGGCCCGGTTTTCCGCGGCCATGTAGATTTCCCGGGCGGCGTTGTCCAGCTCGGTAATCTTGAGATAGTCCCGGTAATACGCCGCCGCCACGGCAGAGATGCTCAGCAGGATGACGATGATTGTGACCACGGCCAGGGTTTCCACCAGGGAGAAGCCGCAATTTTTTTTGTGTGCAAAGCGTTCAGCCATGACAGTACCTCGATGCATTGCGCCTGACGGCAAAAACTTGAATGTATATCCGATTCGGATATGTAAAGCATTTTAACATATCCGAATCGGATATACAATAACTTTACTGAAAAAAATTTGAAGGAATTTACTGGAAACAGCTTTGAGAGGAGGGCGTTTATGGAGCTTGATTACCAGGCTATCGGCGTACGCATCCGCCGCCTGCGGAAGGAGCGGGGGCTGACCCAGCAGACGCTGGCGGAGATGTCCGGCCAGGAACCGTCCAACATCTCTCATATCGAGCGGGGAGCCACAAAGCTCAGCCTTCCCACCCTGGTCAGCGTAGCCAACGCCCTGGACGTGACGGTGGACCAGCTTCTGTGCGACAGCCTGACCGCCTCCCGGTCCGTCTTTGAGACGGAGGCGGCCCACATCCTGTCGGACTGCACCCACCAGGAGCTGAAAATCATTACGGAGACCATCCGTACGCTGAAGGAGAACCTTCGGCGGGTGCGGATTGACAAATGATTAGTCGGATTGAAACTCCGGCCAGCAGCAGACCCCCACGTCCAGGGAATTTGGTTCCCGAAGGTGAAAATTGGCGTACCGGCAGAACCAGCAGCCGCTGCGGCAGCCCAGGCCCACGGTCCGCGGGGCAAAGGCGGGGCAGCGCTGGGACGGCCATACGCTGCGTCCGGTCATGGGTTTGCGGAGGAAACGGGATTTTGCGGCTTCTCCCAGGTGCTGGGCGTGGGTTCCTGCTTCCATCTGCGGCCTGCCTTTCTCAAAAATCAGCGGTTGGAAAGAACGGTTTTAATCCGGGGAGCATGCCGCGCGGAAAGCCCGGCACGGCCGTTTATTGGGAATTCCCCCTGGGACATCTTGACAAATTCGGCGGGGGCGTGCTATGGTCAGTATAGCAGGAAAAATCGGGTATTTGATGCTTTGCGTAAATTTGGTTTGATTTTGCGCGGAATTTGCACAGGGGGAGAGAGGGCTTATGATCAAGCTGGCGCTCTGCGACGACGAGGCGGAGCAGCGGGAGGCCATTGGCGGTTTGCTTCGGGAGTACGCGGAGGCCCGGCCCGCCTTGGCGCTGAAGCTGTCGGTTTTTTCCTCCGGCCAGGAATTGCTGGCTGCGGCGGAGAGGTGCGGCGGGTTTGACCTGTATGTGCTGGATGTGGTGATGCCGGGCCTCAGCGGCATTGACGTGGGCGTGCGGCTGCGGGAGCTCTACAGCGGCGGCGTTATCATCTACCTGACGATCTCCCCGGAGTATGCCGTGGACTCCTACGCGGCCCGGGCCTTTTACTACCTTATGAAGCCGGCGGAGCCGGACAGGCTCTTTCGTGTGCTGGACCAGGCCGCGGCGGCCCTGGAAAAGCGGCGGGCCGCCTGCATCGCCGTGCGGACGAAGGACGGGCTGGAGCGGCTGCGGCTGGACGAGATCGTCTATGCCGAGCTGGCGGGCCGGGCTGTGCGTTACCACCTGGCAGACGGGACTTACCTGGAGAGCGTGACGGTGCGCAGTCCTTTCCAGGAGGAGACGGGGCCCTTGCTGGCGGACCGGCGGTTTTTCCTCTGCGGAGCCAGCTTTGTGGTGAACCTGTTTTATGTCGCCGCCGTGGAGAAGGGCGCTCTCCGCATGGACGGCGGAGCCAGGGTTCCCTTGGCCCGGGGGCTGGCCGCCCAGGCGAAGCGGCGGTGGAGCGATTATTGGCTGGAGGGGACGGGAGGCGAGGCGCTGTGACGGTTTTGCGGGACATTTCCTTCCTGTGGTCGATGCTCCATGTGGTGTTTGTGTTTTTGCTTTTCTTTGAGCCGCGCTTTTCCTGGCGGACGACGGTGGTCCTCAGCTTTGCCGGAGTGGGGACGCTGCTGTGCGTCAATGTGCTGGCCATGCTTTGGCAAGGCCCGGGCATCATTATGAGCATTGCGTTTTTCACCTGCACCCTGCCTTCCATGGCGCTGTTCTTTCTGCTTTCCGAGTACCGGGACGGGCGGTTCTTTTTCCTGTTCTGCCTGTCGGACACCGTCTGCTTCTGGCTGCTGCAGGTGACGAACCTGCTGGACCGGCTGGCGGGAGGCGGGTATGTGGTGCTGCTTATCAGCCGCCTGGTCCTGTTTCCGCTGGCGGAATACATCATCTGGCGGTATATACGCCAGCCCTACCGGGGGCTTCAAAGGGAACTGGACCGGGGCTGGTGGCTGTTTACGGTGGTGGGGCTGACCTACTATCTGCTGATTATGGCCACTGCGGCGCCGGTGGACGCGCCGCTGCCCGATGCGGCGGGAATGCTGCGGCTTGGCCTTGTGATGCTTCTGATGCCCATGACCTACTTTGCAATTCTCCTCTCCCTCTGGCAGCAGATGCGGAACTATGAAAATGTTCGGATGATGGAGGTCCAGCGGCAGGATTACGATGCGCTCCGCCAGAAGATGGAAGTAGGACGCATCTACCGCCACGATATGCGCCACCACCTGGCGGCGGCGGAGGGACTGATCCAGCAGAAGGATTACGAGGGCGCTCTGCATTATATCCGGTCTCTCAGCGGCGGGCTGGAGGAGCTGACGGAGCCTGCCCGCTGCGCCAACCCCGCCGTCAATGCGGTGCTGACAGCCTATATCGTCCAGGCTGTCAACGCGGGCTGCACAGTGGAAACGGACCTCCGGGTGCCGGAAAAAATGCCTTTTGAGGAGACAGACCTCTGCGTGATACTCGCCAACGCCCTGGAGAACGCCGTCCATGCCTGTCAGAAAGAAGCCGAGGGGCAGCGGCGGATCAGCCTGAAGGTGGAGCTGACAGAGAACCGGCGGCTGTTGATCGCTGTGGAGAATTCCTGTACGGAGCAGGTGTTTTTCGGGCCGGACGGCTTGCCGGACGTGCCCAAGCGGGAGGGACACGGCCTGGGGCTCCATAGCGTGAAGCGGGTGGCGGATAAATACGGCGGCATCTTCCGCTGCCAGTGGGACCAGGGGCGCTTTTTGCTTCGGGCGGCGCTGATACCGCCTTCCGATCATGAGGAACCCGCGGAAAAGCCGGGCCCGAACTGGGCGGCCCTGGCAATTTTGGCAGCGCTGGCGCTGCTGATTGTGCTGAACATATTCCCGGCGCTGGCGGACGCGCTGGAGGCGGCGCCGGTTCTGGGCTGGCTGGTCCGGGCGGCGGACCTGCGGACCTACGCCTTGCTATTCTGGAGGAACTGACACTTTGCCAGCTGCTTCCAATAAAACAAAAAAATTTTTGTCGCTTTTGCAATAGACTTTTCCCGCAGAAAGGTATATAATGATTAGGTTCTAAACAAAAAGAAGGGAGCTTATAATATGCTGAGTGAAAAAGTTGCCGCCTTGCTGAATGAACAGGTCAATAAGGAGTTTTACTCCGCCTACCTGTACCTGGACTTCTCCAACTATTTTGAGGCCCGGGGCCTGGACGGTTTCGCCAACTGGTACAAGATTCAGGCCCAGGAGGAGCGGGACCACGCCATGCTGTTCTACCAGTATCTCCACAACAACAACGCCAAGGTCACGTTGGGGGCCATTGCCCAGCCGGACAAGGTGCTGGACAGCGACATGGCTGTGCTGCAGGCGGGACTGGAGCACGAGCTCTATGTTACGGGCCTGATCAACACCATTTACGCCGCAGCCTATGAGGAGAAGGACTTCCGCACCATGCAGTTCCTGGACTGGTTCGTCAAGGAGCAGGGCGAGGAGGAGGATAACGCCAACGACCTCATCTCCAAGATGGAGCTGTTCGGCTCCGATCCCAAGAGCCTGTATATGCTCAACAGCGAGCTGGCGGGCCGTACCTACAGCGCCCCGTCCCTGGTGCTGTGAGTTCCCGCCGCTGAAAAGACAAAAAGAGGCCCGGAGGAATTCCTCCGGGCCTCAGATTTTTAAAAAACGGGAAGATGAGACCGGTTCCGGGCTTCACGGTTCCAGCTTGGCGCGGCACTTTGCCAGGAACCGTTCGTTTCCGATGATAGCCCGGGTGTGGGTTCCCGTTCCGATGGGGCCTTTTTCGTCCCAGGCGGAGACCTGGAACTCCACCATCCGGCCGTTCTCCGAGACGGCGGTGATCTCCGCCTCGGCGAAGACCTTCATTCCCACAGGGGTGGGGGCGTCGTGGCGGATGTCCAGCCGGGTGCCCACGCTGCCCTGTCCCTCCTCCAGGAAGGATTGGAGGCACGTCTGCGCGGCGTTTTCCATCATGGCGGCCATAAAGGGCGTGCCGAACACCGGAAGGGCGCCGGAGCCGATAAACTCGGCGGTGAGCTCCGGGGTGACAGTCTGCTCCAGCCGGCATTTCGTTCCGATTAAAATCATAAAAAGCCTCCTTAAATGCCCAATTCCGTCCAAAGGTCGTTATACAGCTTCCGGGTTTCCGGGGGAAGGACCAGGTACGCCTCGCAGCGGTCCAATACCTCCTGGGGGGCGGCCATGATATCGTAGGTCTCCCGGTCCAGCGCCTCGCCGTACAGCTCCTCGTAATAGGCGGGGTACTGCTCCAATGCCTCCCGGTTGGGAGAGGCGTACCAGATGTAGTCCATGTTCTTGAGATTCGCCTCCGTGGAGGCGATGAAGTTAATCCAGGCCATGGCCTCCTCATAGTGGGGGGCGTTTTTCAGTACGCACATGGCGTCCATAAACCAGTTGGAGCCCTCCTGCGGAACCACGAAGCGCAAATCCCCGTTGTTCTCCAGCATGGTGAGGTAGTCTCCTGCATAGTACACGCCCACGGCGGCGTTGCCGCCCTCCAGCTTCTGGAAAATCTCGTCCATGACGAAGGACTGGTAGACCCCCCGGCTCTTGGCGTCCTTGAGGAGAAGGAACGCCTCCCGGAGCTCCGCCTCGTCGGTGGTGTTCAGGGAGTAGCCCAGATAGCTCAGGGCGGTGGCCATGGCGTCCCGGGAGTTGCGGAACATCAGCACGTTTCCGGCGTACTGATCGTCAAACAGGGCGGACCAGCTGGTAATGGGCTCTTCCACCATGGCCTCGTTATAGATGACGCCCACGGTGCCCCAGGCGTAGGGGACGGTATAACGCTCTTCCGGGTCGTAGGTCAGGCCCTTGAAGCGGTCCGAAATCAGGGCGTAATTGGGGATTTGGCCATAGTCCAGCTCCGCCAGCATGTCTTCCTCAATGAGCTGGGAAATCATATAGTCGGAGGGGACCACCACGTCGTAATCCCCCGCGCCGCTTTTCAGCAGGGAGTAGAGGGCCTCGTTGCTCTCGGCGGTCTGGTAGTTGACGATGATGCCTGTCTCCTCCTCGAACTGGGTGATGAGGTCCTCGTCGATATACTCGCCCCAGCTGCAAACGTTCACCACCGGCTGGGCGTTGGTGGCCCTGGTAAGCAGGACCACCGTGACGAGGAAGGCGGCGGTCAGCGCCCCTGCGGTTCCCCGGCTGACCCATTTCCCCCTGGGAGAGTCCAGGAAGCGGACAAGGCGCTGGGAGACGGGGCTGGAACGGCGCTCCTCCCGGGGGCGGTCCGAGCGGAGGTTGACAATGACCAGCAGAACCAGCACCGTCACAAACAGCAGGGTGGACACGGCGTTGATCTCCGGCGTGACCCGCTTTTTCGTCATGCCGTATATGGTCATGGCCAGGGTGGAACTGGAGGACCCGGCGGTGAAGTAGCTGATGATGAAGTCGTCCACGCTCATGGTGAAGGCCGTCAGGGCCCCGGAGGCGATTCCGGGCTTGATCTCCGGCAGAATCACCTTCCAGAACGCCTGCATCCAGGTGCAGCCCAGGTCCTGGGCCGCGTCCACCAGGTTTTTGTCCATCTGCCGGAGCTTGGGGCCTACCGACAGGATGACATAGGGGATGTTGAAGGTGACGTGGGCGATCAGCAGCGTGCCGAAGCCCAGGGTCAGCCGCTCCGGCAGGACCACCACGCTCTGGATGCCGTTGAACCAGACGGAGAAATTTCCCCAAAAGGCGAAAAAGGCCACAAAGGACAGGCACATGGCGACGCCGGTGACAATGTCGGCGTTCATCATGGGAATGCTGTTCACCGTGTTCAGCACCGTCCGGGAGCGCCGCCGGAGGCTGTAAAAGCCGATGGCGGCGAAGGTTCCCGCCACGGTGGCGATGGCCGTGGCCAGCAGGGAGACCAGCAGCGTAGTGTAGACGCTGCGCATAATGAGCCGGTTCTGGAACAGGGATTTGTACCAGTCCAGGGAGAAGCCCGTCCAGACGATGTTGCTGTTGCCCTTATTGAAAGAGAAGACAATCAGCAGGAGGATGGGCGCGTAGAGAAACAGGAAGACCAGGGCCATAAGGGCCCGGCTGCCCAGGCGGGTCCGTCTTTTCACAAGATCACCGCCTGTTCCTCGCCTTCGCCGAAGCGGTTCATAACCACCATGCAGACGACGACGATGACCATCATCACCAGGGAGATGGCGGCTCCCAGCTGGGGATTATAGGCCCCGCCCAGGAACTGCTGCTCAATCAGGTCCCCCAGCAGAAGCTCCGTGCCGCCGCCCAGCATCTTGCTGATGGCGAAGGTGGAGACGGAGGGGACGAAGACCATGGTGATGCCGGAGAGGACTCCCGGCAGGCTCAGAGGCAGAATGACCCGGCGGAAGACGCTGAGGCTGTCCGCCCCCAGGTCCCGGGCGGCCTCCACCAAAGAGCCGTCCAGCTTCAAAATGACGGAGTAGATGGGCAGGATCATGAAGGGCAGGTAATTGTACACCATGCCCAGCACCACCGCCCCCTGGGTGTTCATCATGGGAAAGAACTTAAGGTCCGTTCCGAAAACGCTGTTGTACAGGCTGATGAGCCCAATCCTTTGAAAAAGCTGGTTCAAAAGCCCGTTGTTCTCCAGGATAGACATCCAGGAATAGGTCCGCAGGAGGAAGTTGATCCACATGGGCAGCATGATCAGCACCATGGCCGCCCGCTGGAATTTCTCCCCCTCCCGGCTCATCGCATAGCTCACCGGATAGCCGATGAGCAGGCAGATGAAGGTGGCGATAAGGGCCAGCTTGAAGGACCGTCCGAACACCACGGCATAGGTCTCCATCCGGGAGAAGTTCTCCAGGGTGAAGCCGCCTGCGCCGCCGGAAAAGGCGTAGACCACCACCAGCACGATGGGGGCCACTACAAACAGGGCCATCCAGATCACATACGGGATGGCGAACCGGGAGAGCTTAGGCTTCATCTCCGCCCTCCTCCGCCGCGTCCAGCTCGTCGTACTCGTCGGAGAAAGAGGAGTAGTCGCCGTACAGGCCGGAGTACCGGCTTTTCTTCATGACGTGGATGCCGTCAGGGTCAATTTTGATGCCGATGCGGGCCCCCACGGGGGAGTGGTCCGTGGTCTGAATCAGCCACTTGAAGCCCCGGAAATCCACAATGATATCGTACTGCATCCCCTTGAAGGTGACGTTGGTGACGGTGCCCGTCAGCTGGCCCTGCTCCAC
>CAJUBX010000024.1 GCA_910585165.1 uncultured Oscillibacter sp. | reverse complement strand
TATTTTACCATATTCTCTTGCTCCCCGCATCCCTTTTGTGCGGTGTTACCTATATTCAGGCCACGCCCAGCATCGGCACCCTGGGCAATCTTCTGAAGCTGATGGCGCGGGCGCTGAAGGCGCCGGAGAGCCGGAACAAGCTGGAGCTGATGCTGTCCATCCGGGAGAAGCTGGAGGGGACGAACAAGGTGATTATCATTGACGAGGCCCAGCACCTGCAGCTGCGCGCCCTGGAGGAGATCAGGGCCTGGGCCGACCCCAACCCCATCACCGGCCAGCCGGGCGTAGGCATCGCCCTGATCGGCAACACGGAGGTTTATGCCCGGATGGTGGGCAGGCAGGAGGCCCGCTTCGCCCAGCTGTTCAGCCGCATCCGCATGAACCGCTACTACAGCACCCGCAAGGTCACGGGCGATGACGTAAAGGCGCTGTTTCCCAAGCTGGCGGAGGATGGGAAAAAGAAGGAGCTGACATTTCTGCACGGCATCTGCCGGAGCAAATGGGGCGTCCGGGGCGCGGTCAACGTCTATAACAACGCCGTCAATAACGAGGATATCGGCTATGAGGGCCTGTACGGCATGGCCCGGACTATGGGCATCGGCCTGGTGTAAGGAGGTGTGTTGAATGACCGCAGTGGCAATCACGGCAATTATTTGTGGGACAATCATCATTCTGGCCTGGATGGGACGGAGATAGGAGGAGCTTTATGAAAAGGAAACTGTCATCGGTTTGCCCTATATGCGGACGGGCTTATTCTGAACCGCCCGCCCTCTCCCGCAAGGATAGCACCACAGAAATTTGCCCGGAGTGCGGGATGATGGAGGCCCTGGCCGCCATCCCAAGGCGGCGGGAGGAACCTGCGGAGCGCACCCGGAGGGCCGTCCAGGCCACGGGCAACGAGAAGGTGATAGCCCCTCGCATTGGCGATATGGTAAAAATGGTCAACTGCTTGGAAGCTGAGCATTATGCTGATCGCATCTGGCAAGTGGTAAGCGAACCATGGAAGGTTTGTGGCAGCACAGTAGTCAAATTAAAAGGCTTTCCGGGTGGGTTTGATGTGACGAAACTGGAGCGTATGGAGGTGTGATTAGGTGTTAATCATCACAATCCAAGTAAACGCCCCACCTGGTCAGACCATCGGGATCAAGGAGGCTCTGGCCATGCACCTGGAGCGGTTTGGGGACGCCAAGGTGGTGTCCATCACCGAGAAGCTGCCGGAGCAGCTTCAGCTGGAAGACTTCGGGGCCGCCCGATAACCCAGGGGGCGCGGCCCCCGCCTTAATGCAGCCTCCCCAGGGAGCCGGTCACAAGCCCGAGAGAATGCAGAGTGAGGCAAAATGATAAGGAGGTATGCGGATGAACGCACAAAAACGCATGGGCAAAAAAGGCGCCCTGACCATCCCGCAGCAGCTGCGGCACCAGCTTGGGTTTCAGGGCGGCATGGCGCTGGACATCACCGCCACCGGGGACGGCGGGCTGCTGCTTCGGAAGCACCGTGCCAGCTGCAATATCTGCGGCGGCGCCTGTGAGGTGGTGAGCTTCAAGGGGTTTGAGATCTGCCGCGAGTGTTTCCTGGGCATCCGGGAGGAGGTGGAGCGCGTCCGTGGCTGATGTGGTACAAAATGGCCTGGTTGCACTCAAGACCCCGGAGGAGTGTCAGGCTGAGCAGATCAAGGCGTATGTGGATGAGTACGCCGCCCTGGCCCTGGAGGCCGGCCGTATCAAGGAGCGCATAGACTGGCTGAAGGGATTCTTTGAAACGCTGGCCACCGATGACCTGAAGGACACCAAGCTGCTGACCGCCTCCTATTGGGGGAACCAGAACAGCCGGGTGACGGTGACCAACGCCGCCTCGGTAAAGCCGGTGTCGCTGACCATGGTGAAGGAACTGCTGGGCAAAATCGCCGGGGATTTCATCAAAACAGAGACCACCGACACCATGACCGCCCCCTGCAAGAAGCTGCTGGCTATGGCGGCCCAGGGCAGCTATACCGAGGGAAGTCTGGACAGCGTGATCGGCCAGATCAGCGCCGACCCCAAAATCCAGGCCACCCTGCGCAAGAAGCTGAAGGGGCGCTGGGACAGGGACAAGGCCATGCTGATGAAGGTGGCCGGACTGCCGGAGCAGGAGGCCAGCGATTGGGCCTACCTGGCCGCCGAGGTCATCAACTGGGAGTGGCTAACCCAGGTGCTTCAGGCCGCCGGGTGGAAGGGCAGCCCGCAGGAGGCGATTGACATCATTCGGGCCGCCGTCATCGTGGAGGAGACCATCAAGGTCGGCATCGAGGCCGAGACGCCGAAGGTATAACGTAACGGAAGGGGGAAGCGGCATGGCTGCTATCGCCGCACAGCAAATCCGAAAGATTTACGCTATCGGCAGCGCTTTGGGTATCGTGGAGCGAGGCAATGCCGGCGACAGCCTGCATGACCTGGTGGCCTCCATTACCGGAAAAAGCTCGGTGAAGGCCCTGACCTACGCCGAAGCCCAGACGGTGATCCGGGACCTGGAGAAGCGGCAGGGCGGCGCCCCTCCTCCCCGGCGCAGGCCAAAGGAACATGCAGAGCGTCCCGGAGGGGCCACAGCGACCCAGCAGCGCAAGGCTTGGGATTGATGTATGAACTGCAAAAACGCGACACAGCGCCCTCTGCGGCCTCCCTGGGGGAGCGCCTGTGCGGAATCATCAAAAAGGAACTGCAGGTGGATGCTGTTCCCGCGCAGCCCTTTGCGTGGCTGACCTTCCAGGACGGCAACAAGCTGATCGAGGTGCTGAAGAAGTATGTGGCCAAGCTGCTTTTCCCTCCAGCGGGGCATTGGCATGGGGTTCCATGTGGCGAAAATCGACGAGAAGCTGTTGGAAACGGTGCTGCACCATCCCTGGAGTGAGCGGACCTTCTCCGAGGCGGTATGGGGGGCCTGTGACCACCTGTCCGCGCTGGCCAGGCGCGAAATCACTCTGGGCTTCATCCAGGGCAGCGGCGTCCAGAAGATGGCCAAGGCCATCGACGATGTAATGGACAAGGGCCGCTACAACGCAGAGCGGCTGGTGCGGACGGAATGCAAATACTTCGCCAATCAGGGCGAGCTGATGGCCTACAAGGAAAATGGAATCAAGCGGTATCGGTTCATCGGCGGCACCGAGAGGAGCGGCGGCTGTGCCTGCGCCTCACTGAACGGCAGGACCTTCGCCGTAGAGGAGGCGGAAGCCGGAATCAACTTCCCGCCCATTCATCCCAACTGCCTGTGCATCGTGGTGGCGGACTTTGGGGACAAGGGGATGTTCAACCGCCGGATCGACGCTGAGCCGCTGCCGGAGAATATCAAGTTTCAGGAATGGAAGGAAAAATATGTTGACGGTCCCGCTCAATCTGGTATAATTCCATTAACCGGCCGCGAGCAGCGGGCGCTGAACGCCTACATCAGCAGCGATTCTTATAAGATCAACAATAAGCTCCGCAAGGGCCTGCGTCTCACGGCGGCGGACCGCCAGCTGATCCAGGACCTTGACCGGGCGCTGGAGAAGATGCCGGAGGTACAGGGGACGATTTACAGGTCCCTGTCCAAGGGCCTGGAAATTGAAGATGTGGACGCTTTCGTGGCGGACCATGTTGTCGGCGTTCCCAAACAATTTAATGCATATACATCGGCCTCATTAGATGTCTATGATGAAAGTATGGAGATACAGTATGTTATAGTTTCTAAGCACGGGAAGAATCTCTTATCATACAACCTTGGGGAAAAAGAAATACTATTTAAACGTGATACCGTTTTCATTCCAACTCGGATAGATGGACATACTATTTACATGGAGGAACTATGATATGGGGAAAAAGCCATATAGTGATTCTCGCTGGTGGGATAATCCAATGCCCCATACTCCCCAATGCGGCAAATGCAAAAATTACATCGGATATATAGACGGGTTACTCTGCTGTAAAGCGTTCGATAGTATCCCTCGCGACATCCTGAATGATTATGTACTTCACGACCACCCCATTGACGGCGACCATGGCTTCCAATACGAGCCGATAGACCCTGGCGCGCCCCAGCCTGTACGGCGGGAGAAAATTATGCCATACGACTGATTGAAACAGCGGCTAACCTATGCTTAAAACACCCTTAAGGGGTGTTTTTATTATACCCAAAATCAAAAGGAGGATATAAAAATGGCTGACGAAATCATCAACGGCGCTGCTGGCGCCACCCCTGCCGCCGCAGAAAGCGCGCCGCCCCCGGAGGGGGCCGCCCCCACGGCGGAGCAGCAGACCACGTTCCAGAAATGGCTGGCGGGCCTGTTCGGCGGCAAGGAGGTCCCCGCCGCTGACCAGGAGAAAAGCGCCGCCGCTCCCGGCGAGGGCGGCAGGCAGGAGCCGCAGGGCAGGACCTACACCGAGGCGGACCTGCGGGCCGAGCTCGAGAAGGCCAAGACGGCCTGGGCCGCCGAGCAGCAGGAGCAGGCCCGTCTGGCCAAGCTGACGCCGGAGGAGCGGGCCAAGGCCGAGTCCGACGCCAAGGACCGGAAGCTGGCCGACTTGGAGGCCAAGCTGCTTCAGCGGGACCTGAAGGACGCCGCTCTTGCCAGGCTGGAGAAGGAGGGCTTCCCCGTTGGGCTGGCCGGCCTGCTGGACTACACCGGCCAGGAGAGCATGGAAAAGAGCCTGGTGCGCGTCCAGGAGGTGTTCAAGGCCAGCCTGGAGGCGGCGGTGAAGGAGCGGCTGCGGGGCAAGACCCCGGAGGGCCTTGGCGGCGCGGCCACGGCGGAAAACGCCCTGAAGGACCAGATCGCGCAGAATATCAGAGGAGGTTTGAACTGAAATGGCAAACAACATGCAGTATGCCGCCGTCTTCCAGACCGAGCTGGACAAGGCGGCGAAGGAACAGGCCACCAGCGGCTGGATGGAGCTGAACGACAAGCTGGTGAAGTACAACAGCGGCTCCGAGGTCAAAATCCCCATGCTGGACATGGACGGGCTGGCCGACTATGACCGGCAGACCGGCTTCGTGGAGGGCAGCGTGGACCTCTCCTGGCAGACCAAGAAGATGACCATGGACCGGGGCCGCCAGTTCACGTTTGATGAGCAGGAGGTCAATGACACCAACTTCGTGCTGACGGCCTCCAGCGTGATGGGCGAGTTTCAGCGCACCAAGGTAGTGCCGGAGATCGACGCCTACCGTTACAGCACCCTGGCCGCTCTGGCCGCTGACAAGGACCGGGCCGTCTATGGCTATACCCCGGATGAGGCCACCATCCTGAAGAAGCTGTATGCCGACCTGGCTTCCATCCAGGATGAGGTGGGGGACGATACCCCGCTGGTGATCACCATGTCCACCCAGGTGGCCGCCCTGTTCGATATGAACACCACGCTGGCCCGGAGCGTCAGCCCCACCGACTTCCGGCAGGGGGACATTACCCTGAAGGTGAAATCTCTGAACGGGCAGCACCCCATCATCCGTGTCGGCTCCGGGCGGCTGAAAACCAGCTATCAGTTCAACGACGGCGCCACCGAGAACCAGGTCAAGGGCGGCTTCGTCCCCGCCGAGGACGCCCAGGACATCAACTGGATTATCTGCCCCCGCAGCGCCCCCATCGCCGTGTCGCGCACGGACAAGGTGCGCATCTTCGACCCGGAGACCTATCAGAAGAAGCGGGCCTGGGCGGTGGATTACCGCAAGTATCATGATTTGTGGGTGCTGGATAACAAGATGAACACCATCCTGGTGAACATCCGGCAGCCCAAGGCGTAAGGAGGGATCGGCATGATTACATTGAAACGGCTGAACGTGGTGCGCAAGGCCGCCACCGAGGAGCAGGCCGCCAAGCTGGAGCGCCTGGGCTTCACCCGGACGGGCGGGGCCGCCGAGGCCCCCGCCGGCGGCGTTTCCAGGAAGGACTTCGCCAGGATGGGCGAGGCCATGTTCCAAAATCTGTGCGGGCGGGTGGATTCCCGCGTGGACAAGCGGGTGGAAGAAGCTGTGGAAGCCAAAGGCGGCGCTTCGGAGAAAAGCAAGTCCGCCAAGGGCGGGAAAAAGGAGGAGCAGAAGGATGGAGGAGCTGATCAGCCGGGTAGCGGCGACGGCGCAGAGCGACCTGAAGCTGCCGGATGAGCAGCTTCCTACCGTCAAGCGGTATGTGAAGCGGGCAATCAACCGTATCAAGGTGTTCTGCAACCGGCAGGACTTCCCGGAGCCGCTGGAGGATGTGGCGGCGCAGATTGTGGAGGACATGCTGAAAGCCGACCAGGCGGCCCCCACGGAAAACGATGTGGCCAGCATCACCCGCGGCGATACCAGCATCAGCTACCGGGACAAGACCTCCGCGCTGAAGGAGACCGTTTCCTTTGTCAAAAACTACGAAAGCCAGCTGATCCCCTTCAAACGCATGAAGCTGCCAAAGGACTGCCCCCATGACTGAGGCGGACATTCTGGCCATGACCTATGATGACAGCTGCACGGTTTACAGGCCGGACAAGGTGACGCTGCCATCGGGGGAAAGCGTGTTCCGCAAGGGGTTGGAGGGCCGGGTGGTATATGAAGATATCCCCTGCGCCCTGTCCAGCCCCTCCGGGGGCAGGCTGTCCAGGACGCAGACCACCGCAAAGGTAGACACAGATTTTCAGCTTTTTGTCCGCCCGGAGGTGGACATCCAGCCAGGGGATACCGTGGCGGCGACACGCCTGGGGAAGCTGACCGTGGCCGTGGCCGGACTGGCTGACCGGCAGCCCTCCCATAACAATATCCCTCTGAAAGCGGAGAAGGGGATCGCCTGATGAGCGGAACGGATTACAGCTTCGAGGGCTTCGATGCGCTGGAGCGGCAGCTTGCCCGCATGATTGAACAGGAGTACCCGGAGGAGTTCAAGGCGCTGGTGATCCAGATCGCCTATGAACTGCAGGGCCGAGTGAAGGAAAACACCCCGAAAAAGACAGGCCGCCTCCAGGACAGCTGGAAGGTGGGCCAGATCGAAAAACAGGGTGATGCGTATTACATTGAGGTTTATAACAACGTGGAGTACGCGGAGCCGGTGGAATATGGCCACCGCACCCGCGGCGGAAAACGGTTTGTTAAAGGAAAGCATATGATGGCCATTTCTCTGGAGGAGGTCAGCCAGCGGCTGCCCGCTTACCTGCAGGAGTGGCTGAATGATTTTATCAGCACACATGACCTGTAAGGGGGGATAACGTGGCCGCAGCAATTTACCAATCCATCAAGCTGGCTCTGGTCGGCCTCTTCAAGGGAAAATATCCGGCCTATGATGTGTTCTGCGAGGAGATCGCTAAAACGCAGAACGACGAGCCGGAGCCTGACCTGGAGGACTACATTTTTCTGGACATCATTCCGGCTGGGAACGCCACCGTGGATGCGGAACATACGGACCGCAGGGTGCTGGTAGACGCCTCCATCCACACCAGGTCGGAGAGCAACGCCGATTACCTGACCATATCCCAGGAGGTGGACAGCCTGCTCCGGCCTGTGTTCCGCTTCGAGGACGGCGGCGAGGCCAGGGCCATCACTGTACCGGATGTGGCCTGCAAGGTGGTGGACCGGGTGCTCCACTGCACCTTTACCCTGGCTTTCCGGGACAGCGTGCAGGAGCCGCCGCTGCCGCCGTTTATGGAAACGCTGGATACCAGCGTGAAACCGATTTAAGAAGAAAGGTTGTGATAGTATGGGCCTGCCTGAAATCCTGATCACGTTCAAGACCAAGGGCCTGACCGCGATCAAGCGCAGTGAGCGCGGGATCGTGGCAGTTATCCTGCATGACGAGACCGAGGGCGGCAAAACGCTGACCGTCTATAACTCCATCACCGAGGTGGACTTCACCAAGTGGTCCGAGCGCAATTATGATTACCTGAAGCTGATCTATGAGGGCGTTCCCTACCGGGTGATCGTCTACCGCATGGGCTTGGAGGACACCAACTATATGCCCGCGCTGGCGGTGCTGAAGAACATGAAGTGGAACTACCTGACCATTCCCGGCATCGCCACGGAGGGCGTCCCCTCCATCGCCTCCTTCATCAAGGAGGCCCGCGACCAGGATCATAAGACCTTCAAGGCCGTGCTGCCCAACAGCAAGAGCGACCATGAGGGCATCATCAACTTCACCACCGACAAGATCGACAGCATCCTGTCCAAGACGCAGTTCACCACGGCGGAGTACTGCGCCCGGATCACCGGAATCCTGGCTGGGCTGTCCCTGGCCCGGAGCAGCACCTACTATGTGCTGAATGACATTACCGCCGCTGAGACCCCGGATGACCCGGACAAGCGGATTGACGCCGGGGAACTGATCCTGGTGTTCGATGGGGAGAAGTTCAAAATCGGGCGCGGCGTCAACAGCCTGGTCAGCTTCACCACCGACAAGGGCGAGGAGTTCTCCAAGATCAAGATCATGGAGGGCGTGGACCTGTACCAGGATGACATCCGGGACACCTTCGAGGAGTCCTATGTGGGCAAGGTGCGCAACGACTACGATGCCAAGCAGATGTTCGTGGCGGCCATCCGGGCCTATCAGAAGTCCCTGCAGCCGGACGTGCTGGATCAGAGCCACGACAACACCGCCGCCATTGATGTGGCGGCCCAGCGGCTCTATATCGAGGGACGGGGCATTGACACCAGCGCCATGGACGACACGGCGGTGGCCATGTATAACACCGGCAGCCGGGTATTCGTTTCCTCCAACGTCAGGTTTGTGGACGCGATGGAGGATTTGAACCTGGTGTGCAATATGTAACGGAGGGAAGCCGATATGGGAAAAATCAGAGGGAACAAAACGCTCTCCGGCACCTGGGGGGAACTCTGGGTCGATGGGGAGAAGGTGGCGGAGTTTTCGAAAATCTCCCTGAAGGTAACCGCCAACCGGGAGGATGTGCAGCTGGACATTGATGTGGACAGCAAAATGACCGGCTTGAAGGGTGAGCTTTCCATCACGCTGAAAAAGGTCTATACCCGGTACAACGCCGTGTTTGAAAACTGGAAGAAGGGCGTCGACCAGCGGATGCAGATTATTACCAAGCTGGCCGACCCGGACGCTGTGGGCGGCCAGCAGGAGCGCTATTCCGCCGACAACTGCTGGTTCAATGACCTGCCCCTGGTCAATATGGAAAAAGGCGGCGTCATTGAGGAGGAGGTCAGCGGTGGCTTTACCCCCACGGACCTGATAAACCTGGACAAGATTGCGTGAGGAGGGTATGTCTATGGATAGTGAGAAAAAGAGCTCCCTGGCGGAGTTTTCCCGCCGCGCCATGCAGCGGCTCCATGACCGGAAGGTTACGAAATTCCAGACGCTGCATATCCCCAGCCTGGATATGCAGCTGAAGATTCGAAACCTGAGTCCCAGTGAAATCTCGGAGTGCCTGGGTATTGACGACAGCGAGGATAAGAACCGCAGCGACAAGTACGCCATCTATCTGGCCGCCGTAGAGCCCAGCCTGAAGGAGGCCGCAAAGGAGATTATGGACGCTGAGGCGGGGCTGCTGCCTGACCAGCGCACGGTCCTGGAGCCGCTGGATATCGTGAATATCTTTCCCATGTCTGAAATCACGGGCATTGCCATGAAGGTCATGGAATTGAGCGGAGTGGTAAGCTCCAGGAAAGTCACGGTGGTGGAAGCGCTAAAAAACTGATTGCCCAGGATGGCGAGGCGTATTTGCTGCACTACTACATCCAAAAGGGCTGGGACGCGGAGAAGTTTTTAAGTCTGGACCTGGAGTCCAGGCTTTTCTATTTGGCTTCTATGGAGACAGCGCTGGAGGAGCGGGCGCATATGTTCAGCTTTGGTGTGGAAGGAGGGAGGCGCTGATGGGCGTCGTTAAAGGCGCAATCTCAATCAAGGATAATATGTCGGCGGTCCTCCGCAGCATCAAGGAGGAGCAGTCCTCTTTCCGCAGGGATGTGGAGCGGACCAAAAAGACGCTTCAGGCCACCTGGGATCAAAAGCGCACGGCAAAGCTCGACGCCACCGGGGCGAAAAAGACGGCGGACGCCTTGTCAAAAAAGCTGGAACCGCTGAAAAAGAAGGTTGTCACGGCGGTGGCGGTCAAAGACATGGCGTCCGCCAAGATTAGGGCGGCAGGCAATCAGGTAAAAGCGGTGGGGAAAATGGCGGCGTCTCCCATCGTGAAGCTGAAAGACGGCGTTACGCCTGCCCTTTCAAAAATTAAAAACGGCCTGACTGATATCGCGAAAAAAACCGTCGTCCCGGTAACGGTCGCCGCCACGGTTTTGGTGGGAGGCGCCATCAGCCAGGGCGCGCAGCTGGAGCAGAGCATCGGCGGCGTGGAGACGCTGTTCAAGAGCGACGCCAGCGTAGTAAAGGCCAACGCGGACGCGGCGTATAGGACTGCCGGACTATCCGCAAACGCCTATATGGAGCAGGTGACCAGCTTTTCCGCGTCGCTGCTCAGCAGTCTGAACGGCGATACCGCCAAAGCCGCCGCCGCAGCGGACATGGCCATGGTGGACATGGCGGACAACGCAAATAAGTTCGGCACCGGCATGGAGTCGATTCAAAACGCCTACCAAGGGTTTGCCAAGCAGAATTATACCATGCTGGATAACCTCAAGCTGGGCTATGGCGGCACCAAGGAGGAAATGGCCCGGCTCCTGCAGGATGCGCAGAAGCTGACTGGCACGAAATACGATATCAGCAGCCTGGCGGATGTTTATGCCGCTATCCATGTGATACAGGAAAATCTGGGCGTAACCGGAACTACCGCCAAGGAGGCCGGCGAGACATTCAGCGGCTCTTTTGCGGCCATGAAGGCCTCCGCGCAGAACCTGCTGGGGAACATGGCCATTGGCGGGGATGTCACCGGCTCCATGAAGCAGCTGGTAAACAGCGCCTCCACCTTCCTGCTTGATAACGCGATCCCCATGGCGGGCCGTGTGGTTTCCGCGCTACCGGAAGCCATTGGGACCGGCGTCAAAAGCGCGGCCCCAAAAATCAGGGAAACCGCCGGAGGTATCGTCAAAGAGCTGAAGGATGGGATGCTCCGCGCCCTGCCGCCCGAAATGGGCGGGGTAGTCAATTCCTTCTTTGACAGCCTGGGGAACCTGGGCAAAGGCTTTGCGGCGATGAAGCCGCAGCTGGCCCAGCTTGACGCCGCAGTAATGGGGACGGTGCGGAAGGTGGCCGCGGCGGCTATGCCCGCCATCTCCAGCATCATCACCACGGTGCAGTCGGTGCTCCCCTCTCTTCTCCCGGTGCTGGGTGCGGTAATCTCCTCCATCGGCAGCGTGATTGCGGCGGCGGCCCCCGTCATAGCCGGGCTGGTGCAGGGCATCGGCACAGCAGTCTCAGCGCTGGCCCCGGTCTTTCAGGTTATCTTTGACGGCATCGGCCAGAAGGTCGGCTCTGTGCTGGAGTTCGTGGGTAGTAAAATGGGCTGGATTCAAACTATCATCGGGACAGCGGCTCCGGTGGTGGCGGACATCCTGCTCTCAGCCTGGGGCGTTATTTCCCCGGTGCTGGACCTGTCCATCAGCACATTTAAAGTGCTTTTCAGCGTAGTACAAACAGTCTTTAATGGCATCGCCAGCGTGGTCTCCGGCGTATGGTCCAAGGTCAAGCCCGTCGTGGAGGGTATCGGCAGCGGCCTTTCCTGGCTGGCGAACAAGGTAAAAGGGCTTGCCGGCGGAAAGAGTGGAAACGGCGGTGAGGTGGGTTCCAACGCCGGGGGCACCAACAACTGGCGCGGCGGCCCCACCTGGGTGGGTGAGCAAGGCCCCGAATTGGTAGAACTGCCCAGGGGAAGCCGGGTGCTGCCGAACAAGGAGAGCGTTCAGCTGGCGAAAAACCAGGCCCAGCCTGTTGTCCGGGAAATTATCCAAAATACGGTGGAGCGGTCTTCTGTGCGGGAGATTGTGCAGAATACTGCGCCACCGGCTGCCGGCGCGGCAAACAGCTATGCCGTCCCCGTTTTGGAGCGCATTGAAAGCAGCCTGGAGACAGTTGCCAGCCTGATGCGGAAGGATAACCGGAAGGACTCCGCCGAGGACCCGCTTCCCCAAAAGCAAGCTCCCAAAGGAAACGGCGATGAGCCGGACTTTCCGCCGCCGCCAAAACCCGGCCCGCCTCCACGCTCCACGGGCGCCGCCCCGGCGGCCATTCATGTGACGGTGGCAAAGCTGGCCGACCAAATCATCGTGCGGGAGAAAGCCGATATTGACCGCATCGGGGAGGCTGTGGCCAAGCGCGTGGTACAGGCGGCCCGGAATATGGTTCCTGCGTAAGGAGGCGGCAGAGTGAAACGAAGAACCATTGAGTTGAGTTTCAACAATCACGAGGAAATGTTTGAGCTTCCCATCAATCCGGCAGAGTTTGAGTTTACCGAGCCGCACAATAACCAGCGGATTACCCTGCTGAATATCGGCGAGGTAAACCTAATTGGGCACAGGGGGCTGGTCTCCGGCTCCCTGTCCAGCTTTTTCCCCTCCAGCTGCTCCCCTCTCGCCCGGTATGCGGACCGGGAGCCCATGGAGTATATCCGGCTTCTGAAGAAGTGGAAATCCAAGCCGCAGCCCATACGGGTCATCATCAGCGACTGCGATTTTAACCTGGCGATGAGCATCGACAGCCTGGCATACAGCTGCCGGGAAGGAGACCGGGATGTGTACTATACTCTGGAGCTGTCCGAATACCGTTTTTTAAATGTCGCGGCGGTCAAGATGGAAAGCCAGGCAAAAAACCAGATCAGCGGCCTGAACAGCCGCCCCAATACGCGGGAGGCCCCCAAGACGGTTACAGTCGTGTCTGGAGACTGCCTGTGGAACCTGGCTAAAAAGTTCTACGGCGACGGTGCGCAGTACAAAAAAATCTATGAGGCCAACAAGGCGGTCATCGGGAGCAACCCGAGCCTGATCAAGCCTGGCCAGAAGCTGGTGATCCCATGATTCAAAAGCAGCTGACAGCAAACGGCAAAGACCTCTCCCAGCTGGTGGAAAAGGCCGTTTGGAGCGGTGACAGCAAGCAGGTGGCCCGGAAGCTGGTATTTTCCATAGCGGCCCGAAGCACAGACCGCTTTCTCCCCAAAATCATCATTCACGAGGGGGACAGCGTATTGCTCCGGGACGGGGACAAGACCCTGTTCGGCGGCCCCGTCTTTGATATTGAGAAATCGGCCTCCGGGAACCTCGTAACCTACACCGCCTTTGATTTGATGTTCTACATCAATAACAGCGATATCAGCAAAGTTTTTGACGATACCCCGGAGGCCATCACCGCCTGGATATGCTCCCACCTGGGCGTCCCCTTCGGCTCTGCCGCTCCCACAGGCATCAAGGTATATCTGCCCTGGCTGGGCAAGAGGGCCTATGAGGCCATCATGGCGGCCTACACCATCGCCAGCCGCCAGAACGGGAAAAAGTACATCCCCCTGATGCGGAACGTCAACCAGGTATGCGTAATCGAGAAGGGAACGCTGTGCGGGGTGGCGCTGGACGGCGGCTACAACCTGACGGAGGCCGTCTACAAAACCAGCCTGCAGAAGCTGGTGGACCGGGTGATTGTCACCGACAAGAGCGGGAACCAGACCGGCGTGGTGGAGGATGCCAGAGCGCAGTCCAAATATGGCGTGGTGCAGCGTGTCTATAAGCAGACGGAGGGCAGGGATACCGCCGCCGAGACCAGGGCGCTGCTCTACACCATGGAGCAATCTGCCACGGTGAGCGCCGTCAGCGACACACGCGCTGTTTCCGGCTACGCCATCGCTGTCCGGGAGGCCGCCACGGGGCTGTATGGAAGGTTCTACATCGAGAGCGATACCCACACGTTTGAGGACGGCAAAGAAATGATGCAGTTGACCCTGGCCTTTTCCAGCATGATGGACGAGAAGGAGGCCGGCAGCTGAGGAGGCGATATTATGGAACGGTGGGCGGCAGAAATGGTGGAGGCGCTGCGCTCCGGGGGCAAGAGCAGTGACCTGATGTTCGCGGAGGTCAAGTCCGTGGCCCCCCCTGACCATCCTGGCCCACGATCAGATCATCAGCAAGGGGCTGTATATCAACCCGGCCCTGCTGGTATGGGCCGAAAACGGGGGCAGCCGCATCCCCCCGGAGCTTGCGGGACTGGCTCCGCACCCGTATCAATTTCTGACGGAGTTTCATATGAAATACGTCCTGAAGGTGGGCGACATGGTAGTGGCGCTTCAGGTGGGGGCCGGCTTTTATATTCTGGATAAGGTGGTGAAGGCAGCGTGAGCATCTTCCCTTTCATTGACCCGGACGTGCTGGCAGCCGCCCAGGACAATACGCTGCCCATGTTCCGAGAGTACGCCTATGACTACGAGAACAACCGGCTGCTGCTCCGGGACGGCCAGACCTACCTGCTGGAGGGCAACGAGGCTCTGCGTATCTGGATATTTAAGGCCCTGACCACAGAGCGGTTCCGCTATACGGCCTACAGCCCGGATTATGGCAGCGAGATCGACACCCTGATCGGCGGCCTGAACAGCCGGGTTATTTTATCTGAATTGAAGCGGTTTATCATCGAGGCTTTAATGGTGAACCCTTACATCGAGGAACTGAGCAATTTCCAGTTCACGCAGTCCGGCAGCGGCGTGCGGGCTGAGTTTGATTGCACCACGATTTATGGGAAAGAGCGGATCACATACGATATAAAGGAGGTGCGGATTACGTGAGCGGCTCATCCGGCTTTGACGCGGCGTCTGTCCTGCAGCGCATGCGAGGCAGCCTGAAGAACCTCGCCAATAAAATAGAAGGCGGCTTCTGCATAGACAACCTCCAGGCGGTAGCGGAGGAAATCTCACGCCTGGATATTATGGAAGTGCAGCCAATTCCAGACCGGGTGCTGCTGGATACGGCGGAGGGAGAGTATCTTGACCGCAGGGCTCTGGACTATAACGAGATACGAAATCCGGCCACCGCCGCCTCGGGCACGCTGCTTTTTTCCGGCGAACCAGGCACAGTCATCCCCGGCGGGACGGAAGCTTTGTATGGCACATTGATTTTTGAAACAACGGAGCCGAAGAAAATTGGCGCGGACGGAACCTGCGGGATAGCGGCCCGGTGCAAAAGCGCCGGAACGGCGGGGAACGTTCCGGCGAATACAGTCACTGTACTTCAAAACGCTGTCAGCGGCGTCAATTCCGTTACAAACCCCTCCGCCTTCGGCGGCGGAGCCGAGACCGAAAGCGACGATTCCTTCCGGGAGCGCATTTTTGAGAAGATTCGAAGACCCATCACCAGCGGAAACCGCAACCACTACATTTACTGGGCAAAGCAGGTCTCGGGCGTGGGAGGCGCAAAATGCCTGGGCGCGGAGGTCTGCGGACCTGGGCAGGTGAGGGTAGTCGTCCTATCGGATCAGCTCGCTATACCGGATGAAGTAATTCTGGGTAATGTCCGAGAGCACATTGAGGCAGAACGCCCAATCGGAGCCAGCGTGACTGTCCGTGCGCCCGATCCAAGAGCGGTCTATGTGGAGCTCACAGTCAAAGTGGCTTCCGGGTACGCGCTGGAGAATATCCGGGCGGCTGTCCTGGAGGCTCTGCTCCAGTATGTTGATAACGTGAATCAGGAGGATTTCAACACCGCGCCTTTCAGGAATGATGAGCGCCGGGAAAGCTGCATCAGCTATTACCGTATCGGGGACTTGGTTTTTGGCGTTAGCGGCGTTGCCGATATTATCAGCTATACCCTGAATGGCGGCCTGACCTCCCTCTCCTCCGGTTACGAAGAATTCTTTGTACTTCAGGAGGTGACGGTACATGCCGCTGAATGATGAGTTTATGCTTCCAAAGTGTGTACGCAGGATGAAGCCGATGGACGACCTCCTGCAGGCGGAGCAGATTGAACTGACGCAGACGCAGCGCGCCATTACCGCTCTGGAAAGCCAGCTGACCATCAGCTCCAGCACGTTCCTCCTTCCCCGTCATGAGCGGCTGTTCGGCCTCCCCGAGGATGCCGCTGAAGGTCTGAAGGAGCGTAGGGCCAGGGTGCTGGCCAGGTTGAATACGCGGAGTCCCACCACGGTGCAGGCAGTTAAAGAACTTGCAAAGATTATGACGGGGTTTGAACCCGAGGCGGTAGAATATTATCCGCTTTACACCTTTGAACTGATTTTTCAGGATATCGACCGGCTTATGGATTTGCCCGCCCTGGATGACGCTTTGGACGTAATGAAACCCGCCCATTTGCTATACCGGTATCCATGATGGCGATGTACCGCACGTTCAGGCGGACAAAATCTTCTTCCAAAAGCTGGCCCACTACAAGGCGGTTTCGGCCCAGCCTGGAATGGTCTTTCACCACCAGATTAGCCACTAACCCCTGTTCAGCCAAGTCCATAATCTCCATGAAAGCCGGACGTGTGAACGTAACACCTGAGTACCCATCATCAAAGAAAAATCGGGGGGTAGGCAGGCGATTCTCCTGTGCGAACTTCTCTAAAATGGCTTTTTGATTCTGGATGCTGCCCGAGATGCCCTCTTTTTCATCATCACGGGACAATCGGGCGTATAGCGCAGTAATTCGCTGTTCATTTGGCCGCTTTTTCTTCAAAATATGCTCCTTTCCGCAGCTGAGTGTGATATGAATTGCAGATATTATTATTATACCACATCCGGCGCAAAACTTCAGCACTTTAGCGCGCGATATTTCCGCTGAGAATGCCTGGGAATTACGCAGACCGGAACCTGGTCTCCTGTTCCACAGCGACCGTGGAACCCAGTACACATCCCACCGGTTTCAGCAAATAGTAGTACAGTCTTTCTCAAATTCAGGAAAACCGCATGACAATGCAGTAGCTGAATCATTTTTCGCATCATTCAAAAAGGAGGAACTTTATCGGAGGGATTATGCCTCAGAACCGGAATTCAGAAAAGGAATTGATTCCTACATCGAATTCTATAATACAAGACGTCCTCATCGTACGCTAAAAAATCGAACGCCGTGTCAAGCAGAGGAGGACTTCCAAAAGTTATTGTGTCAAGTTCATTTGTTCATGACACATGGGGGTTCAGATTTCGAAAATCCTCCGATTTGTAATTTGATTTCGAGCTTTTTACATTTTCATGTCTCATTCCCAGTGTAGACATGGAAATGGCTGAAAGCCTTTTATCGCAAGGCTTTCAGCCATAAAACGGCCCTACCCAATCTACCAGTCTCATGCAAACTGTTCAGATTAGGTAGGGTCGTTCAATGAACAGAAGTCGGCAAGCTTCGACTAGTTTACCGGTTTACCTGGGGACCAAAAAAGCGAATGAGGCGTATGGCCTCTTCCGCATAAAGGCTGATTGCGGGACATCCGGCTGGAATAAAGAATTGATCTCCGGCCCGCAGAGGGAAGCGTTGGCCCCCCGCAAGCAGCTCCCCCTTGCCGTGCAGTACAAATAATCCGGAAAAGATGTCATCCTCTGGAAAACGCAGAACCTTCCACACTTTTATGAGGTCCATCGAAAAGTAGGGGCACCGGCTGTAATCCAGAAGTTTGGTAACGCGTCCGCCGGATTCCTCGGCCAGCGGAACAGGGGGGATGAAGCATTTTCTCCAGGTTTCCTCCCTGGAAAGCCCTGGATAGTGAATCATGGAAAACATAGCGTCGTAACCCGCGCCCATGTGGCAGATTTCATCCGGGATTTGAACGCCGGATGACGTGAACCGCTCCAAACGAAGGGTGATGTCACTGGGCTCCTGGATCTCCATCAAAAAACACCCCGCGCCGATGGCGTGCGGGATACCGCTGCCTACCAGAACGGTCTCCCCGGCTTTTACGGGAAAACGGTGCATGCAGGCGAGGACCTGCTGCGAATCGCCCTGTTCAAAAGCCTGACGGAGGTCTTCCGTTTGGACTTCCGGCCGCAGTCCCAGATAAATGCAAGGCGGCTGTCCGTTTATTTGCCGCCCCTCCAGAAAATACCAGCACTCTGTTTTTCCGAAGGGGAGGCCCCAGAACTGCGTTGCCTCCTCGCGGCTGGGATGCACTTGGACATTCAGCCGCTCAGCGGCGTCCAAAAGTTTCAGAAGAACGCCAGGGCTTTCGCCATGCTGCTGGACAAAGGGTTCCCCCAGAAAGGAGACCGGGTCAGATGCGATCAAATCCCGAAGCGTCCGGCTGGCATTGTCCCGGAGTCGGCTAAGGCCCGCGCCGGGAGCGGCATCCGCTCCGGCTGCCTCCGTAACAGAAGCAATCCATTCCTCTGGGAAGTAGTCATCCTCTGGGGCAGGGCAGCCGTGAAGCTGCCGGATATTCCGTCCGCCAAGGTAGACTCTCCGCGCTCCAGCGTGATCCAGGGGGACGGGCAGGTTTTGTTCCGCCATAAGGTTCCTCCTTGCGCAAATATTGATTATAATCATAAGAATATCTCAAAACAGGCGGCTGGACAAGCAAGCAATTTGCACAATTCTTGCGTTAAAATTTTGCTAAATTATAAAAAATCAAAATTCAATCAAAATATTGTTGATTTTTTGAAAAATATGTGATAATTTGTAAGCAAGGTTTGAGCGATAGATTATTTTGGACAGCGCTATCGCCGAAAGGATGCGAATTTGATGTTAACAACTCTTGCGGACGTACTCAAAACAGCGGAGGCCGCCAATGCTGCGATCCCGGCTTTCAATATTGACAATATTGAAGGGACGGAAGCCGTCGTAGAGGCGGCGGAGGCGGAGCGCTGGCCCCTGATTTTAACGATTGGACAGGGGGCGATTCAGGCGGGGCAGCTCCGGCATTTGGCGGCTCTTGTACAGGACATTGCCGCTGTCAGCACCATTCCCATTGTTCTTCATCTGGACCATGGAATCAGCTATGAACAGACGGTGCAGTGCCTTCGGCTGGGGTTCACCTCGGTGATGTATGACGGGTCCCACCGCTCCTTTGCGGAAAATATGCGGGAGAGCCAGGCGGTGGTTCGGAGTGCTCACGCCGTTGGCGTGTCGGTCGAGTGCGAACTGGGTGCCATCTCCGGTGTGGAGGATGGCATGTCCCATTCGGTAGTCAATCTGGTTGACATAAACGAAGTGGAGCGCTTTTCCGCGGAGGTGGACTGCGACGCGCTGGCGGTGGGGATCGGCAATGCCCACGGAATGTACCAGGGCACGCCGCATTTTGACTTTGACCGCCTGGAGGCGTGCCGCCGGCTCAATGCCCCGCCTCTGGTGCTGCACGGCGGCTCCGGCACGCCGGACGAGATGATCCGTAAGGCCATCCAGCTGGGTATCCGCAAAGTCAATGTGGCAACGGAGCTCCGTATGGCCTTTATGGCGGGATTGGAAAGCAAGGTCGGCTCCAGAGATTTTTACGGAATGTACCGGCAGGCCAAGGCCAATGTGACGGAAATTGCGCGGCATAAGATCGGGCTCTTCCGGGGAAAGTGACCGTTCGGTTTGGCTGAAAGGGAGTGAGGCAAATGAAGGAACGTGATACGGGCGCTCTGCGCGTGCTCTGCGTCGGAGAGATGATGGCGGACCTGGTGGCGTATCCCATCGGCCCGGTCCTGCTGGAGAGCGACTATCACGCGATGGACAGCTTCTGGGTCAAAACCGGAGGGGATGCGCATAATAATGCGGTGGACTTGTCCCGGTTGGGCTGCCTGGTGACTTACATCGGCCGGGTGGGCAATGACATGTTCGCCCAGAACTGTTTGTCCTCCCTGCGGGCTGAGGGGGTGGACGTCAGCCGCGTGATTTTTTCGGAGACCGCAGAACAGGCGAAGTCTTTGATCCTGATGGGAGAGGGCGGTTCCCGCACGTTCTATCAGAATTTTGGGAGCAGCGGGGAGTTCTGCTTTGAGGACATTGATTTGAGCGTTCTGAACCGGGTATCGGTCCTCCAAATCGGCGGCACGTTTCACATGGAGCGCTTTGACGGAGAAGGGGCGGTGCGGCTGCTGAAGCTGGCTAAGGAACGGGGTATTACCACCTCCCTGGATGTTACCATGGATCGAAAAGGACGCTGGAACAGCCTGCTGGAACCCTACTATCCGTATCTTGATTATTTCATGCCCAGCATTGAGCAGGCGGTGGAAATAACCGGGCAAACGCGTTTTTCCGATATTGCCGGCTTTTTCCTGGAGCGGGGGGTGAAGAATGTAATCATTAAAGCGGGAACGCAGGGCTCTTATTTCAAAAACAACGCCACGGCATTTTCCTGCGCTTGCTATCACGTGCCCTCCGTGGCAGATACCACCGGGGCGGGAGACGCGTTCGTGGCTGGGTTCCTGGCGGCCCGGGGCCGGGGGTTCCAGGCGGAGGAAAGCATGGTCTTTGCCACAGCCTGCTCCGCTCATGTCATTCAGCAAGTCGGAGCGGTAACCGGTATGCGGAGCTTTGATGAGATCATGCGCTTTGTCAGGCGGGAGCCTCGACCGGAAATCGTATACGACCCCTGACAGGAGTATCCATATGTGCTCTATCTCCGACTTCCCAAGGAGAAGAGAAATATATTAAACTATGAGAGGAAGAACGAAAAATGAAGAAGAAATTAACGGCGATGTTTCTTGCGGCATTGATGCTCTGCGGTGTGCTGACCGGCTGCGGCGGCAAAAGCGGAGACTCCGCGCCCAGCGATGCCGGCGCCTCCTCCAGTAACGGAAATCAAGCGCAGGCGGACCCCGCTCCTGAGAGCAGCTATCCCGAGAAAGACCTGACTGCCTTGGTGTACTGGGCTGCCGGCGGCACGACCGACACCTGTGTCCGCAGTGTTATCAATGCCATCCCGGAGGGCATGCTGAAGAAAAACATCATCGTCTCCAATGTAGCCGGCGGCTCCGGCCTGGTAGGCGCGACGCAATTTGTCAATAGCAAGGCCGACGGCTATACCATCGGCGTCCTGAACTGCGACCTGGTCCTGAACCATGCCCTGGGCAATACGGACATCAGCTCGGACCAGTTCATCCCTCTGGCCTGCATCGAACAGGATCCCTATCTCTTCCTGGTTCCTGCTGACGCTCCTTACGATACCTTTGAGGAGTTTGTGGACTACGTAAAGGCAAATCCCGGCAAAATTTCCATTGGCGATACCGGAAGCGGCGCGGTGCCGCACCTGGTGTATACGGTCCTGAACAAGTTCCTGGGCCTGGATATGAAAACCGTTGCCTATGACTCCTCTGCGGACAGTGTGATTGCCACGGTCAGCGGAGAATGCGACGCTACCGTCACCGCTCCCGGCGCGGCCGCCGGCCAACTGGAGGCGGGCACTCTGAAAGCGATTGCGTCTTCCGGCGCGGAGCGGCTGTCTGCCTATCCCGACGTGCCCTGCATGAGCGAGAGCTACGAGGAGCTCAAGGACATGAACATTTTGAGCTGGATCATGGTGGTCGCTCTGAAGGATTCCCCCGCTGACGCGGTTGCCTTCCTTCAGGAGATTTTCAGTGCCGCTGCCACCTCGGAGGAATACGCAAAGACCCTTCAGGATTTCAGCTTCCAGCCGGTTCCCGCCATGGACAATGCGGCGATGCTGGCCTTTGTGGCGGACCAGGCCGAGTATTACGCCAGCGTTTTGGGCTGATTCTGTCCGTCCTTCCATCACGGAACACCCTGCCCGAAGCAGCGCCTCCATGAGTTCCATGGAGGCGCTGTGAAGTCGGCAGACAATTTGCAATCAATGGGGGCTGTATGAAAAAATATGATATTGTACTTTCTTTAATTCTAATGGCGCTCTCAGGCGCGATGTTTTTCTCTGCCGGAAAACTGCCTGAAGTCGAAGGAGCGATTGGCGCGGGGGCGTGGCCCCGGTTTCTCTCTGTGGTATTGTTCCTTCTGGCGGTTCTGCTGCTGATCCCCGCGCTGCTGAACCGCTCCAGCGGCGAGAATCCCTTTGATGTGCGTTCTCCCGGTTTCCGCCGGGTGCTGATTGGCGCGGGCATTCTTGCAGCATATTGCATTCTGCTGAAATTCCTGGGCTTCATGATTGCCTCCGCGTTCATGATTCCGGGGATTATGCGGCTGATGGGCGAGAAGCGGCCCTGGATGCTGGCTGTCCTCACGGCCGCCGTGCTGGCCGCGATCTATGTGATTTTCGCTGTGATGCTGCGGCTTCCCATGCTGCAGGGCAGCCTGTTCTGACAGGGAGGGGAACGAGTATGGAAAACTTACTGGCGGCTTTGGCGGTGGTTTTAGAGCCGTATAACATCAGTATGATATTTTTCGGCACCTTAATCGGTATTTTGGTGGGCGCTATGCCGGGCTTGTCCTCGATTATGGGGCTGAGCATCATGATGCCGCTGACTCTCTCTCTGAAAGGAAGCGCGGGCATCCTGATGCTGCTGGGTATTTTCTGCGGCGCGATTTACGGTGGTTCCATCACCGCGATTCTGATCAAAACGCCGGGCACAGCCAACTCCGCCGCAACCGTGCTGGATGGCTATCCCATGGCGACAACGATGGGGCAGCCTGGGCGCGCACTGGGTATTTCCACCATGGCCTCCACCTTTGGCGGCCTGTTCAGCGCGGTTATGCTGCTGTGGACCGCGCCCCTGCTGAGCAAATTTGCCTTGAAATTCGGCGCGGCCGAATATTTTTCCCTGGCGATTTTCGGGCTGAGCATGGTAACCAGCATCTCCGGCAAGAACGTGGTAAAAGGGATGATCGGCGCTGTGCTCGGCCTGATGATGGCAACCATCGGGATGAATGCGCTGACGGGTTCCCCTCGTTTCACCTTCGGCTCTGTCTATCTGATGGGCGGCATTGCCATGGTTCCGACCCTGATTGCCCTCTATGCCTTTTCCCAGGGGCTCAGCAACATTGAGAACGGAGACGCTCCCGGCCAGCAAAAGGCGGAAACCAAGCTGAAACGGGTTCTGCCCTCTTGGGCGGATATTAAGACAACGGCGCCGTTCATCCTCCTCTCCAGCGTAATTGGCACCATCATCGGCGCAGTCCCTGGCACGGGCGGCGATATTGCCTCTTGGGTAGGCTATAACGAGGCCAAGCGCTGGTCGAAGCATCCTGAAAAATTTGGAGAAGGCGCACCGGAAGGCATTGCCGCTCCGGAGGCCGCCAATAACGCGATTTCCGGCGGCGCGCTGATCCCGCTTCTGACATTGGGCATTCCCGGAGACGCCGGCACGGCCGTCATGCTCAGCGCGATGATGATGCAGGGCGTGGTCCCCGGCCCGATGCTGTTTACCGAGCAGACCAGCACCGTATATACCATCATCGCGGGCCTGTTCTTCGCCAATATCTGCATGTGTCTGCTGGGCTATAGCGCAATCCGAGGGTTTGCGAAAATTGGCAGTGTTCCCAACACCTACTTGACACCTATTGTGTTTGTTTTCTGCGTAGTAGGCACCTATGCTCTGAATAATAACATATGGGATATCTTTATGATGATGATCTTCGGAGTGATATCCTATGTGCTGATTAAGTGTGATTTTCCCATGCCGCCTATCATCCTTGGCCTGATCCTGGGAAATTTGGCGGAGAAAAATCTCCAGCGTGCGCTGATCATTTCCAACGGCAGCATTTCCGTTTTCTTCACCCGGCCGATCTCTCTGGTCCTCCTTGTGATCTCGGCGGTTTCCCTGCTCTGGCCCGTGGTTGGCCCTTATGTCAAGAAAATGAAAAGAACGGCGAAGTAATCATTTTTTTGAAATCCCTGTTGTGTATGATTGGAGAATCATGTATAATTTTGTTTGGGAAGCAAACAGGCTCCAGCCTGCGGCGGCGGGACTGCTGCAAGATGGCAGCCGGCAGACGCCGCTGGACGGGGCAAAGACACAAGAGGGAGAAGGTACGATGAAGAGTGGTGAACGTAGGCAAAAAATCATGGAGGCTATGCGGGGTGCCAACAGTATCCTGGTGAATGAACTGCTGGAGCTGATTCCCGCGTCCCCCGCTACCGTCCGCAGAGACATCACAGCCTTGGAGCGGGAAGGGAAAATTCGGAAAGCCCGTGGGAAGGTTTTTTTGGAGGACAGTTCACGCGTTCCGATCTATGAGCTTCGCGACGCCATGCACGATGAGGAGAAAAAGCGCATTGGGCGCGCCGCGGCAGAGCTGGTGCAGGAGCGGGACTCGATCATCATTGATGCGGGCACAACGACGCTGGCCCTCGCGGAGAATTTGCGGAACCGGCAATACCTCTCGGTTATCACAAACTCGATTCCAGCGGCCTACGCGTTCAACGCGACTTCTGTAGATGTGTTTATGTGTGGAGGAATGCTGGAGGACATGGCCCTGGCGGATGAGGATGCGGTGCAGTTTTTCGCGGCCCATCAGGTGGAAAAAGCGTTCCTGGGTGCCTCCGGCGTGCGGGGGACCACGGGGGTAACGGTTGGTTCTCCCTTTCAAATGATGGTGAAGCGGCAGATGATCGCCTCTGCCAGGGAATCCTATGTATTACTGGATTCCAGTAAGTTCCATATTATGGGCATCAATTTGTTTGCGGACTTTCGGGACCTGACCGGGATCATCACGACGAAGCCGATTCTCAATGAGAAATTGCTGGAGCGGCTTGAACGGGAAAATGTGAAGGTTATTTATGCCGAGTGATGCGTTTTTGCGGTGAACTCGACAGACGCTCTGCTCTGGTTTCCGCCGCTTGGAAAGCGGCATTGACGGCTGGCAAGCGGCGGCGGGGATTGCGCACTTTGCGTTCCAGATAAATGAACTGGAAAGTATCCGGTGTACCCCGCCAAACAGGTTGTGGACTGAAAGCCCGGAAAATGTTATCTAAACGCACGAAACCCACAGAAATTCTGGAGATTCCTGTGGGTTTCGTGCGTTTTACGATTGCGGCGGGCACGCAAAGCGCAGCGATGCCGTTTGCGCTTGCGGGAATTAAAAAATAAGCATGAGGTCGCCCGTGAATCCGGTAGTCAATATGCTCAATACCGTCTCGGAAAACTGTGCCTCCAAGGCAACGTGGTTCCCCAGGATGTCAATAAGGCGGTCAAACTGCTGACAGCTTCTGCTGAACAAGGAAACCAACATGCACAGTATGCTCTTGGCAAGCTATTTCTCCAAGGCAGGGAAGTGGCACAGAATAAGGAGATGGCGGAATACTGGCTGACTCGATCTGCCGTCCAGAGAAACTCCTATGAATGGCTCCTATTAGGAACACTGTAATATCAAGGCTTTTCGGAGCCTGCACCCACAAAAAAATTTAATCAGAGCTATCACATTACGCAAAAAGCCGTCCGGCATGAAAAAACGGGCGGCTTTTTTGCGTGGATAGCCGGGAGGGAGGCGAAAAAATAGTAACAAACTTTTAGCACAAGATTTGTGCAACATTCACGAAATTAAAAAAGGAGGTAACGAATGGCAGACGAAAAATTAAACGTGAGCCCGGAGGAAAATCCCCAGCCCAGCTTGTTCGATGCCGGCCCGGCGGGTGCTCCTGCCCAGGACGCTCCCGCCCCGGAGCCCCCGGCCCCGGAGAACGCCCCCGAGCAGACTGGCGGCGAACCACCCGCCCAGGATGCCCCGGCTGGTGCTCCCGGCGAGGTGAGTGTATCCGCTGACCAGATTGAAAAGCTGATGGCGGAGCGCCGGGCGGCGGAACGTGCGGAGGTGGAGAAGAACGAGCCGCCCGAACCGGAACAGCCGCCCACCCCGGCCCCGGAGGAAAAGGCCGCCGGGGAAAAGGGGCCCGCCAAAAAGGACAAGGCCGCCAAAGAAAAAACGCCCGAGCCGGATAAGCCCAAGGGCAGGCGGGGCCGCAAGCCCAAGGAAGAAAAGGCGGGGCCCGGCGAACCGGGAGGGACGGGGGCCCGCCGTGGCCGCCCGGCCAAGGCTGACAAGGCGGCCACGGACAAGCCCCCGGCTCAACCTCGAGACAAAATGTCCCAAGGCAAGGGCGGAAAGGCCGCCACGGTAAAGGGCAAGGAAGAGGCTCCCGCCGCTCCCCCGCCTGCGCCGGAAGTGCCGCCCCAGCCCCGTGACGCGACCCGCGCCGAAAAGGAAGAGATTGTTTACCTCAACCTCTCGGAGCTGTTCCCGTTCAAAGACCATCCTTTCGGTGTGCGGGACGATGCGGAAATGAAAGGGCTTGTGGAGTCCGTCAAGGACAACGGCGTACACC
>CAJUBX010000023.1 GCA_910585165.1 uncultured Oscillibacter sp. | reverse complement strand
AGGTAGGTGTTGGCCAGGGTCTGGGCCTCCACGCCCTGGGTGGAGTCCACCACCAGCACCGCCCCCTCGCAGGCGGCCAGGGACCGGGAGACCTCGTAGTTGAAGTCCACGTGGCCCGGGGTGTCGATGAGGTTCAGGGCGTAGTCCTCCCCGTCGGCGGCGCGGTAGAGAAGGCGCACCGCCCGGGCCTTGATGGTGATGCCCCGTTCCCGCTCCAGGTCCATGTTGTCCAGAAGCTGGCTCTCCATCTCCCGCTGGCTGACGGCGTTGCACTTTTCCAAAAGACGGTCCGCCAGGGTGGACTTGCCGTGGTCAATGTGGGCAATGATGGAAAAATTACGGATGTGGTCTTGTTGAATCATAGAGAAAAGCCTCCTTGGGCAAGTCCGCCGGGGCCCCATCGAAGATGGGGCGCGCCGGAGGCGCGTCATAAAATCAAAATTCGGGTCCCCGCAAAATCGCAGATTTTGTGGGGAGAGGAGGAAGGAACGGAGCAGAGCGGAGCTTTCGCCTTCAGGCGGAAGCGCAGCGGGCGGAGTTTCTTCCGACGAAGTCAATGTGCGCAATGATGGAAAAATTGCGGATGTGGTCTTGTTGAATCATCGGGAAATCCCTCCGTCAGGCGTAGTATAGCAGGGCGGCGCGAAGCCGCCGGAATCAGGCTGTTTCGTCCCACAGGCTCTCGTAGTCATAGTGTACCACAAACTCCCGCCACTGCGCCAGGGTCTTTTCCGCATTCTCCGCCGTAAGGCGGAAATCCCCGGCGGCGATGCGGCTTAGAACCAGCCGCCCCGTCTCCCCGGAGTGGTGGACCTGGTCGCAGTAGTTGTCCAGGTCCGTGATAAGCTCCCGGTCCAGCAGGGGGGCGAAGAAGCGCACGTTTTCATAGTCCGCCAGCGTTTCGCAAGCCAGCTTCACCGCCGCCAGCCGGGCGTCCAGGTCCCCCTGGCGCATGGCCTTGTCCCAGGCGAGAATGCTGTAGGGGGAGAGGTACACGTCAAAGGCCGTGTCCGGGTGCTCCAGAAACCACTTCCCCATTGCCGTCAGGTTCCGCCCCGCGTCCTCCAGATAGGCGTCCCCCGCCAAAGTCGCGTCCGATTGGGGCGGACGCTGGTAATTCTCCAGGGCCCAGGCCCGGCCCCAGACCGTACCCCAGGCAAAGCCCTCGTCCAGGGCCTGGCCGCCGCCCCGGCGGCCGGCCAGAAGCGCGTAGACGCTGTAGTACATGCAGTCCTTATTGAATAGATACTTGATGTCGTCCAGGGGATTTTCATTGTAGAGATAGTCCGGCATCATCCTGGTATCCTCCCCGTCGTCCCGGACCAGGGCGTTCAGGTCCAGGGCGAACAGGACGCGCTTGGGGGGATTTTCCCGGAAGAGCAAATCCATCACCTGGCTGAACTCGCTGAAATGCCCGTCCGGAATGGTAACGCGGAGGCCCGGGCAGCCGTAAATATCCTCTATCCAGCTTCCCCGGTAATTCGAGACCATGGAGCTTCCCACCAGGACGGCCTCCGCCGGGGACTGCCGGATAATCCCGGCGGTCTGATACCGCTCGTTGAAGAACACGGGCAGCCGCCCCTCCGGCATCCGGTAATGAAAGCAGGGGTCCACCGTGTACACAACGCCCCCGCACAAAGCCAGCGCCGCCAGCAGCGCCGCCAGAAAGCCCCGGACCCAGCGCTCATACGTCTTGTTCATAGGCTTCCCTCAGAAATTGGAGTAAATAAAGGTGGCCACGCCGGTGAAGGACAGCACCGACCACGCCGTGAGCAGGCCCAGAACCGCCGCCCGCCAGGGCGCGGGCCGGAAATCCTCCATCCGCTGCGCCGTGTTCCGGGGCCAAAGGACCGCGGCCATGCCTCCGCCGAAGAGCGCCAGCCCCAGCAGAAGGTCCACCCAGGGGGCCAGGGCGGGGAGGAGCACCCCCACCGCCGCCGCCTCCTTGGGGAAAACCCCCTCCATCAGCCACTTCTCCGGGGGGCGGAAGCCGCCGAGGAAGGCGCTTTGCAGCAGCGTCACGGCCCCGGACAGGCTGGGTGCCCGGAAAAAGACCCACGCAAGGTTCACAAAGGCGAAGGTGGCGCACCAGCGCAGCAGCCTGGGCAGCCTCTCCCGGCCCTTTCCCCAAAGCCGCTCCACGATCTGTCCCAGGCCGTGGAGCCCGCCCCAGGCGAGGAAGGTCCAGCCCGCCCCGTGCCAGAGGCCGCTGACCAGAAACACGGCCAGAATGTTGAGGCAGGTCCGGGCCGTCCCCCTCCGGCTTCCCCCCAGGGGGAAGTAGAGGCACTCCCGGAGGAAGGAGGTGAGGGTGATGTGCCAGCGCTTCCAGAACTCCCCTATGGAGAGGCTGCGGTAGGGGGAGTCGAAGTTCACCGGCAGCCGCAGTCCCAAAAGCCGGGCACACCCGGCGGCAACGTCGCAGTAGCCGGAGAAGTCGAAATACAATTGCAGGGTGTAGGCCAGAATCACCAGCCAGGCGGCGGGGGCGGAGAGCTGGTCCGGGCGGGCCCAGCCGTTGTCCGCCACGGCTCCCAGGTTGTCCGCCAGCAGCACCTTCTTCACCATGCCCCAGGCAATGGCATAGCACCCGGCGGCCAGATCCCGCCCCTCCGGGTGCAGAAACCGCTCCCCGTGAAGCTGGGGGAAGAAGGCCTGGGGCTTTAGAATCGGCCCGGAGGCCACGGAAGGGAAGAAAAAGGCGTAAAGGATCAGGCTGTCCCCCTCCCCGGGGCAAAAGCCGCCGCCGTAGGCCTCCTTCAAAAGCCAGAGCTGCTGGAAGGTGAAAAAGCTCAGGCCCAGGGGGACCCAGCCCAGGGAGAAGCGTCCCCCGGTGACAAAGCCTGTGTACTTGAAAACCGCCAGAACGCCCACGTGCCACGCCGCCGCCAGCATCACGCAGCGGCGGCGCCGGGAAGCCGTCCGGGGACGCGCACAGGCGGCGGGGCCGTCACCCTCTGCCCGCACCCGGATATCCGGCGCAGTGAGATACCGGACGGCGGCGGCGGACACCGCCAGCCCAGCCGCCAGCGCCAAAAACGCGGCCCAGCCGCCCCCGATGATATAGAACGCCAGGCAGCCCAGGGTCAGGACCTTCGCCGCAAGGCGGCGGTCCCGCCGGGCAAGTCCCAGGCAGACGCTTACCGTGACCAGGAGAAAGGCCAGGAATCCAAAGGACTGAAAACTCATGTCACGGCTGCTTGGAAAGGGCGGTAAGCCGGGCGTCGGCGGTGCTGAGCACCTGGGTCAGGCTCTGGCAGCGCCCCGGATAGGCGGCGTTGACGGCGGGGGCGGACAGGTCCGGAAACTCCGCTTTTTTTGCCTTGAGGTCCCGGAGGGCGGCGGCGTAGCGGGCCTCGGAGAGCTTGCGGTCCGCGTCGGCCAGCCCCAGGGAGCACAGCTCCGGGTCCAGGGCGAAGTACCCCTCGTTGGCCCCGGAGGCCCGGTAGAGGCGGCGGTAAAGCTGGTAGACAGCTCCGCCCAGGAAGGCGGCGGCGGCGTTGATGGCCGCCTTGTCCCCCAGCTTGCCCAAAAGCTCGAACAAGACCCCCACCGCGCCGGAGATCAGCTTGCTCTGGAGGGTGGCCAGAACGCTGCCCCGGAGGGTGCTTTTCGGCTCCGCCGCGTCCAGGATGTCCTGCTCGGTGAGCATGTTCCCCTCCCGGGAGAGGGTGCGGCCCAGCATGAAATCGGCGGAAACGCCGTAATAGTCGCAGGCCCGGACCACGAAGCGCAGCCCCGGCTCCCGGATGCCGTTTTCATAGTGGGAGAGGAGGGCCTGGGAAATGCCCAGCTCCCCGGCGGCCAGCCGCTGGCTGACCCCCTTCTCCTGGCGCAGCAGGGACAGCGTGCGGGAAAACTCTGAACTCATAGCCGTTCGCTCCTTTGACCGGTACTTCATTACGTACCGTATAGTCTACCAAAGGAGCTACGAGATGTAAAGATATTTTTTTGTGAAAGCCGGGCAAAATCCCTCTTGTAAAACGGGGAAGGATGGTGTATGATGGATTCAATTTCGAGACATTAGGAGGAAGCTGCTATGAGCAAAACCGCGAGCATGGTCATGAAGATCATCGGCGCGAGCCTGGCTTTCGCCGCCTTCGTCTGCCTGCTGATCGGCGGCTGGCATGACCTCAGCGTCGGGTACTGCGGCATGAAAAAACGCCTGAGCAAGAGATTCAGTTCCGAATACGACGACTACGCCGACGAGGAACTTTACGAATAAACGGCGTTCCCGCCCTGCGGAAGCGGGGCGGGGGATTTTTTTGCCCCGTGCGGTTGACAAAGCCGCCGTTTTCCGATATGATGTCTTTTCGAGAAACTGGAGAGGAGAGCGTCTATGCGTCTGCTGCTGACCGGCGGGTCCGTCTTTGTGGACGGGGGATTCCGTCCCCTGGAAATTGCCGTTTCCGAGGGGCGTATTGTTTCCGTTTCCCCCCGCCTTCCCCGGGACGGCGCCTGCGTCGTTGAACTTAATAATTGTTTTGTAGTCCCAGGCTTCGTTGATGTTCACGTTCATCTTCGGGAGCCTGGATTTTCTTATAAGGAGACCGTGGCCTCCGGCACGGCGGCGGCGGCGGCGGGGGGATATACGGCGGTATGCGCCATGCCCAACCTGAACCCGCCCCCGGACTGCCCGGAGCATCTCCGGGCGGAGCTGGACGCAATCGAGCGGGACGCCCGGGTCCATGTCTACCCCTACGGGACCATCACCCGGGGGGAGCAGGGGAAGGCCCTGGCGGACCTGGAGGGCCTTGCCCCTTATGTGCCCGGCTTCTCCGACGACGGCCGGGGCGTGCAGTCCGGGGAGATGATGCGCTCCGCCATGGTCCTGGCCAAAAGGCTGGACCGTCCCATCGCCGCCCACTGCGAGGACGAGTCCCTTCTGGAAAAGGGCTGGTGCGTCCACGACGGGGACTTTGCCCGGCGGCACGGCCTCCCCGGAAACAGCCCCGCCAGCGAGTGGCGGCAGGTGGAGCGGGATATCGCCCTGGTCCGGGAGACGGGCTGCCGCTACCACGTCTGCCATGTCTCCACCAGGGAGAGCGTGGCTCTCATCCGCGCCGCCAAGGCGGAGGGACTTCCCGTCACCTGCGAGACCGGGCCCCACTACCTCTGCCTCTGCGACCAGGATTTGGAGGATGACGGGCGCTTCAAGATGAATCCTCCCATCCGCTCCGCTGCGGACCGGGACGCTCTGGCGGCGGGCCTTCTGGACGGAACCGTGGACTGCATCGCCACGGACCACGCCCCCCATTCGGCGCAGGAGAAGGCCGGGGGCCTCCGGGGAAGCCTCAACGGCGTGGTGGGCCTGGAGTGCGCTTTCCCGGTTTTGTACACGGAGCTGGCAAAGACCGGAAAGGTCCCGCTGGAGGTGCTTCTCAACGCCCTGTGCGTGAATCCCCGGAGGATTTTCGGCCTCCCCGGCGGAACGATTGCGGAGGGCCAGCCCGCCGATTTGACGGTGCTGCGCCTGGACCACGCGGGCACGGTGAATCCGGCGGGCTTCCGCTCCCTGGGCCGGGCCACGCCCTTTGCCGGGCGGCGGGTGGAGGCCGCCGTCTCCATGACCTTGGTAGGCGGGGAGATCGTCTTCCCGGAGGGGCTGGAGCCCAGCCCCCATGGAGCCATTGGCATCATCCGGGGCGCAGACCGTCCGGAAGGAGGAACGCCGTGAAGAAATCCATATTCACCCTGGAGCAGTCCCGGCGGCTGGCCAGGGACGTGTGGGAGCTGCGGCTTGCCGGAGATACCTCCGCCGTCACCGCGCCGGGGCAGTTTGTCAACCTCCAGCTGCCGGGGAAATTCCTCCGCCGCCCCATCTCCGTCTGCGACTGGGACGAACGCGGCCTGATCCTTCTTATAAAGGAGGCGGGAGAGGGCACAAGGGAGCTGGTGCGCCTTGGCGCGGGGACGGAGCTGGATGTGCTGACGGGCCTTGGAAACGGCTTTGACCTCACGAAAGCGCCGGAAGGAGCCGTCCTGGCGGGCGGCGGCGTCGGCATTGCGCCGCTGTACGGCCTTGCAAGGCGGATGCTGGAGGCCGGGGAAAGGCCCCTTGCGGTTCTTGGCTTCCGGTCCAGGGAGGAGGCGTTTTACCTGGAGGAATTCGCCGCCCTGGGCCTGGAGGTCCGCGCCGCCACGGAGGATGGGAGCCTGGGAACAAAGGGCTTTGTGACGGACGTTTTAAAGGGCCTCCCCGGCGGCCTTTACGTGATGGCCTGCGGTCCCGCGCCCATGCTGAAGGCCGTCTCGGCCCTGCCCCAAACCGCCGGGGGCCAGTTCAGCTTCGAGGCCCGGATGGCCTGCGGCTTCGGGGCCTGCGTGGGCTGCACCGTCGAGACGAAGCGGGGCCTCCGCCGGGTGTGCAGGGACGGCCCGGTGTTTCAAAAGGAGGAGATTTTATGGTAGACCTTTCCGTGTCCCTGGCGGGGGTGATGCTGAAAAACCCCATTATTCCCGCCTCCGGCACCTTTGGCTACGGCCGGGAGTTCGCGGAAATTTACGATCTGGACATTCTGGGCTCCTTCTCCTGGAAGGGGACCACCCGGGACCCCCGCTCCGGCAACCCCCAGCCCCGGATTGCCGAGACGGCCTCCGGCATGCTCAACGCCGTGGGCCTCCAGAACCCCGGCATGGAGGCGGTGCTCCGGGAGGAGCTCCCCAACATCGCAAGGATATTCCACGGCCCCGTCATTGCCAACGTCTGCGGTTTCTCCCTGGAGGAGTACGCCGAAAACTGCCGTTTGCTGGAGGACGCGGAGCAGGTGAAGATTCTGGAGATCAACATCTCCTGCCCCAACGTCCACGCCGGGGGGAAGAACTTCGGCTCCGACCCCCGAAGCGCCGCCGCCGTGACCAGGGCCGTCCGGGCGGCGGCGAAAAAGCCCGTCTTCATGAAGCTCAGCCCCAACGTTTCGGATATCGCCGAAATCGCCCGGGCCTGCGAGGCGGAGGGGGCCGACGGCCTGTGCCTTATCAACACGCTGCTGGGCATGCGGATTGACCTGGACGCCAGGCGTCCCCTCCTCGCCAACCGCACCGGGGGCCTCTCCGGCCCCGCCGTGTTCCCGGTGGCCCTGCGGATGGTGTGGGACGTATACGAGGCGGTGAAGCTGCCCATCATCGGCTGCGGCGGCGTGGACAGCGCCGAATCCGCCGCCGAGATGCTGCTGGCGGGGGCCTCCGCCGTGGAGGTGGGGGCGGCAAACCTGCGGGACCCCTGGGCCTGCAAGACCATCATCGAAAACCTGCCCGCCGTCTGCCGGCGGCTGGGCGTAAGCCGCATTTCGGATTTGATAGGAGGAGCGCATTATGGCTAAAGACGTGATCGTCGCCCTGGACTTCCCCAGCCGGGAGGAAACCCTGGCCTTTCTGGACCGCTTCCCCGCCGGGGAGGCAAAGCCCTTCGTGAAAATCGGCATGGAGCTTTACTACGCGGAGGGGCCCTCCATCGTCCGGGAAATCAAGGCCCGGGGGCACCGGATTTTCCTGGATTTGAAGCTCCACGACATTCCAAACACCGTCAAGCGGGCCATGGCGGTCCTCTCGGGCCTGGAGGTGGATATGGTGAACCTCCACGCCGCCGGGACCTCCGCCATGATGAAGGCCGCCCTGGAGGGCCTGACCCGGCCCGGCGGCACCCGTCCCATCCTGATTGCCGTCACCCAGCTCACCAGCACCGGGCCGGAGTCCTTGAAGGACGAGCTGCTGATTGAAACGCCTATGGCGGAAACCGTCCTGGCCTACGCGAAAAACGCCGCCGCCAGCGGACTGGACGGCGTGGTCTGCTCCCCCCTGGAGGCGGCGCTGGTGAAGGAGCGCTGCGGCCGGGATTTCTGCACCGTCACCCCCGGCGTGCGCTTCGCCGGAGGGGACGTTGGCGACCAGAAGCGGGTGATGACCCCGGCGCAGGCGGCGGAAAACGGCTGCGACTACATCGTCATGGGCCGCCCCATCACCCAGGCGGAGGACCCGGTGGAAGCCTACCGCCGGGCGGTAAGCGAATTTTTGGGCTGAACGCCCGGTCTTGCCCCGGACCACACCGCAAACCTGCTGCCAGCGCATAAGAAAGGAGTATCGTCATGACCCGTGAACAGACCATCGCCCACGACCTTTTGTCCATCGGAGCGGTTTTCCTCCGCCCAGACCAGCCCTTTACCTGGGCCAGCGGCATCCAGAGCCCCATTTACTGCGACAACCGCCTGACCCTCACCGCGCCGGAGGTCCGCACCCACGTGGAGGAGGGGCTGGTGGACCTTATCTGCAAGCACTTCCCCAGCGTGGAGGTGCTGATGGGCACCTCCACCGCCGGCATCGCCCACGCCGCCATTGCGGGCCACCTGATGGGCCTTCCCATGGGCTACGTCCGGGGAAGCGGCAAGGACCACGGGCGGCAGAACCGCATCGAGGGGAAGCTGGAGCCCGGGCAGCGGGTAGTGGTGGTGGAGGACCTTATCTCCACCGCCGGAAGCTGCATCGAGACGGCCCAGGCCCTGCGGGAGGCCGGGGCGGAGGTGCTGGGGGTGGTGTCCATCTTCACCTACGGCCTTCAAAAGGGCCTGGACCGTCTGGCGGAGGCCGGGCTTGTCAACTACAGTTTGTCCAATTTCGACGCGGTGTGCGAAATCGCCGCAGCGGAGGGAAGAATCCGGCCTGAGGACATTGCGCGGCTGAAAAAATTCCGGGCAAACCCCAGCGACGGAAGCTGGAGAGATTAAGGCGGAAAGGAGCCTGTATGCCTAGAAACATCATCGACGTTACCGACCTCACCGTGAAGGAAATCGGCGATCTCATCGCCACGGCGGAGGACATTCTCGCAAACCCCGCCAAGTATCAAAACGCCTGCGCCCACAAGCAGCTGGCCACCCTCTTTTTCGAGCCCTCCACAAGGACCCGCCTCAGCTTCGAGTCCGCCATGCTGGCCCTGGGGGGCGGCGTGCTGGGCTTTTCCGAGGCGGCCTCCAGCTCCGCCGCCAAGGGGGAGACCGTGGGGGACACCGTCCACACGGTGAGCTGCTACGCCGACATCATCGCCATGCGCCACCCCAAGGAGGGCGCGCCCTACGCCGCCGCCCAGTTCAGCGAGGTTCCCATCATCAACGCCGGGGACGGCGGCCACAACCACCCCACCCAGACCCTGACGGACCTTCTGACCATCCACCGGGAGAAGGGGCGGCTGGGGGGCTTTACCATCGGCTTCTGCGGGGATTTGAAATTCGGCCGGACGGTCCACTCCCTAGTAAGCGCCCTCAGCCGGTATGAAGATATCAACTTCGTCCTCATCTCCCCCGCGGAGCTCAAGCTCCCCCGCTACGTGAAGGAGGAGGCATTGAAAAAGCGGGGCATCCCCTATGAGCAGACGGAGAGCCTGGAGGAAGTCATGCCCAGGCTGGACATTCTCTACATGACCCGTGTCCAGCGGGAGCGCTTTTTCAACGAGGAGGACTATCTCCGCTTGAAGGACAGCTACATCCTCACCCCGGAGAAGCTGGAAACCGCCAAGGAGGACCTCTCCATCCTCCACCCCCTGCCCCGGGTGAACGAGATTTCCGTGGCGGTGGACAAGGACCCCCGGGCCGCCTACTGGAAGCAGGTGAAAAACGGCAAGTTCATCCGCATGGCGCTGATTTTAAAGCTGCTGGACATCCAGGTCTGAGGGAAAGGGGAGAGACGTTATGAACATTGACAGCATCCAAAACGGCGTGGTCCTGGACCACATCCAGGCCGGAAAGAGCATGGACATCTACAAGTACCTCCACCTGGACCAATTGGACTGCTCCGTGGCCATTATCAAAAACGTCCGCAGCGGCCGGATGGGGAAAAAGGACATCATCAAAATCGACTCCCCCCTGGAAGTGGACGTGGACGTGCTGGGCTACATTGACGATAAAATTACCGTCAACGTCATCCGGGACGGCCAGCGGGTGGAAAAGCGCCGCCTGGAGCCGCCGAAGAAGCTGGTGAACATCATCCGCTGCAAGAACCCCCGGTGCATTACCGTGGCGGAGCCCCAACTGGACGCGGTTTTCCTGCTCAGCGACCCGGAGAAGCACGTCTACCGCTGCGCCTACTGCGACACCGCCAAGGGCAAGAAAACCTTCTGATGGCGGAGCCTTACGAACTCATCCGCTCCCGGCGGAAGACCCTGGCCCTGGAGGTCACGGGGGACGGGCGGCTGCTGGTCCGGGCCCCCCTGCGCTGCTCCCAGGCGCGGATCGCGGCCTTCGTCGCCGCCCACGCCGCCTGGATTGAAAAGCACCTTTCCCTCCAGCGCCAGCGGGCGGCCCAACGCCCTCCCGCCCCCACGGCGGCGGACATCGAGGCCCTGAAGGCCCGTGCCCGGGCGGAGCTTCCGGGGCTGATCGCCGCCTGGAGCGAAAAAATGGGCGTGGTCCCCGCCGGGTTCAAGGTGACCGCCGCCCGGAAGCGCTATGGAAGCTGCTCGGCGAAGGACAGATTGTGCTTCTCCTGCTTCCTGATGAACTGCCCGGAGCCCGCCGTGGAGCTGGTGGTGGTCCACGAGCTCTGCCACATCCGGGAGAAAAACCACGGGCCAGGATTTTACGCCCTGCTGGAGCAGTATCTTCCCGACTGGCGGGAGCGGAAGAAGCTGCTCTTCATGAGCTGAACTTTGATACGGAGGACGGATATGGAAAAGCGGAATCTTTTGGAGCTTTTGAAACAAAACCCCTACCCGGGGCGGGGCATCGTCCTGGGGAAAAGCGCGGACGGCGCGTCCGCCATCGCAGTGTACTTCATCATGGGCCGCAGCGTGAATTCCCGGAACCGCGTTTTCGTCCCCACGGAGGACGGCATCCGCACCCAGGCCGCCGACCCCGCCAAAATGACGGACCCCAGCCTCATCATCTACCACCCCGTCCGCGCGGCGGGCCGGGGGCTCATCGTCACCAACGGCGACCAGACCGACACCGTCCGGGACTATCTCCTGGCGGGCCGGACCTTTGCCGAGGCCTTGGAGAGCCGTACCTTTGAGCCGGACGGGCCCAATTACACCCCCCGCATCTCCGGCCTTTTGAGCCCGGACGGCAGCTTCCAGCTCTCCATTCTCAAAAGCGCGGAGGGGAACCCCGATTGCTGCTGCCGGTATTTCTACCGCTACGACGCGCCCCTCCCCGGCGAGGGCCGCTTCCTCCACACCTATCAGGGGGACGGGAATCCCCTGCCCTCCTTCGAGGGGGAGCCGGAGCGGGTCATCCTGGACGCAGAGTCGCCGGAGGCCCTGGCGGACCGGGTCTGGGAGGCCCTGAACCCGGAGAACAAGGTCGCCCTGTTTGTCCGGTTCGTGAATCTCGCGGACGGGACGCACCGGGACGCCATCCGCAACCGCTTCTGACATCTAAAAAGAGCGCTGTTCCCGGAATCCGGGAACAGCGCTCTTGCGCTCCGAAACGCGCCTGCGGGCGCAGCCCGCCCTGCACCCTTCCCATTGAGTCGGTTTTCAGGGTTCGGCGTTCCGGCCGTAAACCAGCTCGGCGAACTGGCCGTATTTCCGCACCTCCTCCAGGCGGAACCGCCGGAGGGGGCCCTTCTGGGTAAAGAGCGGAATTCCCTCTCCCAGCAGCACCGGAGCCACCTGTACAATCAAATGGTCCACCAGGTCCCGCTCCAGCAGCGGGGCCAGGATGGTATTCCCGCCAACTGCCCAGATATGCTTCTCCCGGCCCAGGCCCTCCGCAAAGGCCGCCACGTCCCCGCTGACCGGGGTAAAGCCCTTTTGGTTCAGCGGCCTGTGGGTGAAGACGTAATTTTCCGTCGTGGGGTAAGCCTCCGCCGGGTTTCCCATGCCCTCGATCTCCCGGAAGGTCCGCCGCCCCATAAGGACAACGTCCATCCGGGCGTAAAAATCCGCATAGCCCGTCTCCTCCGCCGTTCCCGTCTGGTGCAGCCAGTCCAGCTCATGGTTTTTCCCGGCAAGATAGCCGTCCAGGGTAATACAGCCGTAAAAATACACGCTCACTATGAAAACCTCCTCCTAAACCGCCGCAGCGGCGGGCTGAAAAGAATCACGCGGACGCTTTTCCCCTGGCAGATAATAGCACAAAAAGCGGCGTGCGGCAAGGAAAAGGGGATTTTCCCCCTTCCCCCCGGCCTCCAACTGCGGTATACTGGGGGTGTCAAAACCACCGGCCCTCTCCGGGCGGAACGGAGGAACCTATGGAACAGCTGTGCCTGAATCTGACCCGCGCCTTTCAAGAGGAGGCTTTTTTGCGCAGGCTCTCCCTCCCCCGGGGGGAGGCGCTTCCCGGCGGACTGGACTGGGCCGCCCTTCTGGCCCCCCTGCTGCCCATCCGGGAGCGGATTTCCTGCGCCCGGGCGCTGGAGGCCTTCCGCCCCGTCCTGGACGCCGCCGCCCCGGAGCCTCCCGAGGGCTGGGCCCTCTGTGCCTACCAAACGGCGGTCTCCCTTCTCTTTCCCCAGGAGGACCCGGCCCACACTCCCAAGCAGCGGGACGGGGCGCTGTGCTTCCTCCAGTTTCTCCAGGTCCTCTTTGACCGGGAGCGGGAGGATTTGCCCTTTGACTTCTGGCTGGACTTCGCCTTCTGCACGGAGGAGGAGCTGAAGGCCAGCGCCCTGGCGGAGGAGTACCGCCAGTTCCTCCGCCGCTGGCGGGAGGAGTACGTCTATGAGCTCCTCCGCCTGGGCCGGGAGGTCACGCCCTTCCGCACCTGCGAGCACATCGCCGGGGTCCACCACGTGTCCATGGCGGTCTCCCGGGCCTTCAAGGCCGGAGGCGGGAAAATCGACCTGGGGCTCATCTCCGCCGCTGCCGCGGGCCACGACATCGGGAAGTTCGGCTGCAAGCCCGGAGAGCGGGTGCCCTACCTCCATTACTACTACACGGACCAGTGGTTCGCCTGGCGGGGCCTGGGGGCCCTGGGCCGGGTGGCCGCCAACCACTCCGTCTGGGACCTGGAGCTGGAGAACCTGTCCTCCGAGTCGCTGGTCCTGGTCTACGCCGACTTCCGGGTGAAGCAGGAGCGCCTCCCCGGCGGCGGGGAGGCGGCGAAGCTCTTCTCCCTGGGGGAGGCCTTTGACGTGATCCTCTCCAAGCTGGACAACGTGGACGAGGACAAGCGGCGGCGGTATGACTACGTCTATTTAAAGCTCCAGGACTTTGAGGGCTACCTCCAGTCCTTCGGCGCGGACGTGACCTTAAAAACCGCCGGGGGGCCGCCGCCTCCCCGGAAGGACCCCTCCCTCATGAACGAGGACGAGGTGGTGCTGGGCCTTCGGCGCACGGCGGTGGACCACAACATCCGCCTTATGCACCGGCTGAGCCGGGAGCGGCTCTTTGTCGCCACCCTGGAGGCCGCCCGGGGGGAGAAGGACCCGGGGCGCATCCGGGCCTATGTGTCCGTGTTCCGGGAGTACTTCACCTACTGGACCGTGGAGCAGAAGGAGCAGACCCTGGAATTTCTCTACGAGCTCCTCCTCCAGCCCGACGGGGACGTCCGCCGCCAGGCGGCGGGGCTGATGGGGAAGATCCTCTCCAAGTTCCTCTCCGGCTACAAGAAGGAGCTTCCCAAGGGGACGGCCCCCAGCCCCCAGGAGGAGCGGCCCTTCGAGCTGTGGGCGGAGTACCTGGAAAAGCTCATCCACCCGGACCGCCGCCTCACCCCCCGGCAGATCAGCATGATCCGCTACCAGGCCAAGACGGCGGCGGACTCCCTGCTGGGCGGGTGCAGCCCCGAGGATTTCCCCCGCTTCTCCGAGCTTTTGTTCCGCCACTACCAAAACCCCGCCGCCGAGACGGAAGAGGGGGCCTTCGCCCTTATGAACACGGCGCTGAACCTTCCCATGGAGCGCCTTTCCGGCCGGGATACCGCCCGGCTCACGGACTTCGCCGCCTGGTGGCTGGCCGCCGGGGAACCCCCCCAGAAGGCCGCCGCCATGCGCCTTGCCCGCCGTCTTCTTCCGGCGCTGGCCCCCGGCTCCCCCGAGCGGGAGACCGTCACCCGGGCCGTGGAGGAGGCGGACTGCTCCTCCTCCGTCCCCCTGCTCTACCTCCAGTCCCGGCTGGGCATGCTCCTGGGCCTGGACGTATCCGGCTTTCGGAAGCTGCTGGACCAGGGGGAGTCCGCCGGGGGCGTCTTCCTGGACAATCTGAAAACCGCCACGCCCTGGGTTTTGAAGGCCGTGGGCGTGGAGTACCTGCTGGACCAGGCCCGGCGGGGAGAGCCCGCCGCCGCCCTCCACATCGCCGCCCATTTTTCCAATCTCATCAAGGTCAGCGAGAATGTGGTGGTCCGCCGCCTGGCGGGCAGCGCCCTGCTGGATGTGGCCCCCCTGCTGACGCCCCCCCGGCGCAACGAGGTGGCCGTGGAGCTGTGCGAGGCCCTGGAGACCGGCCAGTCGGAGATCTCCCAGTACATTCCCCGGTATCTGGGCCAGTTCCTTTTGTGGCTGACCCCCCGGGAGCTGGACGAGATTCTGGACGAGCTTCTGCGCTTCCTCTCCTCCTCCAGCGCCAACGTGGCCTCGGCGGCCCTGAGCACCGTGGGGGCTATGCTGGAGCACTACCGGGTTTACGCCAGGCGCTTCCACGAGCCGGAGGAGACCCTGGACCGCCGCCGCAGGCGCATGGCGGGCCTGCTTTTGAAGGGCCTTGCCTCCTGTATGGAGCCGGTGCGGCAGGAGGCCCTGCGGGTGCTGGGGGAGGGGCTGTTCGCCTCGGCGTTTTTAAGCTGGAAGGACAAAACCGCCCTCTTTACCCTTATGGCCAAAAAGCTCCTCTTTCTCATCGGGGAGCAGCCCGGCGGCGAGCTGACCTTTTTCCACACCGCCGCCGCCCTCTCCCATATCTACCGCTTCGCCGTGAAGCACCGCATCGAAAGCGGGCCCTTCCGCTTCGAGTGGCGGGACAAGGCCGCCGCCTTCTTCCCCGGCACCTTCGACCCCTTCTCCCTCTCCCACAAGGGCATCGCCGCCGCCATCCGGGATTTGGGCATGGAGGTGTACCTGGCCGTGGACGAGTTCTCCTGGTCCAAGAAGGCCCAGCCCTCTCTCATCCGGCGGCAGATTGTCAGCATGTCCGTCGCCGACGAGTTCGGCGTGTACCTCTTTCCCCACGACATCCCCGTGAACCTGGCCACGCCCCAGGACCTCGTCCGCCTGCGGCAGGTTTTCGCGGGAAGGGAGCTGTATCTGGTGGTGGGGTCCGACGTGGTGGCGGGGGCCTCCTCCTACAAGGCCCCGCCCCGGGAGGGCTCCGTCCACTCCATGAACCACATTGTCTTCCGCCGCTCCAGCGACGCGGAGGGCCGGGAGATTGAGGCGGATTTGTCCGTCATCACCGGACGGGTGGTCCAGCTCCAGCTCCCCACCCACCTGGAGGACATCAGCTCCACCCGTATCCGGGAGAACATCGACCTGGGAAGGGATATTTCCAACCTGGTGGACCCCACGGTGCAGGACCTTATTTACCGCAACAGCCTCTACCTCCGGGAGCCCCAGTACAAGCAGCTGGTCCGGGCCAGCCGCCTGGATTTCGCCCGGATCGCCGCCCCCTCCCCGGCCCTGTGGGCGGAGCTGGCGGAGGCCCTGGGCCCCCTGCCGCCTCCGGACCCCAGGGACAGCGTGCTTCTCCTCCGGGCCTCCGGGCCCCGGTCCCGGGTCCTGGGCTTTCTCACCGGCCGGATCGTCAACTCCGGGGATTTGTACGGTGCCTTTGGAAGCGAGGAGCTGGCCCACTTCGTCCGCACCCGGACGGCGGGGCGCATCCAGCTTCTGACGGGTCTTTGGGCCGCCAGGACCCCGGGGGGGAGCTATGACCCGGGCCAGCTTCTTTTGACCGAGGCGCTGACCCGCGCGGCGGAGGACGACTGCGGCTACGCCGTCTGGTGGGGCCCCCTGGATGGGGAGGGCCTGGACATGCTCCGCCGCCAGGGCTTCCTCCCTGCGGAGCCGGAGACGGAGAAGCCCTTGCTGCTGGTGGACATGCGCTCCCCGGCGGTGCTGGTGCAGAACATTCCCACCACCCTGAAAGAGCCCTTCGCCTCGGACCGGCAGGTGCTCTCGGCCATGGGTGCGGCCCACCGCCGCCTCCAGGAGGCGGTATGCGGCCTCTACCCCGGCGTTCTGGTGCTGTCCCTCAACGCCGAGGTCATCTATCACCGCCTGGTCCGCAGGCTCACCGAGGAAAACGGCGTTCCCGCCGAGCCCCAGACCCCCCGGGTGCTGGGGCCCAAGATGTGCGTGCCCTTCGGCAAGATTCTCCGGGGCAACGCCGTGCCCAACACCGTGACGAAGACCATCCACACCGATAAGGTCTTCTCCCCGGACCTCCACTCCTTCACCATCGCCCCCTTCCCGGGCTACGCCCCCCTGGAAAGCCAGATTCGGACCATCCATTCCTTCCGCCGCCCCGTCATGCTGGTGGACGACCTGCTCCACACCGGAAACCGGCTGAACGTCCTGGACCCCCTGTTCCGGCGGGAGGAGCTGGACATCGACCGCTGCGTGGTGGGCCTTCTCTCCGGCCGGGGCCGGGATTTGATGGCCGCCCGGGGCCGGAAGGTGGACTGCGTCTACTTCGTGCCGGACCTCCGGGCCTGGTTTGTGGAGTCCACCATGTACCCCTTTATCGGCGGCGACGCGGTGGACAAGGCGGCCCCCTCCGTCCCGGGGCTGACCCCGGCGGTGAACCTGATTCTGCCCTACGCCTTCCCCCGGTTTTACGGCCGCTGCGGCCGGGAGGCGGTGTTCCGCTTCTCCCGGACCTGCATCGAAAACAGCCGGGACATTCTTCTGGCCCTGGAGCGGGCCTACCGGGAGCGCTGCGCCCGGAACCTGACCCTCTCCCGGCTCAGCGAGGCGGTCATCCTGCCCCTGAGCCCGGACAAGGGGGCCGCCCTGCGGTACGACCCCAACCTCTCCGCCTCCGTCTGCCTGGAAAGCGACCTCCGGCAGCTGGACCGGATGCGGGACCTGCTGCGGTAATGGACAAATGAAAATTGAGAACCTGTATTCATAACCGGGGGATGCTGGATGGGCGAGGATTTTTCTCGTCAGACAAGGAGATTTTCCGCAGCAATCCTGACGGATTGCAAGGGAAATCGACGCAGTATGGCGGGAAAAAGACCGCCCAGACAGCGTTCGACGGTTGTGAATACAGGTTCTGAGATGGACAATGAATAACGAGGTGACTGCGGATGGACGCATACTGCTATTCGATACTGGGGCGGGAGGCGGCCTCCTTTCTGGAGGGACTGCCCTTTCCCGCCGGGACAGGGGAAACGCCGGAGCTGTTTCTGCTCCGGCGGGACCCGGCCCAAAGCCCGGCGGCCTGGAATGCGGCGGACCCCCGGCAGCTTGGCGGGGAGGCGGCGGATATCCGCTGGCTGGACCCCCGGCGGCTGGGGGAGGCCCCGGCGCTGCCGGAGAAGGTCCGCTCCGCCCTGGACGCGGGGCGGCTCACCGGGGTAAACCTCCGGCATCCCCGGTGGGAGCGGGCGCTGGACTTCACCGCGCCCAAAGGCGGGAAGAAGCGGGTCCACCTTCTGGCGGTGGGGGACGTGGGAGGGACGCTGCTGACCGCCCTGAAGCTCCTGGGCGGGGACGTGATCTCCGCCATTGGCATCTGCGATTTGAACGAGAAGGCCGTGGAGCGGTGGGTCATGGAGATGGGGCAGATTGCGTGGCCCTTTGACAGCGCCCTGCCGGAGGTGGAGGCGGTGAAGCCGGAGAACCTCTTTGACTGCGACGTGTTCCTCTTCGCCGCCACCAGGGCCGTCCCGGCGGTGGGCAGCGGCGTGAAGGACGTGCGCATGGCCCAGCTGGCGGCCAACCGCCCCCTGGCGGAGGGCTTCGCCCGGCAGGCCCGGGAGGCCGGTTTCCGGGGGCTCTTCATCGTCCTCAGCGACCCGGTGGACCCCCTGTGCCAGGCGGTGTGGCGAGCCTCCAACACCGGGCCGGAGGGGGAGATGGACTTCCTGGGCCTTCTTCCTGAGCAGGTCCAGGGCTTCGGCCTGGGGGTGATGAACGCCCGGGCGGCGTACTTTGCCAAAAAGGACCCCCGGTTTTCCTCCTACCCGGCGGAGGGCCGGGTCTTCGGCCCCCACGGGAAGGGGCTGGTCGCCGCCGACTCCATCCGGCACTATGACGACGACCTCTCCAAGGAGCTGACCCGGTTGACTCTGGAGGCCAATCTCCGCATCCGGGACCTGGGCTTCAAGCCCTATGTGGCCCCCGCCGTCTCCTCCGGGGCCATGCAGCTCCTCCTGGCTCTGCGGGGGGAGCGGCACTACGGCTCCGTGCCCCTGGGGGGAATCTGGTTTGGCTGCCTGAACCGCTTCACGCCCTATGGCCTGGAGCTGGAGGCCCTGGAGCTGCCGGACGCACTCTTTGCCCGCCTCCGGGAGACGGAGCGGGCCCTGCACGAAATTTCCTGAAACGGGGAGGCTTTATGGAACAGCCGCTGACCATCATCCACGCCGGGCGCGCCCTTACGGGGCGGCTGGGGGAGACGCTGGAGGCCGCCCTGGCGGGGCGGGAGCTGCGCTTCCCCCCGAAAAACGGCGGACCCCTGGAAAACCGCCGCCTCCTCTTCGCCTTCTCCCTGCCGGAAAACGGGGTCAATTTCGGCCTTGCCGGTTTTCTGGCCTGGCTGCGGGACCACCCCGGCGCTCTCCGGGGCAGCGTGGGGGGCGTGGTCATGGACGGGGCCGGAGACCTTTACACCAAGGCGGCAGGCCGGGAGCTGATTCTGGCCGCCAGCCTTGCGGGCTGCGCCTTCCCGGGGCGGCCCCTGGCGGAGGCCACGGGAAGCCTCCAGAACTTCGCCGTCCAGGCCCGGAACGGAGGATGCGGTCTGGAAACCGCCTACCGCCGGGCGGTCTCGGACCTGGCGGGGCGGGTGCTGGCCTTCGCGCCCCCCCGCAGGCAACGGCCCAAGGTCCTGGCCCTCCACGCCTCCAGCCGCTCCACCTCCAACACCCTGGCCCTCTGGGGAAAGGTCCGGGAGCGCATTGAGCATGCCTGCGAGATTCGGGAAATCGGCCTTCGGAACGGAACCCTGGAGGACTGCGCCGGGTGCCCCTACACCGCTTGCCTCCACTTCGGGGAGCGGGGGGGCTGTTTCTACGGCGGCGTTATGGTCCAGGAGGTTTTCCCCGCCCTGCGGGAGGCGGACGCGGTGGTTCTCCTCTGCCCCAACTATAACGACGCCCTCTCCGCCAACCTCACCGCCGCCGTGAACCGGCTGACGGCCCTCTACCGCGCCGTATCCTTTGAGGACAAGGCGGTTTTCGCCATTGTGGTCTCCGGCTACTCCGGCGGGGACATTGTGGCCAGCCAGGTGGTCTCGGCCCTGTGCGTCAACAAGGGCTTCTGGCTTCCCCCCGGCTCCTTGCTGCTGGAAACCGCCAACGACGCCGGGGCGGCTCTGCGTTTGCCGGGAATCGAGGAGCGGCTGGAGCGCTTTGCGGAAAACCTGCTGGCCTGGCTCCGGGACGGCGGGGCGGAGGCAGGGCCGAAGCCCCCGCCGGAAGGCGGCGCTTTCCGGCCCGGAAAAAAGGCTGTCCATCCTTCGGAATCTGTGCTATAATCTCCCCATGAACGAACATGACAACAGCTTATCCCGGCTCCCCCCGCCGCTTCTGCGGTGGTACCGGGAAAACGCCCGGGACCTTCCCTGGCGGAAAACGCGGGACCCCTACCGGATTTGGGTCTCGGAGATCATGCTCCAGCAGACCCGGGTGGCGGCGGTGCTGGGCTACTACGCCCGGTTTCTCGCCGCCTTCCCCTCGGCGGAGGCCCTGGCCTCCGCGCCGGAGGAGCGGCTTATGAAGCTCTGGGAGGGCCTGGGGTACTACAGCCGGGCCCGGAACCTCCAAAAGGCCGCGAAGCTCGTGACGGAGCGGGGCGGCTTCCCCGATACCTATGAGGGTCTTCTGGCCCTCCCCGGCGTGGGGGAATACACCGCAGCCGCCATCGCCTCCGCAGCCTTCGCCCGGCGGGAGGCGGCGGTGGACGGCAACGTCCTGCGGGTGGTAACCCGCCTGACGGACTGCCATGACGACATCGCCCTCCCCCAGACGAAGAAGAGTATCCGCGCCCGGATTCAGGAAATCTTCCCGGAGGCGGAGGCAGACGCGCGGATTTTCAACCAGGCCCTGATGGAGCTGGGGGCCACGGTCTGCGTACCGAACGGCCCGCCCAAGTGCCTCCTCTGCCCCGTCCGGGGCCTCTGCCTGGGCCGGGAGCGGGGCACGGCGGAGAGCCTCCCGGTGAAAGCGGCGAAGAAGTCCCGCCGGGTGGAGGAGAAGACCGTCTTCCTCCTGTTCCGGGAGGGAAAACTTGCCCTGCGGAAGCGTCCCGCCTCCGGCCTCCTGGCGGGCCTCTGGGAGTTTCCCAATGCGGAGGGGGCTTTGGACGAGCCCGCCGCCGCCGCCGCAGTCCGGGCCTGGAGCCTGGAGCCGGAGTCCTGGAAAAACCGCCTGGCGGCGAAGCACATTTTCACCCACGTGGAATGGCGCATGACCTGCTACACCCTGGAGGTCCGGGGCCAGGGGCCCGGGGAATTTGTCTGGGCGGATACGCTGGCGGACTACGCCGTTCCTTCGGCCTTCGCCCGCTGCCGGGCGGAGGCGGAGAGGGAACTGAGAGAATAGGAGGCCCCTGATGGCATTCTGGAAAAAGAGCGAAGACCCCTGGGACCGCAAACCGGGAAGGGACCGGCTGAAAAAAGGCGAGCCCAGGGAAAATCCCCTGGACAGCCTCAAGTCCTGGAACGAGGAGCGCAAGGCCAAGGCAAAGGAAAAGGAGGAGGCCAGACGCCTGCCCCCGGAGCCCTGCCCCTGGTGCGGCAAGGAGATGGAGCAGGGCTTCCTGACCGGCGGTCGGGACGGCGCCCACTGGTATCCCGGCATTTATAAGTTTGACCCTCTCCGGGGACTGGACAGCGCCGGCAGAATCGACCTGCTGGACGAGGGCGGCATCTGGAGCGGCTTATATAAAACCACCTGGCTCTGCCGGGACTGCAAGAAAGCGGTTTTCAACATGCCGGACCCGCCGGAATACGAGGACAATTTTGCCCTCCGCGCCGCGGAGCATGCGGAAGAAACAAAAGAGGAGGAAGAGAGCGAGGGCTGAAACCCGCCAAAAACCATCGCTCTTTGTATATTTATGGCGCAGTTATACTTTAAGTATGGGGCCATGGGCTCCAGCAAATCTGCCAACGCCCTGATGGCCCGCTTCAACTATGAGGAACGGGGCCAGAAGGCCCTGATGGTCAAGCCCCGGCTGGACTCCCGGGACGGGGACCACATGGTCTATTCCCGCATCGGGCTGAAATACCCCTGCGTTTACTTCGACGAGATGCGGGAGATGTCCGTCATGGAGCTTCAGCAAAACGCCTGCATCATCGTGGACGAGGCCCAGTTCCTGACCAAAGAGGAGGTCATGTACCTGGTGGACCTGGTGGACCAGCAGGACATCCCCGTCATGTGCTACGGCCTCCGGGCGGATTTCAAGGGGGACCTGTTCCCCGGCAGCTACGCCCTTTTGGTCATGGCGGACAAAATCGAGGAGGTCAAGACCATCTGCTGGTGCGGCAAGAAGGCCACCTTCAACGCCCGCTTCGACGAAAACGGCAAGGTCCTCAAGGAGGGGGAGCAGGTGGTCCTGGGGGCCAACGACAAGTACATCGGCCTGTGCCGCCGCCACTGGATGGAGGGCAAGCTGGGCCCGGACTTCGGCGCGGAGGGCCTATGACCTGTACCCTCTGTCCCCGGAACTGCCGGGCGGAGCGGAGGGCGGACCGCCCCGGCGGCTTTTGCGGACAGCCTGCGGCCCCGGTGGTGGCCCGGGCGATGCTCCACCGGTGGGAGGAGCCCTGCCTCACCGGGGAACATGGGGCGGGGGCCGTCTTTTTCTCCGGCTGCAATCTCCGCTGCGCCTACTGCCAGAATAAGCCCATCTCCCAGGGCGGCGTGGGGAAGGCCGTCTCCGTCCCCCGCCTCCGGGAGATTTTCCGGGAGCTTATCGCCCAGGGGGCGGCCTGCCTGGACCTGGTGACCCCCAGCCATTTCGCCCCGGCGGTGCTGGAGGCCCTGGGGGAGGAGCCCTGGCCCGTGCCCGTGGTGTGGAACTGCGGGGGCTATGAACGCGTTTCCACCCTGCGCGCCCTGGAGGGCCGGGTGCAGGTTTACCTGCCGGACCTGAAATACGCCCTCCCCGGCCCCGCCGGGAAGTACTCCGCCGCCCCGGACTACTTTGACCATGCCGCCCCGGCGATTCTGGAGATGTTCCGCCAGACGGGCCCCTACCGCATGGAGGGCGGGCGGCTGCAGTCCGGCGTGCTGATCCGCCACCTGCTCCTTCCCGGGGAGCCGGAGAACACCCGCCGCTGCATCGACTGGGTGGCGGAGACTTTCCGCCCCGGGGACGTGCTGTTCTCCCTCATGAGCCAGTACACCCCCCAGCCCGGGGCCTCCGGCCCCCTGGCCCGCCATGTGACAAAAGCGGAGTACCGTTCGGCAGTGGAATACATGGAAAACTGCGGTGTCACGGACGGCTACACCCAGGAGCGCACCTCCGCCAGGGAGGAGTACACCCCGGACTTTGACCTTTCCGGCATATGACCGATCTGCCGGGAAGGAAGGGAGTATGCGGGAAACCCGGGAGGGGTTCCCCTCATGATTTCAATAAAAGCGGGCCAACCAATAGCCCACCGGCCGCCCTTTGGCCGGCCGTGTACATAAAAAACCCCGTGAGCGCTGCTCACGGGGTTTTTTATGTATCCCTTATGAATTACTCCTCGGGGACAATGGCGCCGTTGGGGCAGGTGTCGCTGCAAGAACCGCAGTCCAGGCAGGCGGCAGCGTCGATGACGTAGGAATCATCGCCCTGGCTGATGGCGCCGGCGGGGCAGGCGTCAGAGCAGGCGCCGCAGCTCACACAGGCAGAAGTGATCTTATAGGCCATGGGTCGCACCTCCATTAGAATTGTATCCCCATTGTAGCATACTCTCCGGAAAATGCAAGAGCTTTGTGAAAGAGCTAACATGAAAATTTTTTGAAAATCCCGGAAACGGGGAAAATTTGCAGTTTGCCGCGCCTAACTGTTCACAATTTGTTTTCACAAACGTCAAAGAAAGTCAAAGATTACCCCTTGACAATTTCCCGGAAGGTGGTATACTGGCATCAATCGAATATCAAAGATAGTCAAAGTCAAAGCGGCTAGAAATTCTTACGAAAAGAGGCGCACCCATGGGGATTTCCGATTTGATTGCCGGCTTCCTGCAAGAGTGCCTGGACGAGACCGGGGACGGCGTGCTGGAGGTTCAGCGGGGCGAGCTGGCCCAGCGGTTCAACTGCGTGCCCAGCCAAATTAACTACGTCATGTCCACCCGCTTTTCCCCCGAGCGGGGCTATATCGTGGAGAGCCGCCGGGGCGGCAACGGGTATATCCGCATCACCCGGGTCCAGGTGGACCGGGAGACCCTTTTGATGCACGTCATCAACTCCCTGGGCTCCCAGGTGGACCTGCCCTCCGCCCGGGCCATTCTGGGGAACCTGGCGGAATCCGGGGCCCTGACGGAGGACCTGGCCCGGACGCTGCTGGCCGCCGTGGGGGACAAGGCCCTGGGGGCCGTTCCCCGGGACCTCCGGGACCAGGTCCGGGCGGACGTTTTGAAAAACGTCCTGATTCTTCAGGTCTAGGGGCGTCATACAATAGAGCGGGCCCATTCAACACGTTCACAAAAAAACATTTGCGATATACAGGAGGTATGGATTATGAAATGCGAAAATTGTGGCAAGAATGAAGTCACCTTTGTTTACCAGAGCAACGTCAACGGAAACGTCACCGAGAAGCATCTTTGTTCCGAGTGCGCCGAAAAGCTGGGCTACACCCAGCGTCTGGCGGCCCAGAGCCAGCGCATGATGCAGGGCTTCGACAGCCTCTTTGAGGATTTCTTCACCCCCTTCCCCTCCCTGCTGGGCCGCCGGGGAATGCGGATGCTGGAGAGCCCCTTCGACGACTTCTTCGCCGACATGCCCGCCCTGGGCGCTCCGGCGGAGGCGAAGCAGGAGGCCCCCAAGCCCCAGGAGACCCTGCTGGAGCAGGAGGAGCAGAACCAAATCTCCAGGGAGCGGCGGCTCAACGCCCTGCGGATGGAGATGGGGCAGGCCGTCGCCGCCGAGAACTTCGAGCGGGCGGCGGAGCTCCGGGACCAAATCCGCAGCCTGGAAGCAAACTGAAAAACCGTACTTCACGAAAGGAAGTGTCATAACCATGAACGAGAAAAAATTCAGTCCCGGCGCGGAGGAATCCCTCCGCCTCAGCCAGGAGGCCGCCGGGGAGCTGGGCCACGGGTACGTGGGCACCGAGCATCTGCTGCTGGGCCTCATCCGGGAGGACCAGGGCGCGGCCCACGACGTGCTGCTGGAAGCCGGGCTCACCGACGCCATGATCGTCCAGATTATCAAGCGCAGCGTGGGGGCGGGCCTCCCCGGCGGCAACCCCGCCCAGGGCCTGACCCCCCGGGCCCGCCGGGTGGTGGAAATCGCCGTGGAGGACGCGGTCCGGGGCGGCAGCCCCTGCGTGGGCACGGAGCACCTGCTGGCGGGCCTTCTGCGGGAGGGGAATAACATGGCCGTCCGCATCCTCCGCACCGCGGGGGTGGAGGCCCGTCCTCTCTACGCCGCCCTGATGCAGAAGCTGAATCAGCGTCCCCAGAGCCGCCAGGGCGCCGTCCCCCGGGACGACAAGGGCCCCTCCTCCGGCGGGGGGGCCAGCGGCAAGACCCTCCGGGAGTTCACCCGGGACCTGACCGCCGACGCGAGAAACGGCAAGCTGGACCCGGTGGTGGGCCGGGACAGCGAGATTCAGCGGGTCATCCAGATTCTCTCCCGCCGGACGAAGAACAACCCCTGCCTCATCGGCGAGCCGGGCGTGGGCAAAACCGCCATCGCCGAGGGCCTGGCCCGGAAGATTGTCATGGGGGACGTGCCCGACGACCTCCTGGACAAGCGCATCTTGTCCCTGGACCTCTCCGGCATGGTGGCCGGGACCAAGTACCGGGGCGAGTTTGAAGAGCGCATCAAGAAGGCCCTGGACGAGGTGAAAAAATCCGGGGACGTGATCCTCTTTATCGATGAGCTCCACACCATCGTGGGCGCGGGCAGCGCCGAGGGGGCCGTGGACGCGGCCAACATCATCAAGCCCGCCCTGGGCCGGGGGGAAATCCGGGTTATCGGGGCCACGACCCTGAACGAGTACCGGAAGTATATCGAAAAGGACGCCGCCCTGGAGCGCCGCTTCCAGCCCGTCCAGGTGGGCGAGCCCAGCCAGGAGGCCAGCCTGGAGATTCTGAAGGGCCTCCGGGAGAAGTACGAGCAGCACCACAAGCTCCAGCTCACCGACGAGGCCCTGGAGGCCGCCGTCTCCCTCTCCGCCCGGTATATCTCCGACCGCTTCCTCCCCGACAAGGCCATCGATCTGATGGACGAGGCCGCCTCCCGGGTGCGCATGGAGGAGGAGGAGATTTCCCCGGAGCTGAAATCCCTGGAGGAGAAAATCGCCGCCCTGGCCAAGGACAAGGAGGCCGCCATAGCCCGGCAGGACTTCGAGACCGCCGCCCAGCTGCGGGACATCGAGAGCAATTACCAGGACCAGGTGGAGCAGGAGCGGGAGAAGCGCCGGGCAAGCCCCCGGCAGCACCGCCCCGTTACGGCGGAGGACATCGCCGCCGTGGTGGCGGGCTGGACGGGCATCCCCGTTACCCGCCTGACGGAGGACGAGGGGGCCCGGCTCCTGCACATGGAGGACATTCTCCACAAGCGGGTGGTGGGCCAGGACGAGGCCGTCCAGGCCGTGGCCCGGGCCATCCGCCGGGGCCGGGTGGGGCTGAAGGACCCCAAGCGCCCCACGGGCTCTTTCCTGTTCCTGGGCCCCACGGGCGTGGGGAAGACGGAGCTTTGCAAGTCCCTGGCGGAGGCCATGTTCGGCGACGAGAGCGCCATCATCCGCATCGACATGT
>CAJUBX010000022.1 GCA_910585165.1 uncultured Oscillibacter sp. | reverse complement strand
CCCCGGACGTAGGGCACGATGCAGTAGGAGCAGAAGTTGTTGCACCCGTACATGATGGAGACCCAGGCCTTCACTCCCCGCTCCCGAACCACCGGCAGTCCCTCGGCGATGCGCCCATGCTCGTCGGCGGTGGAGAAGACCCGCTTTCTGCCCTCGTAGACCTGCCACAAAAGCTCCGGAAAGCGCCACAGAGCCTGGGGCCCGAAGACCAGGTCCACATGGCGGTAGGATTCCCGTATCCGCTTCGCCACCCGCTCCTCCTGGGCCATGCAGCCGCACAGGACGACCACCTGCTCCGGGTTCTCCTTTTTGGAGTGGGTGAGCAGCCCCAGGTTTCCGAACACCCGCTGCTCCGCGTGCTCCCGGATAGCGCAGGTGTTTAAAAGCACCAAATCCGCCTCCCCAGCGCTTTCAGCAAAGGCGAAGCCCATGGCCTCCAGCATGCCCATGATCCGCTGGCCGTCCGCCACGTTCTGCTGGCAGCCGAAGGTCTCCACCCGGGCCCGGGGATGGGCCTCCCGGGCGGCGAACATGGCCTTGATCTTTTCCTGAAAGTCCCGCTGGCGGGCAAGTTCCCCCTCCGGGACCATGATTTCCTCTCGCTTCAAATCGCTTCCTCCATTATTCCCAGGCTGCATTTGCAGTTTAACGCCTTTATCATACCATGAAAGCCCAAAAAGCACAAGGCAAAATCCCGCCCCCAGGCCCTCAATTTTGTGAGTTTTGCCGGATGCAGGCGGGTCCCCTTTGTCAAAAACACAAAAATTCACAAAAAGGCTTGACAGGCTCTTAAAAATATTGTATAGTTTAGCTACAGAAAGAGGTGAGTCCAGTGTACTATTCAGTCACGGAAACCCACGTCTTCCAGCGCCGTTCGAAAAATCCCCGCATTTATCCAGCGACAGCGTGACCGCAGGTAATTCCCAAAGACGAAACACCCCTCACTATGATGAGCCCGCGGGACCAACAGGCCGCCGCAAGAACCTGTTTCATGGATTGGAAATCCCCACGGATCACCCAAGCCCCTGCAAATTCTCCACGAACGGCAGATTCAAGAAAGCATGAGGTACGGACCAATGGACAATCCAATCAATGGGTGAGCCCCCCATTCGCCGACGGAGCGGATGGGGGGATGTTTTTTTGCGCCGGGGCCCGTTTGATTTGCCCCGCCGGGTTTTGCGCCGGGGCCGCCGGGACAGGAAAAGAGTCCGGAGCGGAAGGCTCCGGACCCTTGGATTTTTGCCGCAGAAATCAGCCCTTCACCAGAGAGGCGATCTCGTCGGCGAAGTTCTCCTGCTTCTTCTCGATGCCCTCGCCCTTCTCAAAGCGCACGGCGGTCTTGAAGGTGATGGCACCGCCAAGCTCCTTGGCCGCGTGGGCGATATAGGCTTCCACGGTGCCCTCGAACACGTCGGCGCGGACGCTGTCCTGCTGGAGCAGACAGTTCTCGGCATAGAACTTGTTCAGCTTGCCCATGACGATCTTCTCCCGGACCTGCTCGGGCTTGCCCGCCATCTTGGGGTCGTTCTCCATCTGGGCCAGCATGACCTTCTTCTCCTCGTCCAGCACCTCCTGGGTTACCTGGGACTTATCCCAGAACCGGGGGTTCAGGGCGGCGATCTGCATGGCGATGTTCTTGCCCAGCTCCGTGACCTGCTCGGCGGAAAGGCCGGTCTCCAGGTTCACCAGCACGCCGATCTTGCCGCCGGCGTGGACGTAGGGCACGGACACGCCCTCGGCAAAGCGGGCGAAGCGGCGGACCTTGATGTTCTCGCCGATGACCAGGACCATCTCCTGCTGCTGCTGGGTGACGGTCAGCTCGGTGCCGTTGTATTTGCACTCCATCAGCGCGTCCATATCGGCGGGGTTCTCCTTGGCAACGGTGGCGGCCACGCCCTTGACAAAATCCACGAACTTCTCATTCTTTCCAACGAAGTCGGTCTCGGCGTTGACCTCTACCACCACGCCCACGCCGTCGATGACGGCGGCGTAGGCCATGCCCTCGGCGGCGATGCGGCCGGCCTTCTTCACGGAAGCGGCCATGCCCTTTTCCCGGAGCCACTCCACGGCCTTGTCCATGTCGCCGTCGGTGGCCACCAGGGCCTTCTTGCAGTCCATCATGCCCACGCCGGTCATCTCGCGCAGGTTCTTTACGTCAGTCGCGCTAAAAGCCATAATTGTGTTCCTCCAAATCTATTTGTTCGCCGTATCTCACTCGGCGGCGGGAGCCTCGGGGGCGGCCTCCTCGGTCTGCTCGCCCTGGCGGCCCTCCAGCACGGCGTTGGCCATGATGGAGGAGATCAGCTTGATGGCCCGGATGGCGTCGTCGTTGCCGGGGATGACATAGTCGATCTCGTCGGGGTCGCAGTTGGTGTCGGCGATGGCCACCACGGGGATGCCCAGCTTGTGGGCCTCGGCGATGGCGTTGCGCTCCTTCCGGGTGTCCACGATGAACAGCGCGCCGGGGAGGCGCTTCATCTCCTTCACGCCGCCCAGGTACTTCTCCAGCTTGGCGATCTCGCCCAGGTGCTTCATGACTTCCTTCTTGGGCAGCATGTCGAAGGTGCCGTCCTCCTGCATGGCCTTGAGCTGGTTCAGCCGGTCCACCCGGGTGCGCATGGTCTTGAAGTTGGTCATCATGCCGCCCAGCCACCGGGCGTTGACATAGTACTGGCCGCAGCGGCCCGCCTCCTCCCGGATGGCGTCCTGGGCCTGCTTCTTGGTGCCCACGAACAGCAGGGACTGGCCGGACTCGCTGAGCTGGCGGACGAAGTTGTACGCCTCCTCCAGCTTGCGGACGGTCTTCTGGAGATCGACGATATAGATGCCGTTGCGCTCCGTGTAGATATAGGGAGCCATCTTGGGGTTCCACCGGCGGGTCTGGTGGCCGAAGTGGACGCCCGCCTCAAGCAGGGCCTTCATGGATACGACGCTGGAATTTGCCATGGTGTTTGTTCCTCCAAATCAAATTTAGTTTACCCTCCGGCGGCTTCATCCCCTCCGCCAATCCGGGGTAAATTCTCCCCGGACACAGACGGAAAGTCGGCGTGCCGTGCGGAATGCTGAAATATCATACCACAGCAGTATTTCCAATGCAAGGGGATTTTAACAAATCCCCGGGATTTTTTCCCGGAAAGTCCCTTCCCCCCGCCTTAAAGATTGACATTTCCCCTTTGGGGAAGCATAATGGAAGGAGAACGCGAAAGGAGCCTATTCCTATGGACACCATCTATATCACCGGCCACCGGAACCCGGACACCGACTCCGTCGTCGCCGCCATGGCCTACGCCGCCCTGCAGAACGCCCTAGGCAACCGCCAGTACCAGGCCGCCCGCCTGGGCCAGATCAGCGACGAGACCCAGATCGTCCTGGACCGCTTCGGCTTCCAGCCCCCCAGGCTCATCGACAACGTCCGCACCCAGGTCCGGGACCTGGATTACGACACGCCGCCCACCCTCTCCGCCGCCGCCACCGTCAGCCGGGGCTGGCTGGCCATGCAGGGGGGGAATATCTCCATTCTCCCCGTGGCCAACGAGGACGGAACCCTTTACGGCACCCTCTCCGCCGGGGACGTGGCGAATTACGACATCACCACCGTCCGCAACCCCTGGGTGGAGGACATTCCGGTCTGCAACCTCATCTCCGTGCTGGAGGGAAAGCTTCTCCACGAAAGCGGGGACTCTCCGGACATGGTCTCCGGCGAAGTGACCATCGCCCTGCCCGCCAGCCGGGAGAACCTGCTCTTTTCCAGCCCGGACAGCGTGGTCATCTGCGGTGACCAGCCGGACATGGTCCGTCGGGCCCTGGACCTCCAGGTGAACTGCGTGGTCATCTGCCAGGGGGAGGCCCCCCAGGAGCTTTTGGAGCGGGCGGGGAATACCTGCGTCATCTCCACCCCCATCGACGCCTACCAGGCCCTGCGGCTGATTTTCCACGCCCTGCCCATCGCCCGGGTCTGCAAGAGCACGGACATTGTCTGCTTCCACCTGGACGATTATATCGACGACGTGCAGGACGCGGTGCTGGAAAGCCGCTTCCGGGCCTACCCGATTCTGGACGAGGAGGAGAAGGTGGTGGGAATGCTGTCCCGCTACCACCTCCTCCGCCCCCGGCGCAAGCGAGTGGTGCTGGTGGACCACAACGAGAAGTCCCAGTCCGTCACGGGGCTGGACCAGGCGGACATCCTGGAGATCATCGACCACCACCGCCTGGCGGATATCGAGACGAAAAACCCCATCCACGTCCGCAACGAGGCCGTGGGCAGCACCAACACCATCATTGCCGAGATGTACCAGGAAAAGGGCCTGATGCCCACCGCCAACATGGCGGGCCTGATGGCGGCGGCCATTGTGTCGGACACGGTGATGTTCAAATCCCCCACCTGCACCCAGCGGGACATGGACATCGCAAACCGCCTGGCCCGCATCGCCAGCGTAAAGCTGGAGGACCTGGGGCAGGCCATTTTCTCCGCCGCCTGCGGCGACGACAAGACCGCCGAGGCCATGCTGAAAACGGACTATAAGGAGTTCCACATCGCCGGGCACAACCTGGCGGTGAGCCAGATCACCACCATGGACTCCGGCCGGCTGCTGAAGCGCCTGAGCGAGTTTTTGTCCATTATGGCGGAAACCCGGGAGAAGCGGGGCCTCCAGAGCGTGGTGCTGATGATCACCGACGTGCTGCTGGAGGGGACGCAGCTGCTCTTTGTGGGGGACGAGGAGACCATCCGCCAGGCGTTCTCAATCAAGGGGGAGGAGAACTGCGCCTTTCTGCCCAAAATCATGTCCCGGAAGAAGCAGGTCATTCCCATGCTCTCAGCCCTTTGGGGATAACGGGCCGCCCGCGGTTCATGAATCTATTAAGAGCCTATCCGCAAATAATCTGCACACAGCTTGCCTGCATATTTTCCGCCATCCTGCGCTGCTTCTCCTTGCCGGGCGAAAGCCCGCCTGGGTCAAAGCGCCTTGTCTGGCGGAAAATCTGACGGCGCAATCTGCCCACGTCTTATTCACGGATAGGCTCTAAAATTTCCGGAGGTTCGCCATGCAATTCATTCCCATTCCCAGGCGGGACGAGATTCCGCCCTTTGACCCCGCCGAAACGGCGGTGCAGTTTATTGACAACTTCGGCGCAGGAACGCTGGCGGTGGAAAAGGCCCTGGAGCTTTTGAAGGAGCGCCCCTTCCGGGCCTGCTGGTATCTTTACCTGGACCCGGACGGCGAGGGGGAATTTCTGGAGGTCCTCTGCGACGGGACCTGGCTGGCTCTGGGCTGTTCCGACGGCGGAGCGGAGAACTACTACTCCTTCAACCCGGACTTTGCCGGCGTGAAGGAGTCCTCCGGCCTTCTCAGCGGCGGCCAGACCCCCGTGGAAAAGGAGCTGGCCCTGACGGACATTGAGGCGGGGATAAGGGCCGTGGAATACTTTATCCACACCGGCCGGCTCTACCCCGGCATCGACTGGGCCAAGCAGCTCTGACCCCCCGGCAAAAGGAGGCCGCCCTCATGTTTCAAAAAATCCTGGTCACCGGCTGTCCCGGCGCTGGAAAAAGCACCTTCGCCCGGCGGCTCCGGGACCTCACCGGCCTCCCCCTTTATTATCTGGACCTGCTCTGGCACAAGCCGGACGGGACCAACGTCTCCCGGGAGGAGTTTGACGCGGGGCTGGCGGACATTCTCCGGCGTGACCGCTGGATCATCGACGGGAATTACCTCCGCACCCTGGAGGCCCGGCTGGCGGCCTGCGACGCCGTATTCCTGCTGGATTTTCCAACGGAGCTCTGCCTTGCCGGGGCGGAGGAGCGCATTGGAAAAAAGCGGGAGGACATGCCCTGGGTGGAGGAGGCCCTGGACCCGGAGTTCCGGCAGTGGATTCTGGATTTTCCAAAAGACCAGCTGCCCCGCATATACGACCTGCTCCGGCGGCGGCGGGCGGGAATTAAAGCCGTCGTTTTCCGCTCCCGGCGGGAGGCGGAGGACTGGCTTTCCGCCTTCTCCAGAACCCTATAAAAAAAGGAGGCCCCGTTATGCCCATTACCCCCGACTTCTCCGGCCTGTTTGACGACGACATCAACCTCCGGGGCCTTTTCGACATTTTGAGCCCCGAGAACAACCTGGTCCTGGCGGACGACATGATGCTCTCCGACGCCAAGGGCGTCATCCTCCGGGTCAGCGAGAGCTACGAGAAAAACTTCGGCTTCGTCCATAACTCCATTGTGGGCCGCTCCGCCTTCGACCTGGAGGCAGACGGCACCTTCTCCCCCTGCGTCACCGCCGAGGTCATCCGCCGCCGCCGGAAGATCACCGCCACCCAGACCATCAACCATATCCACAAAAACGTCATGACCGTGGGCATTCCCCTGTTTGACCGCAGCGGCGAGCTGAAATTCGCCGTCTGCTTCAACACGGTGTCCATGGAGCAGATCAACGCCATCCAGCGGAACTACCGCCACCTCCAGGACTCCCTCCAGCAGTACACCCAGGAGATCGCCGAGCTCCGCACCCGGGCCACCTCCACCAGCCTGATTTTCAAAAGCGCCTCCATGCAGCGCCTCTGGACCCTGATGCAGAACACCGCCAACACCAAGGCCAACATCCTGATCACCGGGGAAACCGGCGTGGGCAAAAGCGCCGTGGCCAAGGCCATCCACGCCATGAGCAGCCGGGCCGACGGGCCCTTTATCGAGGTCAACTGCGCCGTGCTCCACGAAAACCTCATTGAATCCGAGCTCTTCGGCTACGAGAAGGGGGCCTTCACCGGGGCCGCCAGCGGGGGAAAAATCGGCAAAATCGAACTTGCCAACCACGGAACCCTCTTCCTGGACGAGATCGGCGAGCTGCCCCCCCATATCCAGTCCAAGCTCCTCCAGCTCATTCAGGAAAAGACCATCGAGCGTCTCTCCGGCAACAAGCGCATCGAGCTGGACTTCCGCCTTCTGGTGGCCACCAACCGCAATCTGGAGGACGCGGTCCAGCGGGGCCTCTTCCGCTCCGACCTTTTTTACCGCCTGAACGTCATCCGCATCCACATTCCGCCCCTTCGCCAGCGGAGGGAGGACGTGCTTCCCCTGGCCCACCAGTTTCTGGCCCGGTTCTGCGGAGAGTATGAAAAAAGCCTCACCTTCAGCCCCCGGCTTCTCAGCTTTTTGGAGCAGTACGACTGGCCGGGAAACGTCCGGGAGCTTGAAAACCTGGTGGAGCGGCTGGCCATTACCGTCCAGGACCCCATCGCCGACCTCCGCCACCTCCCCCCGGAGTACGCCGCCGCTCCCGCCGCCCCCGCTCCCGCCCAGGAGGGCACCCTGGCGGAGCGGATGGAGGCTTACGAGGGCCAGATTATCCGGGAGTCCTACCGCCGCTGGGGCACCACCGTGGCGGTAGCCAGGGAGCTGGGCGTCTCCCAGGCCACGGCGGCCCGGAAGGTGGCAAAGTACGTGAAATGAACCCGCCCGGCAGGAGGCGCTTATGAGCCTTGTCCAATTGAAAACCGAGCTTCGCCAGGAGCTGAAGCTGACCCCCCGGCTGATGCAGTCCATGGAGGTGCTGCAAATGTCCTCCCAGGACCTTTTGGAGTACCTCTCCCGCCAGGCGGAGGAAAATCCCCTCCTGGACCAGTCCGACCCGCCGGAGCGGGCCTATGAGGAGCTGCGCCGCCAGGCGGGGTGGATTGACGGCGGCGTCCGGCCCACCTTCACCCATGGGGAGGCGGTCCCGGAGGCCGGGGCCGCGGACGACCGGCTGGAGAGCCTTGCCGCCTTTCTCCGGGACCAGCTTCACCGCCTCCGCCTCCCCAGGCCCCTGGAGGCCCTGTGCGCGTATCTGGCGGAGCTGGTGGACGAGGACGGGTATCTTGTCCAGGAGGATTTGGACGGCCTGGACGGCCTGAAAATCCCCCGCACCCTGACGGAGCAGGCCCTGGAAACCCTCCAGGGCCTGGACCCTCCCGGCGTGGGGGCCCGGTCCCTGTCCGAGTGTCTGCTGCTCCAGCTCAGCCGCCGGGGCGGCGGGGAGGCCCTGGCTATGGACATCGCCGCCCGCTTCCTCCCGGAGCTGGGGCGGAAGCATTACGCCGCCATCGCCCGGAAGCTGGGAACCACGGCGGAGGCCGTCCGGCAGGCAGAGGGGGTTATCGCCTCCCTGGAGCCTCACCCCGGCCGGGCCTTTCAGCGGGCGGAGCCCCCGGCCTACGTCCGGCCAGACGTGTTCGTGGCGGAGCTGGAGGGGGAGTGGAAGGTGGTTTTGAACGAGTACTACCTGCCCCGGGTCTCCGTCAACGAGTATTACCTCCGGCTTTTGAAAAGCTCCGGCGACAAGGAGACCCGGGACTACCTCCGCCAAAAGCTCCAGCAGGCCAAGTGGCTGCTGGACAGCCTGGAGCGCCGGGGCTCCACCCTCCGTCGCTGCGCGGAGGCGGTGCTGGAGGCCCAGCGGCCCTTTTTCGCCGGGGAGACCCCCGCCCTGGCTCCCATGACCCTCTCCGCCCTGGCGGAGGAGCTGGAGCTGCACCCCTCCACGGTGTCCCGGGCCGTCCGGGGGAAATACCTCCAATGCCGCCGGGGTACATATCCTCTGCGCTGGTTTTTCAGCCTTCCCGCCGGAGGCGGCGGGTTCTCCCGCCAGGCGGCAAAGCAGACCCTCCTCTCCCTCGTCCGGGAGGAGGACGGGCGGCGGCCTTACAGCGACCAGGACCTCTGCCGCCTCCTCGGGGAGCGGGGGATCGACGTTGCCCGGCGGACGGTGACGAAATACCGCCTGGAGCTGGGCCTGGGGTCCTCGGCGGCCCGAAGGAAATGAGCCCGGCGGAGAAGGAGAATTTTACAGCCTATTTCGAAATCAGGCGTGCGGAGGTCATTTTGGGACAGGCTCTAACAAATGCGGTCTCTGCACTTTTTCAGGGAAAAACCCCCGCGCCGGCGGCGCGGGGGTTTTCTCAAATCTGGCTGCGCTTCGCGGAAGGTCCGGCGGGGCCCGCCCGCCGGAGGGAGATGCAGAAAGGATACTGGGACATGTGGGATATGTGTGTGGGATTCCCCCTCCGGTTGGGCGTTCCGCCGGAAACATAAAAACGGTGCCGAGGGCAAGTCTCAGCACCGCATTTAAGCATGCGAACGCACAGCCCCTGTTCCCGGTCTTTGCTATCCACCCTTGCAAAAGAGGGGAAGAATGGGTATAATAGGCGTGTGGTGCAGTAAAAACTGCTGTGCTGAGTGGGTCTGTCACTCGTACAGGGCCGCTGGGTGCCCTTACACCTGGCGGCCTGCCGCATTTCATGTTTCCACTTTTGATTTTAGCGTATGCCGCCTGAAATTGCAAGTGCTATTTCCATGTTTGCCGAAAAAAGGGCCCCCGTTCCGTCTGGAACGGGGGCCTTCAGCGTGTCAAAAAAGTTTTTTCGACAGTCTGCCTTCCTATACGGGCTCGCGCTTTGGGTTCTCAGCCCTCCGCCATGGCCTTCGCCTCGGCGATGGCCTTCTCCTGGGCGGCGGGGGGGCAGTCCTGATAGCGGACAAAGTGGAACGTGAAGCTGCCCCGGCTCTGGGTCATGGCCCTGAGGTCGATGGCGTAGCTGCCCATCTCGCCCATGGGGACCTCGGCGGTGATGACCTGGGTGCCGTCGCCTATGGGGTCCATGCCCATGGGGGTGCCCCGGCGCTTGGAGATGTCGCCCATCACGTCGCCGGTGTAGTTCTCGGGAACGGTGACCTTCAGCTCGCCGATGGGCTCCAGCAGCACGGGGCTGGCCTCCGGCATGGCGGCCTTGTAGGCCAGCTGCGCCGCCGTCTTGAAGGCGATTTCGGAGGAGTCCACCGGGTGGTAGGACCCGTCGTAAAGGACGGCTTTCAGGTTCACCAGGGGATAGCCCGCCAGGGGGCCGTGGAGGCACGCCTCCCGGAGGCCCTTTTCCACCGCCGGGAAGAAGTTCCGGGGCACGGAGCCGCCGAAGACCTCCTCGGCGAAAACCATATCCTCCTCGTCGGGGTTGTACTCAAAGCGGATCCACACGTCGCCGAACTGGCCGGAGCCGCCGGTCTGCTTCTTGTGGCGGCCCTGCTTCTGGACGGTCTTGCGGATTTTCTCCCGGTAGGGCACCCGGGTGGGCTTCAGCTCCGCCTCCACGTTGAAGCGGCTCTTGAGCTTGCTGACCAGCACGTCCATCTGCATGTCGCCCGCGCCGGAAACCACCATCTGGTGGGTCTCGGCGTTGTTTACCACGGTGAAGGTGGGGTCCTCCTCGTTGAGGCGGCTCAGGCCCTGGGCGATTTTATCCTCCTGGCCCCGTGTCTTGGGCTGGATGGCCACGGAGTAGCAGGGCTCGGCGAAGGGGATGTTTTTCAGGCTGACCACCTTCCGCTCGTCGCAGAGGGTGTCTCCGGTCTTCACGTCCATCTTGGCAATGGCGCCGATGTCGCCGCAGACCAGCTCCTTAACCTCGCTGTTCTTCTTGCCCCGGATGGTGTACAGGCGGCCCAGCTTCACCTTTTCCCCGGTGCGGGCGTTCACCATGGGCATATCCGGCGCGATGGTGCCGGAGAGGACCTTGACGAAGGAGTATTTGCCGTACTGGTCGGAGATGGTCTTGAAGACGAAGGCGGTGGGCACGCCGCCGGGGGAGACCACAAATTCCTCGGTCTCGCCGTCGGCCTTGGTGGCCTTGTGGTAGTTGCCCTCCACGGGGTTGGGCAGCAGGTCCACGATGTTGTCCATCAGCATCAGAGAGCCCAGGCACCCCACGGCGGAGCCGCAGAGCACGGGGAACAGGCTCAGCTCCCGCACGCCCTGGCGCAGGCCCTGGATCATCTCGGCGTAGGTGAAGTCCTCGCCGCCGAAGAATTTTTCCATCAGCTCCTCGCTGGTCTCGGCCACGGACTCCTTGAGGGCGTCGTTGAACTCGGCGATGACGTCAGCCTTGTCGGCGGGAATCTCGATCTCCACCCGCTTGAGCTTCTGCATCTCATAGGCCCGCTTGTTCAAAACGTCGATGATGCCGGTGACCTTCTTGTTCTCGTCCCAGATGGGCACCACCACGGGGGCGATCTTCTTGCCGAAGCGCTCCCGGAGGGCCTCGAAGGTGGCGTTGTAGTCGGAGTTGTCCTCGTCGGTCTTGGAAATGTAGATGAAGCGGGGCATATTCCGCTCCTCGCAGTATTTCCACGCCTTCTCCAGTCCCACGGACACGCCGTCCTTGGCAGAGCACACGATAATGGCCGCGTCGGCGGCCCGGAGGGCGGCCATGGCCTCCCCGGCGAAGTCGAAGGCGCCGGGAGTGTCCATAAGGTTGATGCGGCTGCCCTTATAGTCCAGGGGGGCCAGGGAGAGGGAGAGGGAGATCTGGCGCTTGGTTTCTTCCGGGTCATAGTCGCAGACGGTGTTGCCGTCGGCCACCCGTCCCATTCTATCAATGACGCCGGTCATATAGAGCAGGCTCTCGGCCAGGGCGGTCTTGCCGCTGCCGCTGTGCCCCAGCAGACAGACGTTGCGGATGTTCTGTACAGAATAGCTCATGTTTCGTTCCACTCCTTATTTTTGCTGTTCATGCGGCCCGGGCCGCAAGCGTCCAATATATGAATTATACAACACGGAGCCGCGGATTACAACAAAAATTTTGGTCAAAATCACATTTATGCTTCCCCTCCAAATTGCTGGTTAAAAATTCGTCAATTTACATATGGAAAAAGGAGGAAGGGCCCGCCGCATGCTTCGCGGCGGGGCCCTTCCCAGGTCCGGAATTTCCGGTTTCAAAGGCTCTTTATTTTTGCAGGGACTTCACCCACGCGCCGTACTTGTCCACATTGGCCTTGGCGTCCGCCGCGTCTTTCCCCTGGGTGAGGATATAGACCTTGATCTTGGGCTCCGTGCCGGAGGGCCGCACAATGACGGAGGTGCCGTCGGCCATCTCGAAGCGCAGCACGTTGGAGCCGGAGAGCTCCATCTTTGTCTTCGCCCCGGTGGCGCAGCCGGTGACGGACCCGTCGCTGTAGTCCTTGAACTGGACCGTCTTCACGCCGGAAATCTCCGCCGGGGGATTCTCCCGCAGGCCCTTCATCAGATTTGCCATGTCCTTCAAGCCGTCCAGGCCGGGCATGACCAGGTTGTAGGTGTGCTCGGCGTAGTAGCCGTATTTCTCATAAAGGGCGTCCAGCGCGTCCGCCAGGGTCTTTCCCTGGGCGGCGTACCACGCGGCCATCTCCGTCAGCAGCAGCGCGGCGGTAACCGCGTCCTTGTCCCGGACGTAGTCTCCCAGCATATAGCCGTAGCTCTCCTCATAGGAGAAGATGACCTGCCCCTCGCCGCTGCTTTCCAGCTTGTCCTTCTTCTCCGCCAGGAACTTGAACCCGGTGAAGGTGTCGAAACACTGGAGGCCGTTGACCTCCGCCACCTTCCGGGCCATCTCCGTGGTGACGATGGTCTTCAGGGCCGTGGCCTTTTCCGGCATGGTGCCCGCCCGCTTCCGGGCTCCGATCAGGTAATCCAGCAGCAGCACGCCGGTCTGGTTTCCGGTGATGACCTTAAACTCGCCGTCTCTGGTGCGGATCATGATGCCCACCCGGTCCGCATCGGGGTCGGAGCCCAGGATGAAATCCGCGCCCTCCTTTTTGGCCAGGTCCACCGCCAGGTAAAAGCCCTCGGGATTCTCCGGGTTGGGGGAGACCACGGTGGGGAAATTCCCGTCGATGACCATCTGCTCGGGAACGCAGATCAGGTGCTTCACCCCCAGGCGGCCCAGGACCTCGGGAATCAGCTTGTGGCCGGTGCCGTGGAAGGGGGTGTAGACCATCTTGAAGCTGTCCGCCACCTTGGCTACAGTCTCCTTGTCGTTGACCTGGGCCATGACGTTGGAGAGGAATTTCTCGTCCGTCTCGGCCCCCAGGATTTCGATGAGCCCGCTCTTTACGGCCTCGTCATAGTCCATGCGCTTGATATCGCTGAAAATGTCGATTTCGCCCAGGCGCTTGGCGATGGCGTCGGCGTGGCGGGGGGGCAGCTGGGCGCCGTCCTGCCAGTAGACCTTATAGCCGTTGTACTCCTTGGGGTTGTGGCTGGCGGTGACGTTGATACCCGCCTGGCAATGGTACTCCCGGACGGCGAAGCTCAGCTCCGGGGTGGGGCGGAGGGACTCAAAGATGCGCACGTGGATGCCGTTGGCGGCGCAGACCTCGGCGGCGGCCCGGGCGAATTCCATGGAGTGGTTCCGGCAGTCCATGCAGATGGCCACACCCCGCTTTTTGCCCTCCTCGCCTTCGGCGGCGATGACGTCGGCAAAGCCCTGGGTGGCCCAGCGGATGACGTGGATGTTCATGTTGTGGAGGCCTGTGTACATGGTGCCCCGGAGGCCGGCGGTTCCGAACTCCAGGGGGCCGTAAAACCGGGACTCAATCTCCTTGGGATCGTTTTTAATGGCCTCCAGCTCGGCCCGCTCCGCCTCGCTCAGGGCGGGGCTCCCCAGCCATTTTTCGTATTCTTTCATGAAGTCCATAGGGATGCTCCTCCTTTTGTAAACGCCGTCCTCGCCTTTGACGAAATCTGACAACGTTTGATTCCTTACGGCCGGAAAAATTATCCATGCCGCACAAAAACATTATAAGGGCTGGCTCCGCCCCTGTCAAGAAGCGGTTCTTTTTCTCCCTTTTACCTCAGGTGTTGCTCTGGCTGAACTCCGTCGATTACACCGATTTCGGATTGAAACGCGGAATTGGCTGTGATATAGTCAGATCAAAAAATCGGAAGCTGCAGGAGATTTTGTATGACGTATTATTTAAATAAGGCAGAATTGCCTGCGATTCCTGTGCCGCACGATTGTGTGGTTAGCAGCGTCTCATTTTCAGATGACATTTTTGTTTTGAACTTTGAACAGGATATGTCAAGATATGATTCTGTTCAGCATATTCACCCAAACGCGAAATCGTTAACCATAAAGATGCACTTAACTGACGATTTTGATATTTACCAGGAGAAAATACGGAAATTCCCATGGTTCCAGAAATCATATGTACAAGTTGGCCTTAATAGATTGGCCGGTCTTGTGAAACGGGAAAGAGTCGAGTATCTTTATCACTATGTTGCCTATGAATCCTTGATTGTGAATTTATGGTATCATAAAACAAATATTGCCATGTATTTGCAAACAGACTGTATCGAATATATTTGGAAAGAGTAAGGCGGCTTGCTGTTTTGACGAAGTATTTCAAAAATGGGCATTCAGCAACACCAAAGGTAAAAGGGACTTCTTTTTTCGCTCCCCTTTTTCCCTGTTCCGCCCGGGGCCCCGCCCGCCGCCGGAACGGGCCAGGGCGGCCGGAAAAATCCCCATGCCGGGGTTTAAAACCGGACTCTTATTATTAGAATATGTATTGCCATTTGTTTCTTTTTCTGATATAATAAAAAAATGTCTTCCGATAAGAAAAAGAAAAGAGAGGTGTTTCCTGTTTGAATTCCGTTACCGACATTTGGGAAAACGTCCTGCGCCAGCTTCGGGGCACGCTCTCCGAGACCACCCTCTCCACCTGGTTCGACGAGCTGCATATTGTGGACATCAAGGGCAGTACCTGCTACCTCCACTGCGCCAGCGATTTTAAAAGGGGATACCTGGAGTCCCTGTTCACCGGAAACATCAAAGCCGCCCTTCACGACATCTTCTCCACGGATTTTGAGGTGAAGATTCTGGATGACGCGGGCCTTCTGGAGTTTCAGGGCGGCGAGACGCCCAGGCGGCAGTCCGGGCGCTTTACCTACACGGAGTTTACCTTCGATACCTTTGTGGTGGGCCCCTCCAACAAGCTGGCCCACGCCGCCTCCATGGCCGTTGCGGAGCACCCGGCCCAAAACTACAACCCCCTTCTCATTTACGGGGACTCGGGCCTTGGCAAGACCCACCTTCTTTACGCCATCGCCAACGTCATCCGCAAAAACGACCCCACCGCCAAAATCGTCTACATCAAGGGCGACGAATTCATCAACGAGTTCGTGGAGCTGGTCCGGGCCAACCGGGGCAGCGAGTTCAGGGCCAAGTACCGGGAGGCGGACCTTCTTCTGGTGGACGACGTGCAGTTTGTGGCTGGGAAGGAGCAGGTGCAGAACGAGTTCTTCCACACCTTCAACACCCTCTACGAATCCGGGCGGCAGATTGTGCTGACCTCCGACCGCCCCCCCTCCGAAATGACCCTCCTGGACGACCGGCTCCGCACCCGCTTTGAGTGGGGGCTTCTGGCCGACGTGACCCCGCCGGACTTCGAGACCCGCCTTGCCATCGTCAAGAACAAGGCGGCGCTTCTGGGCATGGACCTTCCCGACAAAATCGCCGTCATGATCGCCCAGAAGGTCACCGCCAACGTCCGCCAGCTGGAGGGCACCGTCAACAAGGTCCTGGCCTACAAGGAGCTTTTGGACAAGGAGACCGACGAAACCGCCGTCAACCGGGCCATGCAGGACATTCTCAAGGGCAGCAACGAGTACATCCCCACCCCGGAGGCCATTCTCTCCTATGTCAGCCGCTATTACCAGCTGGAGGAATCCGTGGTAAAGGGCCAGCAGCGGGTCCGGGCGGCGGTGGAGGCCCGTCAGATCGCCATGTACCTCATCCGGGTCATGACGAACCTGTCCCAGGACAACATCGGCCAGATTTTCGGCAACCGGGACCATTCCACCGTCCTCCACTCCATCCGCCAGGTGGAGCAGAAAATGAAAAAGGACCCCTCCTTTGCCGAGATGGTCAAGGAGCTGAAAACCAACATCACCTCCCGCCATTAAGGGGAAAATATTCTCCCCATTCCTTTCGTTCCCTGAAAAAAATACCAGATTCCCCGGCAAAGATTTCCACATTCCTTCCGTGGAAAAGGAAAACCTTTCTGTGGAAAAGCCTTCCTTCGGCAAAAGACGTTGAAAACCCCTCCCTTTTTCAACACCCTCCTGTGGAGGCGGAACCTCCCGCCGTTCCTGAAAATTTTCCCTTTTTCCACAAAACCCCTGCCCTACGGCTACTTCTTCTAAAAATATTCTTTTCTTTCTTAAAAAAGAACGGTCTTCAGGCCGTGACAACCGCGCCCCCTGGGCGCAAGGAGGTACGACTGCCATGAAATTCAGCTGTGAAAAAGCCCTTCTGCAAAACGCCATTTCCGTTGCCGGCCGCGCCGTGGCCCAGAAAAGCTCCATCCCCGCCCTGGAGGGCCTGCTTCTCCGCGCCGGGGAGGGGGGGCTGACCGTCTCCGGCTATAACATGCAGACCGGCATCCGGGCCGGCGTTTCCGCCGGGGTGGAGGAGCCGGGGGAAATCGTCCTCAACGCCCGTTTGTTCGGGGACATTATCCGCCGCATGCCCGACGATGCGGTTTCCTTCGCCTCCAATGAGAAATTGCAGGTGCGCCTGCGCTGCGGCGACGCGGATTTCGAGATTCCCGGCCTTTCCGCCGCAGACTATCCGGACCTTCCCGAGGTGGAGGACGAGTACGCCGTCTTCATGCAGCGCAGAGTCCTCCGTTCCATGATCGACGAGGTGGCCTTCGCCGTCTCCACCAACGAAAGCCGCCCCGTCCACACGGGCGCCCTCTTTGAAATCGGGGACGGAAGCCTGACCATGGCCGCCGTGGACGGCTTCCGCCTGGCGGTTCGGAAGGAACCCCTGGAAAAGCTGGAGGGCGGCGCGTTCTCCTTCGTGGCCCCGGGCTCCGCCCTGAACGAGGTGAAGGGCATCTGCGGCGATGTGGAGGACCTGGCGGAAATTACCCTGGGAAAGCGGCATATCCTTTTTGCCGTGGGCAGCGTGGAGCTCATCTGCCGCCGCCTGGAGGGGGAGTTCCTGGACTACCGCAACGCCATCCCGAAAAAGAACCCCATCGCCGTCACGGTGGAGGCCAAGGCCCTGATGGAGAGCATCGACCGGGTGTCCGTGGTCATTTCCGACAAGCTGAAAAGCCCGGTCCGGTGCCGCTTCGAGGAGGGGAGGGTCCTCCTCTCCGCCAAGACCGGAAACGGCGAGGCCAAGGATGTCTGCCGCCTGGAGGGAGACGGGGACGGCCTGGAGATCGGCTTCAACAACCGCTACTTGCTGGACGCCCTTCGCTATGCCCCGGCGGACGCGGTGCGCATTGAGCTCAATACCGGCGTTTCCCCGGCCATCATCGTGCCCACGGACGGTAAGGACAACTTCCTCTATATGGTTCTGCCCGTGCGGCTGAAAAACGCCGAGTGAGGCGGGAGGCGCTATGAGAGAGATTGCCATTACCACGGAGTTCATCAAGCTCCAGGACCTTTTGAAATTTGCCGGAGCGGTGGAAACGGGCGGGGAGGCCAAGGAGCGGATTCAGGGGGGAGAGGCCCGGGTGAACGGCGAGGCCTGCCTCCAGCGGGGAAGGAAAATCCGTCCTGGGGATGAGGTTTCCTTCGCCGGGGAGACGCTGACGGTCCGCTATGCGGATTGACCGCCTGGAGCTGGAGGGCTTTCGGAACTACGCCGGGGAGGCCGCAGACTTTGACCCCCGGTGCAACGTCGTCTGCGGCGAAAACGCCCAGGGAAAGACGAACCTTCTGGAGGCCCTGGTCTACCTCTCCCGGGGGAAGTCCCCCCGGGCCCGGACGGACCGGGAGATGATCGGCTTCCAGGCGGATTCCGCCCGGCTACTGGCCCGGGTGGAGTCCCGGGGGCGGGAGTTTCAGGTCCGGGCGGATTTGTTCCGGGGCCGGAGGCGGAAAATCACGGTGAACCACGTGCCGGTGAAAACCAACGCCGCCCTGGGAGACGTGTACCACACGGTTTTGTTCCAGCCGGAGGATTTGTACCTCATCCGGGAGGGGGCCGCCGCCCGGCGGCGTTTTCTGGATACGGCCCTTTGCCAGCTCCGGCCCCGGTACGCCGCGGCCCTGGCGGGGTACGAGCGGGCCAGGGAGCAGAAGACCCGCATTCTCCGGGACTTTGACCAGCGGCCCGGCCTGCTGGAGGCCCTTCCGGAATTCAGCGCCCAGATGGTCCGCTTCGGGGCGGCTTTGATCCAGTACCGCCACCAGTTCTGCCTCCGCCTGGGGGAGTACGCCGCCGCCTGCCACCGGGAATGCTCCGGCGGAAAGGAAACCCTGGAGCTTCAATATCAGACCGTCTCCACGGTAGAGGACCCGGGGGCGGAGGCCGCCGTCCTTGTGCAGGCGCTCCGGCGGCATATGGAGAGTCATAGGGAGGCGGAGCTTGCCTCCCGCCTGTGCCTCTCCGGACCCCATAAGGACGATATCCTGGTTTTCATCGACGGCCGGGAGGCCAAGACCTATTCCTCCCAGGGCCAGACCCGGACGGCGGCCCTGGCGCTGAAGCTGGCGGAGCGGGAGATTTATAAAAACGCGGCGGGGGAATACCCCGTGCTGCTGCTGGACGACGTTTTGTCCGAGCTGGACCCCAGGCGGCAGGAGTTCGTCTTGAACCGCATCGCGGGGGGGCAGGTGTTCATTACCTGCTGCGAGGAGGACCGGCTCCCCAGCCTTCTTGGGGGCAGGGTGTTTCACGTGGAACAGGGGGAAATTCAAAATGGATAGAAAGAGGCTGTTTAAGAGACTTTTGATCGCGCTGCTGCTGGCGCTTCTGGGAGTAGAAGCCTATATGGAAAACCGCTATTCCTGCATGGAGGGGGCGGTCACGTCGGAAGACCCCGCCGCCATCTTCCGCCAGGCCCCGGAGGCGGAGCTGACGGAAACGGACCGGGCCTTTCTGGAGGACGTCCTCCAATGCGAATCCACGGTGGCCCTGCTGGAAAGCGGCGAGACCGGCGGCCTGGATGCCGAAGAACAGCCGGACCTTCAAACAGCGGCGGAGCGGTATCTGAGCGCGGAGGAAGCCGGAACCCTGTCCCTCAGCGTGATGGTCCTGAATCAGGAGACATACCTGGATAAGGGGACCGCGGTCTTTGTCAACTGGGAAAGAGGGCAGGAACGCTTCTTCATTCAAAAGCTGATTTGGGAAGATGGGGAGGAGTATTACAAGCTCTACGCCCCCAGGCAGACGCTTTTTTATGAGAGCTGGAACGACGGCCGGGCGCGGAAAACAGAGGTCCGCCGCCGCTGGTTTGCCTGGCTCCGGGACGGATTGTGGAGGGAGGAGTAGCAGCCCATGTACCTGCATCTCGGACAAAATGAGATCGTTCCCCAGCGCCGTATTATCGGGATTTTTAACCTGGATAAATGCAGCTATGAAAAGAGGACCCGGGACTATCTGGCCGCCGCCGAGAGGGAGGGGGTCGTCCTGGACGCGTCGGGGGACCTGCCAAGGTCCTTTGTGGTCTGTACCCACCCCTACCATGAGCAGATTGTGTATTTGAGCTCCCTCAGCCCCGCCGCCCTTCAAAAGCGGGCGGAGAGCGGGGCCTTGGAGTGACAGGACATCCTATGCGGCCTCTGGAATAAGTATTCGAACAAAATTATTTGGAGCGGAGGAAGGCGCGCCGGACGGCTCCACCCCTCCGGCCCGGCTTTTTCCGCTCTGAGAAAAGCAAAGGAGAAGCATATGGCAGACAATGAAATTTTAAGCTCCACCGCCGTGGACGCGTCCAACGAGTACGACGCGTCGGAAATCCAGGTCCTGGAGGGCCTGGAGGCCGTTCGGAAGCGGCCCGGCATGTATATCGGCTCCACCTCCGCCTCCGGCCTCCACCACCTGGTCTATGAGATCGTGGACAACGCCATTGACGAGGCCCTGGCGGGCTTCTGCACGGAAATCCTCGTCCAGATCAACGAGGGGGACACCATTACCGTGGTGGACAACGGCCGGGGCATCCCCGTGGATATCCAGGCCCAGACGGGAAAGCCCGCCCTGGAGGTGGTCTATACCATCCTCCACGCCGGCGGCAAGTTCGGCGGCGGGGGCTATAAGGTCTCCGGCGGCCTCCACGGCGTGGGCGCGTCGGTGGTCAACGCCCTCTCCGAGTGGCTGACGGTCCAGGTCCACAAGAACGGCGAAATCTACGAGATGAAGTTCTCCCGGGGCCAGATTACCCAGGAGATGACCGTGGTGGGGAAGACGGACCGCACCGGCACCACCGTCACCTTCAAGCCGGACCCGGAGATGTTCGAGGATACGGTCTATAACTACGAAACCCTTCATACCCGCATGCGGGAGGAGGCGTTTTTGAACGCGGGATTGCGCATCGACACCGTGGACCTCCGCCCCGGCAGGGAGCAGAAGGATTCCATGTGCTACGAGGGGGGCATCCGGGAGTTTGTCACCTGGCTCAACAAGAGCAAGGACGCCCTTCATCCCGGAGTGATCTACATGTCCGGCCAGCGGGAGGATTCCGTTGCCGAGGTGGCCCTCCAGTATAACGACGGCTACAGCGAGACGATTCTCTCCTTTGCCAACAACGTTCACACCCCGGAGGGAGGCATGCACGAGGAGGGCTTCAAGCGGGCCCTGACCACGGTTTTGAATACCTACGGCAAAAAGACGAAGATGCTCAAGGACGACGAGAAGGTCTCCGGCGAGGACTGCCGGGAGGGCCTCACCTGCGTCATCTCCGTGAAGCTCACCGACGCGCAGTTCGAGGGCCAGACCAAGGCCAAGCTTGGCAACAGCGAAATCCGCACCCTGGTCAATAATATTGTCGCCGACAAGCTGGATACCTTCCTGGAGGAAAACCCCCAGGTGGGCCGGATGATTCTGGATAAGGCCCTCACCGCCTCCCGGGCACGGGAGGCCGCCAAGAAGGCCCGGGAGTCCATCCGGCGTAAGACGGCCCTGGGGGGCGCGGCCATGCCCGACAAGCTCCGGGACTGCAACGAGAATAACCCGGAGCTGACCGAGCTCTATATCGTCGAGGGCGACTCCGCCGGAGGCTCCGCCACCCAGGGGCGGGATTCCCGGTTCCAGGCCATCCTTCCTCTCTGGGGCAAGATGCTGAACGTGGAAAAGGCCCGGGCGGACAAGGTTTACGGAAACGACAAGCTCCAGCCGGTGATTACGGCTCTTGGCGCGGGCATCGGAGACGAGTTTGACGCCAACAAGCTCCGCTATCACAAGGTGATTATCATGGCGGATGCCGACGTGGACGGAAGCCATATCCGAACCCTGCTTTTGACCTTCTTCTTCCGCTTCATGCGGCCCCTCATCGAGCAGGGCTACGTCTATTCCGCCGTGCCCCCCCTCTTCAAGCTGACCCGGGGCAAGACTACCCGGGTTGCCTACGACGACCCGGAGCGGGAGCGCATCGCGGCGGAAATGAGGGGAGACAACCCCGCCGCCAAGGTGGACATCAGCCGCTTCAAGGGCCTTGGCGAGATGAACCCCCATGAGCTGTGGGAGACCACCATGGACCCCGCCACCCGTACCCTCCGGCGCATCACGTTGGACGACGCGGTGAAGGCCGACGAGACCTTTACCATTCTCATGGGGGAGAAGGTGGAGCCCCGGAAGGAGTTCATCGAGCGGAACGCCAAGTACGTGGTGAACCTGGATTATTGAGGGGGGATATGCCATGCCTGACTACAGTTATCTGAAAAAGAGAGTGGAAGAAGAAAAAAATAAACAACTTGATGATGACGCCGCACAGGTAAAAAAGTACTATGATGAAGAAGATAAAATCGTAGATTTCTTCATTAAAAAAATAAAAGCAAATATGGAGGAGGCCGTTTATAATTATTACAAGAATGGAAAACACAGCTGTATTAAAGAAACAACTTTTTTCTATAAAGGACGCTTTCATGAGGGCCTTTTTCATAAGGAATGCCTTTATGTCGGAATGATGAGTGTTTGGATAAATTGTGATAGATTATATGTATCTTATCCAGAAAGTAAAGACCCAGATCTATTTTTACCCGATAAAAGTTGTCGGGAATCATTTATAAGAAAAATGAACATGAAAGTAGAGAAAGACAACATAATGATCACACAGGGTCCCACTCATTATGACATGAAAGATTGTTCTACTCTTTATATATGGGCGGAAATTGAGTAATTTGTCATAACTTATTACGGATTAAGAGGTTATTTCACATGAGTAAGAAACCCCAATACGACCCCGAGGAAATCCGCTTTCCGAACCAGAAAATCGTGGAATCCCCCCTGGTTCCGGAGATGGAGAAATCCTATATTGACTACGCCATGAGCGTCATCGTGGGCCGGGCCCTGCCGGACGTGCGGGACGGCCTCAAGCCCGTCCACCGGCGCATTCTCTACGCCATGTACGAGGACGGCCTCACCCACGACAAGCCCTTCCGCAAGTGCGCCACCGCCGTGGGCGACGTGCTGGGCCGCTACCACCCCCACGGCGACCAGTCGGTGTACGACGCCCTGGTCCGCCTGGCCCAGGACTTCTCCATGCGCTATATGCTCATCGACGGCCACGGCAACTTCGGCTCCGTGGACGGGGACCCCCCGGCGGCCTACCGCTATACTGAGGCGCGGCTTGCCCGCATGTCCGGCGAGATGCTGCGGGAGATTGAAAAGGACACGGTGGACTGGGACCCCAACTTCGACGAGACCCGCAAGGAGCCCAAGGTCCTGCCCTCCCGCTTCCCCAACCTCCTGGTAAACGGCTCCTCCGGCATCGCCGTGGGCATGGCCACCAACATTCCCCCCCATAACCTCCGGGAGGTCATCGGGGCCGTCATCTGCGTGCTGGACGACCCCAACGCCACGCTGACGGATTTGATGGGCCACATAGAGGGCCCGGACTTCCCCACAAAGGGCATCATCATGGGCCGCAGCGGCATCCGGGCGGCCTACGCCACAGGCCGGGGCCGGGTGACCATCCGCGCCCGGCACGAGTTCGAGGAGTTCGGCCAGAACCGGACGAGGATTATCATCACGGAGATTCCCTACCAGGTCAACAAACGGATGCTCATCAAAAACATGGCGGACCAGGTGGAGGACAAGCGGCTGGAGGGCATTTCCAACATCCAGGACGAGTCCGACCGCAACGGCATGCGCATCGTCATCGAGCTGAAGCGGGACGCCAACCCCCAGGTGGTCCTGAACCGCCTCTTTGCCCAGACCCAGCTCCAGACCACCTTTGCCATCAACATGCTGGCCCTGGTGGAGGTAAACGGCAAGCTCCAGCCCAAGATTCTCTCCCTGCGGCACATTCTGGACGAGTACATCCGCCACCAGGAGTCGGTCATCGTCCGCCGCACCCGCTTCGATTTGAAGAAGGCCCAGGAGCGGGCCCACCTGCTGGAGGGCCTGCTGGTGGCCCAGGACAATATCGACGAGGTTATAAAGACCATCCGCTCCAGCTACGACAACGCCAAAGAAAACCTCATGGCCCGCTTCGGCCTGGACGATGTGCAGGCCCAGGCCATCTGCGACATGCGCATGATTTCCCTCCAGGGCCTGAACCGGGAGAAGCTGGAAAACGAGTACAAGGAGCTGGAGGAGAAAATCGAATATTTCAACAAGATTTTGGCGGACGAGGGTCTGGTCCGGCAGATTCTCAAGGAGGAGCTCACCGCCATCGCCGAGAAGTACGGCGACGAGCGGGTGACGGAAATCCAGGACGTGGAGGACGAGATTGACATCGAGGACCTCATCGAGAAGGAGCAGTGTGTCTTCACCCTGACCCAGGCGGGCTATATCAAGCGCACCCCCGTCAGCGAGTACGCCGCCCAGGGCAAGGGCGGACAGGGACGCAAGGGCATCACCACCCGGGAGGAGGACGCGGTGGCCGATGTGTTCACCGCCTCCACCCACGACTATATCCTGTTCTTCACCGACACGGGCAAGGTCTACCGGAAGAAGGGCTACCAGATTCCCCTCTCCGGCAAGACCGCCAAGGGGACGAACATCGTCAACATCCTCCAGGTGGAGCAGGGGGAGAGGGTCCAGGCCATGGTCCACACCCGGTCCATCGAGGACGACGGCCGCTTCCTCTTTATGGTCACCCGGAAGGGCATTGTAAAGCGCCTCCCGGCGGACAGCCTGAAAAACCTCCGCAATAACGGCATCCGGGCCCTGAACATGGCGGAGGACGACCAGCTCATCACCGTCCGGGAGACCGACGGGGATCAGAATATCCTCATTGCCACCCATGACGGCATGGCGGCCTGCTTCCATGAGCGGGACGTCCGCCCCATGGGCCGGACTGCGGTGGGCGTTTTTGGCATCAAGCTCCGGGAGGGGGACTACGTGGTGGGCGCCGCCCGGGCCCGGCCCGGCAAGTCCGTCCTCACCATCACGGAGAAGGGCTACGGCAAGCGCACGGCGGTGGAGGAGTACCGGATCACGAAGCGGAACGCTTACGGTATCAAGAACTACATGCTGACGGAAAAGACCGGACAGGTGGTCGGCATCAAGGTGGTGGACGGGTCCGAGGACCTGCTGCTGGTGACGCAGGCCGGCATCTTGATCCGCACCCCGGTGGACGCCATCAAGCAATGCGGCCGCTCCACCCAGGGGGTCATCGTCATGCGGTTCAGGGAAGAGGGGGACCGGGTGATCTCCATGGCCCTGGCGGACCGGGAGGAGGAGGAACCCGGCGAAAGCGTATAAGAAAAAGGATGAGAGCTTTGCGCTCTCATTCTTTATAACTGGAAAGGGGAATACCATGAAAACCGTCACCATCTATACCGACGGGGCCTGCTCCGGCAACCCCGGCCCCGGAGGCTGGGGCGCTGTCCTCATGTACGGGGAGCATAAAAAAGAGCTCTCCGGCGGAGAGGCCCGGACCACCAACAACCGCATGGAGCTCACCGCCGTCATCGAGGCGCTGAAATGCCTGAAGGAGCCCTGCGCCGTGGAGCTTTGGTCCGATTCCAAGTATATCGTCGACGCCCTGGAAAAGGGCTGGGCCGTTTCCTGGCGGAAGCGGGGCTGGGTGAAGTCCGACAAAAAGCCCGCCCTGAACCCGGATTTGTGGGAAAAGCTTCTGGACCTGCTGGAGGTCCACGATCTCCGCTGCCACTGGGTCAAGGGCCACGCCGAGAACGAGTTCAACAACCGCTGCGACCAGCTGGCCGTGGCGGAGAGCCGGAAGTTCAAGGGCTAGAGCAACCGGGAATTGCCCCTTTGCAAGCCCCATGCGGTTTACATTTTGACATTTTTTTCTAAAATGGTAAGGGGAGGGAAGCCATGGAGCTTCAAAAAAAGCTGGCCCTTCTGCGGAAGGAGAGGGGCCTGACGCAGCTGGAGCTTGCGGAGGAGATGGACGTCTCCCGCCAGGCCGTGTCCCGCTGGGAAACGGGGCTCTCCATTCCGACCACGGAGAACCTGGCCCATTTGAGCAGGCTTTACCAGGTCCCGGTGGAGTACCTTTTGAACGGGGAGCCGGAGCGGCCCCTCCGGGAGGAACCCCTGCCGGAAGCGGGAGAAACGACGGCGGCCCCCAGGGCTGTGGGAAGCTGGAAATGGCGTTTTGCCGCGGCCTGCGCGGCGGCGGCGCTGGTTCTGTTTCTCCTGGGGGTGCATGTGGGGCGCTCCATGGAAAACGCCTATGGGGAGGACGGGATCATCCACCGCGCCCTGGATGAGATGGTAGGAGAGGAGGTTGATACAAGCTCTGCCAAAACGTTTGATCTTGAAACAGGATGGTGATTTAGGGAGGAAGGTGAAAAAAGAAATATGAGGAAACTGTTTTGTTTGCTTTTGGGCTGCATAGCTGCGGCAGGCATCCTTGTACCTAGGGCGGAAGCCGCATCAGTGGAGGCGGACGTCATAAAAATTGTGGAACGTGCGGCAAGCCGGTTTCGTGTAAATGTACTAGAGGATGAGCTTTGTGTTGCAAGTTCCAGTTTCTTTATGGAGGCAGAGCAGTCTGTCACTATCAACGCTTCTTACTCTCCGCAGTCGGCAAGCGTGGATTTTGGTTTGATTGGACCGGACGGACGGTTCTATCATCAGAACGCGAAAAACGGGACTATTTCCGCAGCGTTCGACATTAAGGAACGCGGGGAATACACGCTGGCTGTGCGGAACAATTCGCCCTATGAAATCAGCGTATCCGGGTATGTAAATTATTAGCGCTTGGTAAGAGAAATGAGAAATAAAAAGAACAACTCGTTTTTGCAAATCCTCGCTGTGGTCTGCGTCCTTGCGGTATTGCTGCTGACAGCGTATCTGATCTGGCCCAAGGAAGATTTTATCCGTTTCATCAAAGTGCTGGCGGGCATAATTTGATTAAAGGGCCTGTACGGATACATAAAGGGCAGGTGCAGGTGAGGCCGGACCCTGTGCGCAAAAGCGGCTTCAGCTTCAAATACGGATACAACAGATATAATACGGCATTGCTGTTTATAAAGGACCTATTTCTGCCGCCCATAGTTAAAGAAACGAAAATGACTTCAATCAATCTTACCGACAAA
>CAJUBX010000021.1 GCA_910585165.1 uncultured Oscillibacter sp. | reverse complement strand
TGAAGGACGCGCCGATGACCATGCCCTCGGGCACGTTGTGCAGGGCGATGGCGGCGGCCATCACCAGCCCCGCCAGCACCAGCCCGCCGGTGGGGCGGCCGTGGTCCAGCAGGGCGTTCAGCCCCGCCGTGACGCCGCAGCCGAGGAAAACGCCCAGGGCCACCAGCTCCATGGCCCCCGGGGCGGCGGCCTCCGACAAAAGGCCGAAGCAGGACACCGACACCATCACCCCGGCGGCGAAGCTCAAAAGCAGACTGGCCTCCCGCCCGGAGTCCCGGCGGAACAAGGTGGCAAGAAGCCCTCCCAGTCCGGTGCCGCCGATACCGGCGGCGGCGGTGACCAGCAGCGTGGTCCAAAAGCCCATTGTTACAGTACCCAAAATTTGCCCTCCCTTTTTCAAGCGATAACCTAATAAATTTATTATAACACCCTATTCCACGCCTGTCCAGAAAATGAGGGGAAAAAGAAAGGCGGCTTCCAAGTGCACGCTTTTGTCAGGATGACAAAAATGAGGGCAAAATTTTGGGAGGGAAGAAGGGAGGCTTTTCCTTGCGCGGCCCTCCGGGCTATGGTATCCTATCCTAAATAAAGAAGTGAGGGGGATGGGCTTATGCTGGTATTGGATTTCATCAACGTCGGCAACGGGGATTCCATTTTGATTCAGGAGCTGGGGGAAGGCGGACGGCGTTTCGCCATGCTGGTGGACTGCGGCCACGACAGCCTCGTCCGGGACGACCACCCCGGGGAGCTGGACCCCCGGTCCCGCCGGATTTACGCCGGGGACTTTCTGAAAAAGCAGGGGATTGACCGGCTGGACGTCCTCCTGGCCACCCACTTTCACCGGGACCACATCGGCGGACTGGGGCGGGTCTTGGAGGCGGCGGAGGTAGGGAAGCTGGTTTCCACCTACGCCCCCCCGGAGGGGCATGGTCCCCTGGACCCCGACGGGGACAACGGCCTCCCCGGCGCGGCCCGGAACCTGCTGCGGTGCCTGGACATCTACGCCTCCGCCCTCCGGGCCCACCCGGGGCGGGTGGGGGAATTTGTGGAGCTTCCCGGGGACAAGGTGGAGACCTTCCGCCTGACGGAGGAGCTGGCCATGGACGTTTACGCCGGGGAGCCCGCCCTGTACCCCCGGCAGAAGGCGGTTTACGACGCGGCCTTCCGGGGGGAGCGGAACCGGCATGATTTGATGCGCTGGACGAAGTCCATGAATATCTCCAGCCTCCGCCAGAGGCTGTACTACCACGGGAAGGAAATCGTCCTGGGGGGCGACATGTACGGCGCGGTCTGGGACAACGACACCCTGGCCCCCTGCGACATTTTGAAGCTGCCCCACCACGCCTCCCTGACCTCCTCCACCCGAAAGAGCGTCAGCCGCCTGGCCCCCAAGACCATTGTGGTGTGCGTGGCGGCGGGGCGGCCCGACGAGCGGCCCCATCCTTACATCATCTCCCTTCTGCGGGAGTACACCCGGGACGTGCGCTTCACCGACGCGGTGAACATCCCCGGGCTGGTGGAGCCGGAGTTCCACGAGTCGGTCCATATTGAGATTGAGTAGTCACTTTTCTCGAGAGAAAAGTAAGAAGCTGTATTCATAGGCGTTGAACGCTGTCTTGGCGGTCTTTTTTCCGCCATACGGTGTCAATTTCCCTTGAAATCCGTCAGGATTCCTGCGGAAAATTTCCTTGTCTGGCGAAAAAAATCTTCGCCAATCCAGCATCCCCCGCCTATGAATACAGCTTCTAACCAAAAGAGCGTTCGCTCGCTCTGGCTGTCTGGTGTTTTGCCAAGCCGGAGCGACGGCAACCAGGTATGACAAAGGCTGGGACGTTTCAAGCGTCCCAGCCTTTATGTGCGCTTTTTAGAGCCTATCCGTGAATAAGAGGTGGGCAGATTGCGCCGTCAGATTTTCCGCCAAACAAGGCGCTTTGACGCAGGCGGGCTGACGCCCGGCAAGGAAACGCAACGCAGAATGGCGGAAAATATGCAAGCAAGCTGTGTGCGGATGATTTGCGGATAGGCTCTAATTGTGCGGAATCTCGTAAACCACGCCGCCAACGCTGATGCTTGCCATGTCCTCCAGGGGGATGATCTCGTCAAAGACCGTTCCCTTGTCGCAGCGGGAGATATTCGCCTTATAGTCCGGCCTAGTGCTGCCGCCGGAATTGCTCAGGTCCACCACCGTGCCGTCGGTTTTGGTCAGGAGAATTTCGATGTTCTCCAGGAACCGCTGGGCCTTCGGAGCGTCCTCGGGACTCTGCCGTCCGCTGGGGGCGTTGCTCCAGACCACCGCCATGTCCGCTGTGTAGGCCACCCGCACGGCAATGGGAGAGATGGTCAGCTCGTCGATGGTGAAGGTCATATCGTCCTGGGAGAAGGTCTCCCCGCCGGCCAGGCGGACGGAGCAGTCCTCGTAGTCCACGTCAAAGCGGAATTTCCAGTGTCCGGGGTACAGCTCCACCGGCTCTCCCGCCTCCGGGTCCCAAATGCACAGGTCCTCAAACTCCGCCGTGGCGGTCCCCTTCGTCATGGACACGTCGGAAGAGGCGGTCTCCACGTACTGAACCATGTTGTCCTCCGGGTCCTCGTCCACGAACCAGGCCCCGCCGTGGCTTCCGCCCTTGACCCAGCTGGCCCCGCCGAAGCCGCCCACGGTCAGACAGGCCTCGTCCAGGCTCTTGCCCTCCGGCAAAAACCGCTCCCCGTCCTCCCGGGTGAGGGTGTAGACAATGACGGCGTTGTATTCGTCGCCCATGATGGCGTCGGCGGAGATGGTGATGCCTCCGTCGGAGTCGGAGGCCCCGATGGGATGCCCGATTTTGCCGATGACCTCCGTCTGGGCTGCGGCCCCGCCGAAGAGGGGGGCGAAAACATCGGTGGGATTGGGCAGCACTCCCGCCGCTCCCGCGCCCACCACCAGCACAGCGGCCATGGCGGCAGCGATCAGGGCGGTGCGGAGCACGGGACGGCGGCGCTTGGCCGCTCCTCCGGCGGCGGAGGCGGCGGCCTCCGCCAGGGTCTTCTTCTGATTTTCCGTAAAGCGCAATTGGCTCATCTCCTTCTTGTAATCAAACAGATCGCTCATAGTCAGCACCTCCTAAGATGTCCTTGAGCTTTGCCCGGCCCCGGGCCAGGCGGGTGTGGACGGTGGCGGTGGGCACGCCCAGGATTTTCCCGATTTCCGCCGCCTGGTAGCCCTCGTAGTAAAAGAGGTAGATTACCGCCCGGTAATGGGCGGGCAGTTCGTTCACCGCCGCGAGGACGGAGCCGTCCCCCGCCTCCGGGGCGGGGACCTCCAGCACGGTTTCCAGGCCGCAGGTCCGCTTCCGCCAGGGGCTTTTCAAAAGGTCCTTGCAGGCGTTGGCCGCCATGCGCAGGACGTAGGCCCGCTCATGCTCCGCGCTTTCAAACTGCCGGGGCTCCGTGAGGAGCTTGACAAAGACCGTCTGGCAGATATCCTGGGCGTCCTGGGTGTTTTTCAAATAGGCGTAGCTGAGGCGGAGGATTGCGTCGGCGTAGGCGTTCGCCAGCCGTTCCGCCTGCTCGTGGGGATTCATGGCATCAACTCCTTTGGAGCGCTCTCGTAATGGATACGATCCGGCGGGGCGGATACTTTCACCCCGGCTGGAATTTTTTCAAAAAAAAGCCGCCGCTCCGGCGGACGGAGCGGCGGCGGGGGCTTGGCGCACGGGTTTGCGGTTGACTCAGCGCTCTATGTAGGAGAAGGAGCCCACAAACCGCACCGGCGCGCCGGGGACGTAGCGGCTGCCCTCGAACTGGTAGTCGTAAACCGCGATGACGGCGTTATAGGGCTGCTCAAAGCCCTTGGAGTAAAGCTCCGCCAAGGCGCGGGACAGCTCCTCGCCCAGGGGCTCCGCCACCACGGCCGGGTCCTGGGAGGGGGCGGCGTTGAACTCGTAGTCAAACACGTCCGGCTCGAAGGGCCAGAGATCGCCGTTGAAAAAGTCCTGGGTAAAGGAGGGAACCTTCTCGCCTTTTTCATTCCGCTTAAAGCGGTTTTCGGCGTAAAACGCCAGAGCTTCCCGGCTCTCGAAGCTGCCGAGCCAGATGGAGACGATGCCTGCTTCTTCCATGGTGATTCTCCTTTATTGTGATTTGATGGGGTCAGCGCAAAACGGAGCCGCTGAGGATATAGAACTCCTCCTGAGAGGGCAGGACCCGCTTTTCCATGGGGGGCAGGCCCGCGTCGAACCGGAGGGCGGCCTCTCCGTCAAAGCGCATGACCGGGCTTTCCCGGTAGGTCCAGGGGCCGCCATCCAGGGCGCGGGGCCGGAGCTCCCGGACCAGCATGGCGGCGGGGAAGCTGCCGTCCTCCGCCCGGACCAGCCGCCGCTTGCAGCTCTGGAAGCCAAGGCCCACGTAGTTGGCGGGAGAGCCGAAGATCACCACGGCCTCCCAGCCCAGGGCGGCGGCCCGCTCCAGGGAGTGCCCGATCAGGCGCTTCCCATAGCCCCGCCGCTGGTACTCCGGCGCGATGCAGACGGGGCCGAAGGTCAGAATCTCCCGCCGCTCCCCGGCTTCGCCGGTAAGGGTGGAACGGGTGTAAAGGATGCTGCCGATTAAGTTTCCGTCCAGCTCCAGCACGAAGTCCAGATCCGGCACAAAGTCCGGGTGGTCCCGCATGACATGGACCAGGTAGTGCTCGTGGCAGCCGGGAACATAGAGGTTGTAAAAGGCCCTGCGGGTCAGGGCTTCCACGGCCTGGTAATCGGACTTTGCCTCGTTTCGGATGGTCAGCATGCCGGACCTCCTTAAATGCGGCGGGACTCCGCCCTTGCGCGCCGGGCGGGGACGTGATAGAATGATGACGCCGCCTGCCTGCGCCGCTCTGCTATTACTATACCAAAGGTTCGGCGGATTGTCCACAAAAAAACGGCGGTTTTCCGCCGAAGGTAAAAAGGAGTTTCTATGAAAAAGTATCTGGCGCTGCTCTGCGCCCTGCTGGCCGTCCTGCTCTGCGCCTGCGGCCCGGCGGAGCCGGAGCCGGAAGAGGAGGAGAAGGGTCCCATTGAGCGCAAGTCCCTCTCCGTGGAGGTCTCCCGTGGGGATCTGCCGGCGGAGGAACTGTCCCGGGCCGTCCGGGAGCTGCCAAAGGCGCTGAAGGCGGCCCTGGCGGAACAGGGGGTGGAGGCGGAGACGGTGACGCTTTCCGTGGGCTCCTCCCCGGCGGCCACCGCCCAGGCGGCGGGGGAGGGGGGCGTGGATGTGGCCTTCCTCCCGGCGGAGGATTTCGCCGCCCTGGAAAACCCGCCCCGGCTCCTTCTGACCGCCGGAGACGGGGAGGAGGGGGCGATGGCCGCCATTGTCCGCCCGGAGGACGAAGTCCTCTCCGGGGAGGACTTCGCCCGGGCCCTGGCGGCGGCGGTGAACGGCCTGCGGGCGGAGTGGCCGGTCTTCGGCTCTTACGACTATGCCTGGGCGGAGCCGGAGGTGGGCGCCGCCGGATAGGCCGTCAGCCCTTCAGAATATCCCCGCCGTAGGGGACCATCTCCAGGCGGATGAAAAAGCCCTGATCGTGGGAGCAGACGGGACAGGATTTGGGGGCCTGGAGGCCCTCCTGAATGTGGCCGCAGTTCAGGCACAGCCAGCCGCATTTCGTGTCGGAGACAAAGAGCTTCCCGGTTTCCAGCAGCTCTGCGAAGCGGGCGAAGCGGTTGCCGTGGGTCTTTTCGATTTTGGAAATCTGCTCGAAGGAGGCGGCGGCCTGGGGGAAGCCCTCCTGCCGGGCGGTGGCGGCGAAGCTGGGATAGACGGGGTCGAACTCCTCAAACTCGTTGTGCTGGGCCATCCGCAGGAGCTTTGCCACGTCGTTGGTCAGATCCACCGGGTAGCCGCCGTCGATGTGGACGGTCTCCCCGGAAAGCTCCTTCATGTGGTTGTAGAAGATTTCGGCGTGCTCCTTTTCCTGGTTGGCGGTGAAGGTGAAAACGGCCTCCAGAACATGGAGCTGCTGCTGTTTGCAGAGGCCGGCGGCGAAGGTGTAGCGATTCCGGGCCTGGCTTTCGCCGGCGAAGGCCCGCATCAGGTTTTTCAGGGTCTCGCTTTCTTTCAGGTTTTTGGACATGGAAATACTGCCTCCTATTTTGTGGTGTGCAGGCAGTATTTCCCAAACCGGGGGCTCTTATACCCGCTTTGGAAAACCGGAAAAGAGGCGCGCCCGGCGGTATCCGCCGGGCGCGCCTTTTATAGAATCAGTCCTTTTTCAGATGGGCGTACCACAGCAAAGCGGCCAGTCCCCCGCCGCCCAGGACGTTCCCCAGGGTGACGGGGAGGAGGTTTCCCAAAAGGAAGTTCCCCAAGGTCAGGGACCCCAAATCCACCCCCGCCGCCTGGGCCAGCTGGAAATACCGGGGATTTTGGACGGCCAGCAGCCCGGCGGAGACGTAGTACATATTGGCCACGCAGTGTTCAAAGCCGCAGAGGACAAAGTAGCACACGGGGAGAAAGGCCCCCATAAAGCGGCCCGCCGCCTCCTGGGCGGAGAGGGCCAGCAGCACCCCCAGGCACACCAGGACGTTGCAGAAAATCCCCAGGCCGAAGCCGCTTGAAAACGGCAGGGCGCATTTCCCGGCGGCCAGGCGGATGGTGTACACCGCCAGGCCCCCGGCGGAGTAGTTCAGCTGGCCGAACCACACGCAGCCCGCCGCCACCAGGAGCGCGCCGAGAAAATTCCCCAGGTAGACGAGAAGCCAGTTCCTTAGAAGGCCGGAGAGGGTGCAGCTTCGTTCAAGCAGGGAGAGGACCAGCAGGCTGTTTCCAGTGAACAGCTCCGCCCCGGCGGCGATGACCATGCACAATCCGAAGGGGAACAGCAGACCGGAAACCGTCCGGGCCAGGCCCACGTTGTCCATGCCGTGAACGGCGGTGCTGGAGGCGGCGGCGCCCAGGGCGATGAGAGCCCCCGCCAGCACCGCCAGGGCCAGGAGCTTCCCGGCGCTTTTTTGCGTCTTGGCTGTCCCGGCGGCGGCGTAGCGGGCCAGGAATTCTCTGGGAGAGAGATAGGTCATAGTCCGCCCCCTTAGAAAAGGCCGGTGATTCTGCCGGCTTCGTCCACGTCGATTTTCTCGGCGGCGGGGACCCTGGGCAGGCCCGGCATAGTCATGATGTCCCCCGTCAGGGCCACCAAAAAGCCCGCTCCGGCGGATACCTTCAGGTTCCGCACGGTGATGGTGAAGCCCTTGGGAGCGCCCAGGAGGGCCGGGTCGTCGGAGAAGCTGTACTGGGTCTTCGCCATGCAGACGGGGAGAGCGCCGAAGCCCAGGGCCTCCAGCTCCGCCGCTTGTTTTTTCGCGGCGGGGGTCAGGACGGCCCCATCGGCGCGGTAGACCTTTTTGGCAATGGCGTTGATTTTGTTTTCGATGGTATCCTCCGCATCGTAGGCGAAGCGGAAGCCGCTGGGCTCCCCGCACAGGTGCAGAACCTCCTCCGCCAAGGCTTCGCCGCCCGCGCCGCCCTTGGCCCAGACCTCGCTGAGGGCCACGTTGACCCCCAGCTCCCGGCATTTGTCCTCCACCAGCTTGAGCTCCGCGGCGGTGTCCGTGGGGAAGGCGTTGACGGCCACCACGCAGGGCAGGCCGAAGACGTTTTTGATGTTGTCCACATGCTGGAGCAGGTTGGGAAGGCCCCGCTCCAGGGCCTCCAGGTTTTCGGCGTTCAGCTCCGCCTTGGGAACGCCGCCGTGGTTTTTCAGCGCCCGGACTGTGGCCACCACCACAACGGCGCTGGGCTTGAGGCCCGCCAGGCGGCACTTGATGTCCAAAAACTTCTCCGCCCCCAGGTCCGCGCCGAAGCCCGCCTCGGTGACGGCGTAGTCCCCAAGGCGCATGGCAAGGCGGGTGGCCATGACGGAGTTGCAGCCGTGGGCGATGTTGGCGAAGGGCCCGCCGTGGATGAAGGCGGGGGTGCCCTCCAGGGTCTGGACCAGGTTGGGCTTCAGCGCGTCCTTGAGGAGGGCCGCCATGGCCCCCTCGGCCTTTAGGCCGTGGGCAGTGACGGGCTTTCCTTCATAGGTGTAGCCCACCACCATCCGGCCCAGGCGGGTCTTCAGGTCCAGGATATCGCTGGAGAGGCAGAGGACCGCCATGATCTCGCTGGCGACCGTGATGTCGAAGCCGTCCTCCCGGGGCACGCCCTGCATCCGGCCCCCCAGGCCGTCCACGATGTTCCGAAGCTGGCGGTCGTTCATGTCTACACAGCGCTTCCAGGTGATCTTCTTCACGTCGATTCCCAGGGCGTTGCCCTGCTGGATGTGGTTGTCCAGCATGGCCGCCAGGAGGTTGTTGGCCGCGCCGATGGCGTGGAAGTCCCCGGTGAAGTGGAGGTTGATGTCCTCCATGGGCACCACCTGGGCATAGCCGCCTCCTGCCGCGCCGCCCTTCACACCGAAGACGGGGCCCAGGGAGGGCTCCCGCAGGGCAACCAGGGCGTTCTTTCCCAGGCGGCGGAGAGCGTCGGCCAGACCGACGGTGGTGGTGGTCTTGCCCTCCCCGGCGGGGGTGGGGTTGATGGCGGTGACGAGGATCAGCTTCCCGTCGTTTCTCCCGCTCTCCCGGAGGAGGCGGGGGTCCACCTTGGCCTTGTAGTTTCCATAGAGCTCCAGGTATTGGGGGTCCACCCCGGCGGCGGCGGCAATCTCCGCGATGGGGCGCATCTGGCAGGACTGGGCGATCTCGATATCGGACGGAACGTGCATGGCGGGGGCCCTCCTTTGTGTAATATGGCCGGCGCGGGGGGAAGAATGCGCAGGCGCAAAGGTATGACTTATGATACCATACTCCGCGGGGAAAGGGAAGAGGGAGATTTTACAAGGAAAAGGGGCTTGTGTTCCATGGAATTCTATGGTATGGTATCCATAAAAGCCCCGCAAAGAGCAGCGGGCGGAAGGAGGGCGGACCATGGAATTGACGGTCGGCGGACGGCAGCGGCGGACCGGGCAGGCGGCGGCCTCCCCGCTCAGGGCGGAGAAAAAGACCGCCGGGACAAAGGGCGGGACCGCCCCCTTAAGGCCCAGGTCCGACAAGGCGGACTGGTCCCAGGCGGCGTTGTCCTTCCTCCAGGAGGTGAACCGCCAGGACGCGGAGAAGCAGAGGAAGCTGCTGGAGGCCAGGCAGAAGGGGAACGGCGAGCTGGACGCGTTGACCAAGGCCCTGAAAACCATGGACAACTGCCGGAAAATCGCCTCCCGCATCATGCGGGGGGACAAGGTGCCGCCCCAGGACGAGCGGTATCTGATGGAGAATGACCCCGACGGCTACAAGCTGGCCATGGCCTGCCGGACGCCCAAGGAAAAGCCCAAGGAGTGGGAATCCGTCCTGGAGGACGAGGACCGGGAGGGCGGGGACTGCTCCGGCTCTGGCGGGACCGTGGAAGCCTCGGACGGCGGCGGCGCGGCGCCGGAGGCGTAAAGATTCGAAAAAAAGGCGGCGGGAGATTCCCGCCGCCTTTTTAGGCTGTCAAGAAACTCGCAAGAGTCATTCAACGGGAAGGAAGGGTGTGTGCGGGGAACCCAGGAAGGGTTCCCTGCACCATTGAAATCCTAAATTTTCAGAACTTTTTGAAGTTCAGAAAATTTTTAGCAGCTTGTCGAAAAGGCTTTTTCGACAAGCTGAAAAGGCGGCGGGAGATTCCCGCCGCCTTTTTGCGTCAATGGCTCTGGCCGATGAATTTTTCCAGCAGCCGGGAAACCTCCCGGATGTCGATGGGCTTGGCGATATGGGCGTTCATGCCCGCGTCCAGACATTTTTTGATATCCTCAGAGAAGGCGTCGGCGGTCATGGCGATGATGGGGATGTCCTTATCCGGCCTGTCCAGGCTGCGGATAGCCTCCGTGGCCTCGTAGCCTGTCATCACCGGCATCCGAAGGTCCATAAGCACCGCGTCGTAAAAGCCCACGGGGGAACTTAGAAACTTGTCCACGCAGATGCGGCCGTTCTCCGCCCACTCCAGCTCCAGCCCCAGGTCGGAGAGGAGCTCGTTGGCGATCTCCCAGTTCAGGTCATTGTCCTCCGCCAGGAGGATATGCCGCCCGGTAAAGTCGGCGGCTTTCTCCTCGGGCCGCTGGGGGATGGAGGAGCTGTCGCCGGCGAAGGGCTTGAGCCCGTAGAAAAGGGTGGAGCGGAACAGGGGCTTGGAGATGAAGCCTGTGATGCCGGCCTCCTTGGCCTCGGCTTCAATTTCGCTCCAGTCATAGGCGGAAATCAGCATGATGGGGGTGTCGCCGCCGAAACGGCGGCGGATTTCCCTGGCGGCGGAGATGCCGTCCATATCCGGCAGCTTCCAGTCAAGAAGAATGATATGGTAGTGGTCCCGGGCCTTGGCCCGGCGGTCCAGCATCTCCAGAGCCTTCTCCCCGTTCAGGGCCCAGTCGGCCTTTACGCCGATGGCCTTCAGGGAGAGGGTGGTGCTTTCGCAGAGCTGGCGGTCGTCGTCCACCACCAGGATGTTCCACTCGGGAAGAATCATTTCCTCCTCGGTGGTTTCGGCTCGCTGGAGGTCCAGGGTGACATGGAACTCGCTGCCTTTGCCCAGCTCGCTGTCCACGGTGATGGTGCCGCCCATGGCGTCCACAATGTACTTGGTGATGGCCATGCCCAGGCCGGAGCCCTCGGTCCGGCGGACCCGGGCGCTGTCCTCCCGGACAAAGGACTCGAAGATTTTCTCCTTGAACTCCGGGGTCATGCCGATGCCGTTGTCCTTGACGATGATGTGGGTGCGGACATAGTCCTCCCCTTTGGGAGAGGCTTCTTCATAAAGGGAGACCTGAATCAGCCCGCCCTCGGGGGTGAATTTTAGGGCGTTGCCCAGGATATTCAGCAGGACCTGGTTCAGCCGCACGCTGTCACAGCAGACGCTTTCCGTGGAGATGTCGTGGATGAACACATCGAACTGCTGGCGCTTGGAGCGGACCTGGGGCTGGGCGATGCTGACGATGCTGTCCATCACCTCCCGGAGGGAGACCTGGTCCATGTTCAGCGTCAGCTTGCCGCTTTCGATCTTGCTCATATCCAGTACGTCGTTGATGAGCCCCAGCAGGTGGCGGCTGGAGAGGGTGATTTTCTTCAGACAGTTCTGGACCTGCTGCTGGTCGCCGATATTGGCGGTGGCGATGGCCGTCATGCCCACAATGGCGTTCATGGGGGTTCGGATGTCGTGAGACATGTTGGAGAGGAATTCGCTCTTGGCCTTATTGGCGTGGATGGCCTCCTTCCGGGCCTTTTCCAGCTCTGCCATCTGCTCCCGCAAAAGCCGGGAGTACTGCCAGAACACCAGCAGCAGGGCCAGCAGCACCACGGCGCAGCCCAAAAAGACCAGGTACAGCCAGGTGCGGCTGAGGTCGCTGACGGACTGGTCCAGCTGCCCGTAAGGCAGCACCGTCACCAGGAACCATTCGGAATAGGGGAGCTTGGTGCACTGCAGGTGCCGCCGCTCGCTGCCGAAGTTGAGAAGGGTGGAATATTCTTCCCCCGCGTCCATGGCGGCCTCCAGCTCCTGAACATACGGCTCCCCGCTCTCCCCCTGCTCCTCAAACAGGGCCTGGATGCGGTCAAAGTAATTCTCCCGGAAGGCGTCGCCGCTGCGGATGACGAAGGAGCCGTCCCGGCGGATGATGTGGGAGTAGACCAGGGTGTTCTCGCTGTAAAGGGAGAGGGTGTCGGCAATGTAGCTGGCGGGGAGGCTGGCAACCAAAGCGGCGGCGGTTTCCCCCCCGGACATGCGGTACTTGGCGGGGATGCCCAGGAGGATGTCCTTTTCCCCGTGGTCCGTGTTGGCTACGGCCACCTTTTTCTCCCCGCCGTTCATGGAGGCCAGGAAGGGATCCGGGTCCGCCAGGACGGGCACGTCGCCGTAAATCATGTCAAACTCCCCGGAGGGAGAATAAAAGGCCAGGGACTCGAAGCCCCGCACCTGGGCGTTGACGGCCAGCTCGCCGCGCAGTTCTTCCGCAGGGGCGTCCCCCGGCTGGAAGCCCTCTACCAGAGCCTCCACCTGGGAGAGACGGAGCTGGATGGTGGTGTCAAAGTGCTGGGTGACCTTTTCGCCCATGCCGGTCATATAGACGCTGCCCACGTCGCTGATGGTCTCGGCGCTTTTCTGCTGCATAAAGAAGGCCAGGAAGGAGAAGATGCACACCGTCAGCAGGAGAACCAGGGCAAGGCTCACGGAGAGAAAGCGGGAGGCGTTGTTCAGCAGCTTTTTCATCCCGCGCTCTCTTTCTGGAAGGCCCGGATGGCGGCGGTAGTTTGGGCGTAATCCGCCCGCACCTCCTCCGCCAGGGCGTCGGCCTGGGGCGTGTAGCCGCCGCGCAGAGCCTCGCACAGGCGGCTGCTGGAGGCTTGGAGCCGGTCGATGCTCAGGTTCTGGCACACGCCCTTGATGGTATGGGCGGCCCGGAAGGCCTCCTCATAGTTCTTCTCCTCCATGGAGCGGCAGAGAAGGTCATAGCTTCCGTCGTCCAGAAATTTCAGCACGAATTTCTGCACCAGCCGCTCGCTGCGCAGCCGGCCGATGGCGTCGTCGTAATTTCCGCCCATGGCGGCGTAGCACTCCCGTAAGGTCATAGGGGGATTCCTCCTTGCTTCAAGCGTCCTTGTGCGCGCCTTCGCCGTCCTCAATGGGAGAGATGACGGAGAGGGTCTCGCGCATGGTATCGTCGTAAAAACGGTATTGGCCCCGGCCGCCCCGCTTGACGGTGTAGAGGGCGGCGTCCGCCGCGTGGAACAGGGCGTCGTAGCCGCCGGGGACGGCGCAGGTCAGGGCCGCGCCCATGCTGACGGAGATGGGGAACTGCTCAAACCGGCCGCAGAGAGACTGGAAGATGCGGGAGATGACGGTTTCCACGTCGTCCTTGTATTCCAGGAAGATGAGGAACTCGTCCCCGCCCACCCGGGCGGCGATGTCCCCGCCCCGGATGCATTGGCGGAGCTTCTCCGCCAGGTGGACCAGCACCTGGTCCCCGAAGGAGTGGCCGTAGGTGTCGTTGGCGGATTTGAAGTGGTCCAGGTCGAAGATGACCAGGGCGCAGGACGCGCCGGGCCGGGCCTCGATCCGCTCCAGGATGCGCTTTTTGGCGTAGGCGTGGTTGAGAAGGCCGGTCAGGGCGTCGTGGGAGGCCATGCGCTCCAGGGCGCTGAGCTTCATCCGGGAGTCGTGGATGTCGATGGCCTTGCCGATGGCGCCGGTATAGCGGGGCGGCTCGTCGCTGGACCAGGTGGCCCGGGCCACGATCTGGGTCCAGCGCCAGGCGCCCTTATAATTCAGCTTGCAGTCATAAGTAACCACCGGTTGCTCCGGGCTGGTGCTGCGCAGGGCGTCGGTGAGGTTCTGGAAGTCCGCGGCCTCCATGACGCTCTGGGCCTGGGGCTGGTGCATGGGGTCCATGATGATCTCCTCCAGTCCCAGGTGCTCCGCGCCCCAGTTGGAGAGGGTAACCATGGGCGGGGAGACCGTGAACTCAAACTGGATTTCCTTGCTCATGTCGGCGAAGAAGCTGTACTTCATCCGCTCATGCTCCAGAAGCTGGAGCGTCCGCTCGGAGGCGGTGAGCTCCTCATGGCGGCGCATTTCCTGGGCCACGTTCCGCATCTCCCGCCGGTCCCGCTGGGTTACGGAGTTGCTGGAGCTCATCAGGGCGGGCAGGTCCGGGGCCAGCTCCCGCAGGCAGTCCAGCAAAAGGGGGTTGAAGGTGCCGCATTGGCCGGCCAGAATCATCTCCACCGCCTTCTCGTGGGAGAAGGAGTCCTTGTAGCAGCGCTTGGAGGTCAGGGCGTCGTACACGTCCGCCAGGGCCACAATCTGCGCCGAGATGGGAATTTCGTCCCCCCGGAGCCCGTCGGGGTAGCCCCGGCCGTCCCAGCGCTCGTGGTGCCAGCGGCAGATGTCGTAGGCCACCTTCACCAGGGGGTCGTCCTGGTGGATGGGGAGGTTTTCCAGCATCTCCGCCCCGGCCATGGAGTGGGTCTTCATGATGGCGAACTCCTCGTCGGTGAAGCGGCCGGGCTTGTTGAGGATTTTTTCGTCAATGGAAATCTTCCCGATGTCGTGCAGGGCCGAGGCGGTGCAGATCATGGAGATGTCCGAGGGGGAGAGATGATAGCGGTCTGTCTTCTGGACCAGGTGGTTCAGCATCAGCTCCGTCAGGGTGCGGACGTTGAGAACGTGGAGGCCGCTCTCGCCGTTGCGGAACTCCACAATGTGGCTGAGGATATCAATGAGCAGGCTGCTGCGCTGCTCGTTTTCATAAATCTGATCCGCCACCATATTGGCCAGGCGCTTCTGCTTGGCGTAAAGCATGATGGTGTTCACCACCCGGCGGTGGACGATCAGCGCGTCGAAGGGCCGGGAGATAAAATCGGTAACGCCCAGCTCATAGGCCCGCTCGATGTGGCTGGAGCCGGTCTCGGCGGAGATCATGATGACGGGAATGTCTTCAATCCAATGGTTTTGCGCCATGACGTCCAAAACGCCGAAGCCGTCCATCTGCGGCATGACGATGTCCAGCAGGACCAGGGAAATCTCCGCCCCCCGCTGCTGAAGCAGCCCCACGCCCTGGAGGCCGTTTTCGGCCTCGATGATCTCATACTCGTCGTCCAGCATATCGGCCAGGATGGCGCGGTTCAGCTCCGAGTCGTCTACAATTAAAATCTTCTGTTTTTGCTCCGTGCTCAAAGGGATCACTTCCTTAGACCTCTGGTTCCTCCCCGGCAGAGGCGGACAATCCGGCCCGCCGGAGGCGGCCCCGGGGAAGGGGCCGTGAAATGCCGATACGAAAACATCTTGATTCTACCACAGGAAAAAGGAAATAGCAAGAACAAACCGGAGGGAACCGCGGAGGACCGAAAGGGAAAAGCCGTCATTTTGACGCCTCCATTTTTTGGAAATAACTCGACGCATTCCACAAAAATGCGCAAAAATGCGGCAAAAAGATTGTTATGGCCGTCAAGGTGCGGCGCGGGAGGACAAAGTCCGGCAATGATTTTTGGAGAAAGCGGCAAAACGCGGGCAGAACATTAAATATTTCATGAAAATGGAAGATGCGCCGGGCAAAAAAGTACTTGATTTTTCCGGGAGAATGGTTCATAATGATAGTTATCCAATTAGGCTGGACAAACGGACGTGTTGCAAAACGCACATGCAGAAACGGCGGGAAAAGTTCTGCCGGGGAAATTTCCGGCGGAATGAAACGGGGCCTTGCCGAATAGAGTGGAAGGCCCTTCCTGCGAGCCGGAAGGGCGGTTTCCCCGGCGGGCAGTCCCGTAGCGCCCCGTCCGGGCGCTTTGTGCGCCTTTGTGCCAGGAGAACAGGCCCCCGGCCCGCCGGCTTTGCGGCGGGAAACGCTGCGGCGGCCATGATTTGGAGGATTGGGCCGTTATGGATCTTTTGTCAAGCAATTCTTTTTTGATGATGGAAAAGTCCCTGGGCTACCTGTGGACCAAACAGGCCGCCATTGCGGACAACGTCAGCAACGCCGAAACGCCGGGCTATAAAGAAAAGGTCGTCACCTTTGAGGAGAGCCTGAAGGGAAAGCTCCTCCAGGCGTCCCGCCGGGCCGCGCCGGTGAAGGCCATGCGCCAGACGCTGGAGGCAACCCCCTTCTCCGTGACGGAGCAGACGGTCCAGACCCGGATGGACGACAACGGCGTCAATGTCACCGCCCAGATGGCGGAGGCCATCCGCAACGCCTACCAGATGCGCTACGTGATGAGCTCCATCAACACGGACCTGGCGATTCTCAACTCCGCTATCCGGGGACAGTGACCGGGCTTTTGAGCGGCGGCGGACGCTTTCCTGGTTCAAATGGTTAAATAAGCGTTGCCGGAGAGGGGCGTAAACGATTGCGGGACCGGATTTTCCGGCCCCGCCAAGGACTGCCGGGAGATTCCCGGCTGGGAATGGAGAGTTTGACCTATGGCATTTTTGAGTTCCATGAACATTGTGGCCTCCGGCCTGACGGCCCAGCAGCTGCGCCTGGACATTGTGGGGGAGAACGTGACGAACTCCACCACCACCCGGGTGGAGGGGGGCGAGGGGGCCTACCGCAGGAAGATGGTAGTCTTCGAGGCCAAAACCGGACGGGACGGCTTCCGCCGCGCCATGGCCCGGGCCTCCTCCGGCATGGTGCCAAACGGGCGGGCCGCCGGCGGCGTGCGAGTGACCGGCATTGTGGAGGACCCGTCCCCCATGAAGCGGGTTTATGACCCCACCCACCCGGACGCGGACGAGGACGGCTATGTGGACACCCCGAACGTGGACATGGTAAAGGAAATCGCCGACGCCATGGCCGCCACCCAGGCATACTCCGCCAATGTCACCATGTTCAACACCATGAAGACCGTCATTACCGACGGACTCCAGATTGGAAAATAACCGCAAGAGGTTGAGAGGAGGCGCGTTATGCTGACGCCCATGGAAAAACTTACGCCGCTGACGCCCCTTGGCGCGGACAGGGAGGAGAGCCGGGCAAAGGAGGCCGTTTCTCCGGAGGAAAGCCCCTTCGGCGCGATTTTCCGCTCCGCCATCAACAATGTGAAGGAGACGGACGCGGAATTCAAGGAGTCTCAATACCTGCTGGCCACGGGCCAGACGGATAACCCCGCCGCCACGATGATCGCGGCCTACAAGAGCCAGACCGCGGTGAACATGCTGATTCAGCTTCGGAACAAAGCGCTGGACGCCTACTCCGAGCTGACCAGAATCAACCTCTGATTCAAGGAGGGCGGCAGAGGGGGCGTTTCCCTGTGCTGCCCGGCCCGCTGGACCAGGGCAGCACGAATCATGTCTACAGGACGCCGCGCCGCGGCGGAGAGAAGGAGGTGACAGCGGTTGAACGACGTGAAGGAAAAGGCCAAGGCGTTTCTGGGAAAGACGAAGGAGCGCCTGAAAAGCGTGTCGAAAAAGGTTTGGATCGCCATTGCCGCTGTTGTGGTGGTTGTGATTGTGGCCGCCGCCATCGCTTTGACGCTGAACAAGCAGGATTACGCCGTGCTGGTTACCCAGGTGAGCGACACCGAGGCGTCCAACATCCTGAGCTTTTTGAGCGAACAGGGCGTTACCAATTATAAAGTGGAGGACGGGAACACCGTCATGGTTCCCGCCGGGCAGGAGGCGGCGCTGAAGGCCCGCATCCTGATGGCGAACCTGAACCAGACCGGCCACTATTACACGGAGAAGCTGGGGAGCTTTTCCACCAACGAGGAGCGGAACTACGCCCAGCTTCAGGACCTGCAAAGCGACATGGAGGCCACCATCCGCGCCTTCCCCGACGTGGTGGACGCCGACGTGTACATCACTCCCGGGGAGAACCGGGCCTACATATTGGACAGCGGCAACGTGGTGGAGGCCACCGCCGCCGTCAGCGTGACCATGGTGGAGGGCAAGATGCTCACCGACGGGCAGGCCCAGGCCATCCGGGACCTGCTGGCCCACGGCGTGCAGGGCCTGAAAATCGACTCCGTCAGCATTTCCGACAAGGTGGGCAACGTGTACTTGTCGGAGGACGCGCTGAACGGCGAAATCTCGGCGCTGAAGATGCAGCTTCAGCAGGGCATGGAGAACCGCATCCGCAGCGAGGTCATGCAGGTGCTCCGGCCCTTCTTCGGCGAGGACAACGTCCGGGTGGGCGTGACCTGCGAGGTGGAGGTGGACCGCACCACCGAAGTGCGCAACGAGACCACCCTTCCCGATTATGCCCAGGACGGCTCTACTGACGGGGCGGGCATCCGGGGGGCCGAGGAGTGGAGCTACTACGTGACCCGGCCCGGGGAGGAGCTGCCCGGCGGCGTGGTGGGAACCGAAGTGAACAGCGACCTTCCTGAGCAGGTGGAGGCCGGGGCCACGCCGGAGGAAAACGACCGGGCCATCGGCGGAACCAAGCGGATTGACTACGACAACACCCACAGCGTCATCAACATCGACAACAACGGGGCGGTCAAAATGACGGACTGCACCGTGGCCGTTTCCATTAACGCCCGAGCGGCGGAAAACCTCAACATTGAGGAAATCCGCCGGCACACGGCCCGGGCCGCCGGCATTACCGGCGAGCGGGACCCCGTTACCGGGGAGGAAATTCTGGACGGCAAGATTTCCGTGGTGTCCATGAACTTCTTCGATCCCAACCTGGGCACCGCGCCTGCGGTGGAGCCCGGCGGGTCTATGCCGCCCCTGTGGGTGCTGATCGCGGCGGGCGTTGGGCTGCTGCTGTTTATCATCCTTCTCACCGTCATCCTTCTGCTGCGCAGGAAGAAACGCAAAAAGCAGGAGGCGGAGGAGGCCCGCCAGCGCGAGGAGGCGGAAGCCCTGCTGCGGGTGGCCGGCCTGGGCATAGACGGCGAGGCGCCGGAGACCGGCGCCGACGTGATGGACCTGGAGCTGGAAAAGAGCATGGAGCTGCGAAAGGACATCCGCCAGTTCGCCAGCGACAACCCGGAAATTGCGGCGCAGATGATCAAGGTTTGGCTGAAAGGGGGCGACAGCAATGGCTGAGACCGCAACGGCCGCCCCCCAGGCGGCGAAAGGCGGAAAGCCCCAGGCGGAGCTCAACACCGCCCAGAAGGCGGCGGCCGTCATCATCGCCCTGGGAGCCGAGAAGGCGTCCCTCCTCTATAAGTACATGGAGGACGAGGAGGTGGAGCAGCTCACGCTGGAGGTGGCCCGCCTGGGGGTGCTGAGCACCCAGCAGACGGAGGACATTCTCAACGAGTTCTACCAGCTGTGCCTGACCAACAAGGCCGTTACCGAGGGCGGGCTGGAATACGCCCGGGCCGTCCTGGAGAAGGCCTACGGCGAGCAGGCGGCGGCGGAGCTTCTGGGCAAGGTCACCAAGAGCCTGAAAAACCGGGAGTTCTCCTTTATGGACAAGGCGGACATCAAATCCCTGTACTCCGCCCTGCGGGGGGAGCGGCCCCAGACCATCGCCCTGGTCCTCAGCTATGTGGACGCGGACAAGGCGGCGGGGGTGGTGGCCCAGCTGGAGGAGAAGAAGCAGATTCAGGTGGTGGAGAGCATCGCCAAGCTGGACAGCGTCTCCCCGGCGGCCATCAAGATTGTGGAGGCCGAAATGCACAACCGCTTCTCCAACATCATGACCGATACCAACATCAAGGTCGGCGGCATCGACTATGTGGCCGACGTGATGAACAACCTGGACCGGACCAGCGAGAAAAACATCTTCGACGGCCTGTCCGACCCCGACCTTGCGGACGAGATCCGCAAGCGGATGTTCGTTTTCGAGGACATCATCACCATGGACGACCGCTCCGTGCAGCGCTTCGTCCGGGACTGCGACCCCAGAGACCTGGTGCTGGCCCTCAAGGCCGCCAATACGGAGGTGGCCAACAAGCTGTTCTCCAATATGTCCACCCGCATGGCCCAGAGCATCAAGGACGACCTGGAGATCACCTCCAACGTCCGCATGAAGGACGTGGAGGAGGCCCAGCAGCGCATTGTCGGCATTATCCGCGGTCTGGAGGAGAAGGGTGAGATCATCATCCTGAAGGGCGGAAAGGACGATATCATTGCCTAGTATTTGGAAATCCATCATGCGTCCCAAGGCCGAGCCCTACCGCTTCCCCAAGGCGGAGGAGCTGATCCTGGAAGAGGAGAAGCCCGCCCCGCCGGAGCCGCCCCCTCCCCCGGAGGAGGGCGGCGGGGAGGAGGCGCCGGAGATGGAAATCCGGACGGGAGAGGAGAGCCCCGGGCCCTCCGGGCCCGGGCCGGAGCCCGAACCCCAGCCGGACCCGGTGAGCTTCGCCCAGATTCAGGCGGAGCAGATCATTGCGGACGCACACCGCCGGGCCGAGGCCATTTTGGACCAGGCCCGCCTGGAGGCGGAAATCAAGACCCAGGAGCTCTTCGAGTCCTCCCGCCAAAGCGGCCTGGAGGCCGGGCGGGCCGAGGGCCTGGCCCAGGGAGCCGCCCAGGCCCTTCAGGAGGGCGAGCGGGCCCGGCAGCGGCAGGCCGAAGAGCTGGCCGCAGATTTTGACAAATTCCTGGAGCGGGCGGGGGCCGCCCTGGACCGCCAGCTGGACGAGAACGTGGACGACCTGCGGGACCTGGCCATCGCCATCGCGGAAAAGGTGGTCTGCGTCAGCCTCAAAAGCAGCAGCGAGGTCATCGGGCGGATGATTCAAACCGCCATTGACAAGCGCAAGCGCCGGGAATGGGCCCATATCTATATCGCGGAATGCGACGCCAAGCATCTTTCCAAGGTTCCCGCCTCGCTGACGGCGGCGCTTTCGGCCCTCTCGGACCGGGTACGCATCATCCCCATGGCGGACGACGAGGCGGGCACCTGCATTATTGAGACCCCGGACGAAATCGTGGACGCCAGCGCCGCCACGCAGATGAACCATATCCGGACGCTGCTGTCCGACGCGGGACCCGTGGAGGAGAGCGCCGGCTTTGGCAGTTTGAATTTCAGCGGCGGCGTGTGAGGCAAAAGGAGAGGCTATGTTCCGGCAGATGATCCGTCAGGTGTACAACGCGGAGACCTACAGCCTGACCGGGAAAATTGAGAATATAGTCGGCATGTCCATCGAGGCCAGCGGAGGCCGGGCGGCCGTGGGCGACATCTGCCGGATTTACAACGGCGACTCCGGCGGCCAGGTCACCGCCGAGGTGGTGGGCTTCAAGAACGACCACATCCTGCTGATGCCCTATTCCGACATGGCGGGCATCTCGGCGGGCAACTTCGTCCGCAACACCGGCCGGCAGCTGACGCTGCGGGTGGGGGAGTTCCTCCGGGGCCGGATTATCAACGCCATGGGCCAGCCCATTGACGGCAAGGCCCCCTTTGAGGGGGGCGACGCCTACTGCGTGGGCGGTTCGTACATCAATCCCCTCCGCCGCCCCCCCATCCGGGAGCGGATGGAGTTTGGAGTAAAAGCCATCGACGGCACCATCACCATCGGGAAGGGCCAGCGCATCGGCATCTTCGCCGGCTCCGGCGTGGGGAAATCCACGCTGATGGGCATGATTGCGAAAAACGTCAAGGCGGACATCAACGTCATCGCCCTGGTGGGCGAGCGCGGCCGGGAGGTTTTGGAGTTCGTCCAGAAGGATTTGGGGGAGGAGGGCATGCGCCGCTCCGTGCTGGTGGTGGCCACCTCCGACCAGCCCGCCATGCTGCGGATGAAGTGCCCCAGCGTGGCTACGGGCATTGCGGAGTACTTCCGGGACCAGGGCTACGACGTGCTTCTCATGATGGACTCCCTGACCCGGTTCGCAATGGCCCAGCGGGAAATCGGCCTGGCCATCGGCGAGCCTCCGGTCAGCCGGGGCTACACCCCCTCCATGTACGCGGAAATGCCCAAGCTCCTGGAGCGCAGCGGCAATTTCGATAAAGGCTCCATCACCGGCGTGTACACCGTGCTGGTGGAGGGCGACGACACCAACGAGCCCATTGCGGACACCGTCCGGGGCATTCTGGACGGGCACATCGTCCTTTCCCGGGCCCTGGCCAACAGCAACCATTATCCGGCCATCGACGTGTCCGCCAGCATCTCCCGGCTGATGGTGGAGATCGTCTCCCCGGAGCACCGCCAGCTGGCCTCCCAGCTGCGGGATATCCTCAGCACCTACGAGAAGAACCAGGACCTGGTGGCCATCGGCGCCTACAAGCCGGGAAGCAACCGGAATTTGGATTACGCCCTTTCCAAGATTGAAGCGGTGAACGCCTTTTTGACCCAGGACATTGACGAGGCGTTCAGCTATGACCAGTGTGTTGAGCAGATGAAAAAGATACTGAGCTGACCGAATCAAAGGAGAACCGTTTCGTGAAGAAGTTCAAGTTTGCTTTGGATACCGTCCTTTCTTACAAGCAGCAGGTGCTGGGCGTGCTTCAGGGGGAGCACGCCGAGGCCGTGGCCCGGGTCCGGGCCCAGGAGGCGCTGCTGGAAAAGCTCTGGCGGGAGTACCGGGACTGCAACGAGGATTACCGGGACCGGGCGCTGGAGGGAATGCCCGTCACCGAGGCGCTGATGTACCAAAGCGCCCTCCGGGCCGCCGAGGAGGAAATTCAGCGGGAAACCAAGCGCCTGGAGGAGCTGGAGGCCGAGGCGGAGAAGCGCCGGGAGGCCATGGTGGAGGCGAAGAAGGAAACCTCCTCCATCGAGAAGCTCAAGGAGAAGAAACTGGAGGCCTACCACAAGGAGGAGGCCAAAAGCGAGGAGCTGTTCATCGAGGAATTCGTCAGCTCCGCCCGGGCCCACGCGGCCTCGTGAGTTTGTTCCACGCGGCGCGGCGCGCCGTTTGGAAATAGATACCTTAATAACGGCAAGGAGGTGAAAGAATGGAACAGTTGATCAACACCATGCTGGCAAACGCGCAGATTCCCCAGGCGGCCCCGGCGGCGAAGAAGGACGCGTCCCCCGCGCAGAAGGAGGGCTTCCAGAAGCTGCTGGAGCAAAAGCAGGCGGACGCCGCCCAGGCTCCCAAGCCGGAGAAGGCGGACGCGGCGCAAAAACCCCAGGAGGCCCAGGGCGCGCAGGAAACCCAGGAAACGGAAGAACAGCCTCAGGCCGTCTTTGAGGACGGCAGGGAGCTGGAGGAGCGGATGGTCCTGGCGGCGATGGCGGCGATGCAGGCCCCGGTGGTGCCTGTGGAGCAGACCATAGCGCCGGAGGCGCAGGCGGAAGCCGCCGTGGACGAGGCTGCCCCCCTGGCGGCGGAGACCGTCCTGACGCCGGAGGAGCGGAGCTTTGCCCCGGAGGCGGAGAGCCTTGAACTCCCGGTGGAGGACGGCGCGGGCCAAACCGAAGGCCAGCCCCTGGCAAAAGAGCTTCCCCAGGCCGTCGAGGCCCCGGAGCGGGCGCAGAACACCCAGGAGCGCACCGTGGAGGTGAAGGCGGAAACCGGCGAGGCCAGGACGGTGGAGGCGGAATCCTCCGGCAGGGAGGAAACCCCGGAGCCCCAGGCCATGGAAGGCGAGACCCCCGTCTTTGAGGACGTGAAGGCCGTTCCGGTGAAGGTGGGCGAGGCCCCCAAGGCTGCGGAGAGCCACGAACCCGTAGAAAAGCAGGTGGGCTCCAAGCTGGCGGAGGCCCTGCAAAACGGGGAGACCCGCGTGGAGCTCCAGCTGACCCCGGAGAATCTGGGGAAAGTGACCGTGGAAATGACCTGGAACAAGGAAGGCGGCCTGGTGGTCCAGCTGCACGCCGAAAACCGCAGCACCCAGGAGCTCTTGTCCAAAAACACTGCGGGGCTGGAGCAGCTGCTCGGCCGGGAGACCCAGCAGGAGGTCCGGGTGGAGGTTCCCCGCCAGGAGGAGAGCCAGCGGCAGGACCTTTACGAGCAGCAGCAGGAGCATCATCAGCGCCGCCGGCAGGAGCAGCGGCAAAAGCAGGAGGCCCGCAGCGAGGACTTCCTCCAGCAGCTCCGGCTGGGACTGATCCCCATGGACGGGGAATGAGGAAGGAGCGAGCAAGTGAGCGATTTAATGCGAGACATCAGCAGTCTCTACGGCACCCATAAGCTGGATAACGGCAAGGAGATCACCATCGCCAAAAAGGGCAGCAACATGGACCTGGACATGACGGACTTCATCACCTTGATGATTACCCAATTGACCAGCCAGGGCATCGACGATACCATGGACACCTCCGAGATGCTGAACCAGATGGTGCAGATGCAGATGATTACCTCCATGGTCAACATGACCGACGCCGTGACCATGAACTACTCCGCCTCCCTGGTGGGCAAGAATGTCACCGTGGGCAAATACGGCGAGGACGGAAAGCTGGAGGAAATCTACGGCGAGGTCACCGGCACCGGCACCATTGACGGCCAGCAGGTGGTCTTCATAGACAACAAGGAGTACTATTACCTCAGCGAAATCATGGCCGTGGGCAAGCTGCCTCCCCCCAAGGAGGACGACAAGGTGGAAGGCGGAGAAACCGATCCGGCAGACCCGGCCAATCCCACGAATCCCACGGACCCGGCGAATCCTGCGGAGCCCGGCGCAGAGGCGCAGAATCCTTCCGGCGGCGGGGAGAACGGCGAAGAATGAGGTGATTTCCACGTGATTGAACGCGTAGCAGGAAAGAGCCCGATACGGCAGATACCGGACGCGGGGAAGCGGACGGCGGCGGGCGGCTTTGCCGCGGCGCTGCAGGCGGAGCTGACCAGGGCCGGACAGGAGGTCGAGTTCTCCAAACACGCCAGAAGCCGGGCCGAGGAGCGGGGCATCGAAATCACCCCGGACCTCATCGACCAGATACAAGGCAGCATGGTCCGGGCCCAGGCCAAGGGCGCTACCAACATCCTGGCGATGGACACCGAGAAGGCCTTCATCATCAACGTCCCCCACGCCAGAGTCATTACGGCGATTACCCAGGACGAGATGAAGGACAGCGTATTCACCAACATAGACGGCGCCGTGTTCCTGTAAGCGAAATGGCAGGACCGGATTTTCGGAGGCCATCGGGTCCCGTCCGACTGACGGGGCCCGGGCGGCGCCAAGAATTCGAAAGGAGTTCAATTTCCCTATGACCGGATCCATGTACGCATCCGTTGCGGGCCTGAAGGCCCACATGCAGAAGCTGAGCGTTATCGGCAACAACGTGGCCAACGTCAACACCCAGGGCTATAAAAAGCAGAGAACCGTCTTCCGGGACAGCGTGTACAGCATGTACTCCGCCGGGTCCAACGGCTCTTTGAGCGTGGGCGGTATGAACCCCTCCCAGCTGGGCTACGGCTCCATGGTGGGGAGCATCGACCTGAACATGTCCTCCTCCAGCTACAACCCCGGCAACCCCACGGACTGCGCCCTGGTGGGCGACGGATTCTTCCTGGTGGGAACCAAGGACACGGCCGCCAGCACCAACCCGGAAAATTACGAGGACTTCACTGCGGAAAACCTGAAATCCCTGAACCTCACCCGGGTGGGCGACTTCAAGTTCGGCCCGGACAACTACCTGGTGGACAGCAAGGGCAACGTGGTCTACGGCTTCATGGCCACCAGCGAGAAAGAGGAGTACGTCGGCGCGGACGGCAAAATGAAGGAGCGGCAGAAGATCAGCGACCAGCTGGTGCCCATCCGCCTGCCCAGGTGGGAAAAGCAGGTGACAACCGTGAACGGCGAGGAGAAGGTCTCCTATATCATCCGCTACGCCCGGACCGACATCGGCGCGGACGGCAAGCCCGTCACCGACGCCAACGCCGTGGCCAACAAGCTGGTGGACGACAAGCCGATTTACCACGACGACGGCCAGGGCGGAGGAAACGCGGGCAACGACCCGGACGCCACCACCGTGGAGGAGGAGTACGAGTTCGCCCAGCTGAGCAGCATCAGCATCGACGCGAAGACCGGAGCTATCACCGGCATCAGCAACGCGGACGACCAGCCCGTCACCATCGGGTATCTTGCCATCGGCATGGTGGCCAACCCCAACGGCGTGACCCATATCGGCGAGTCCTACTATAAGTGCCAGGAGGGCGCGGGCGCGCTGAGCGTGGGCATGCTGGGCGGCGTGCAGAAGGACCTGGGCATCAGCCAGGTCAACGGCTCCATGGCCCCCCGGGGCCAGGGCGGCGGCGGGGCCGGCGGCGCAAACGACACGCCGGACTATACGCCCGGCACCGATATCCTGGGCACCGGGTCCACGAAGATGATGGTGGGTTTCCTGGAGGCCCCCAACGTGGACCTGGCGGAGGAAATCGCCGAGCTGATCACCACCCAGCGCGGCTACCAGGCCAATACCCGCATCATCACCGTCACCGACTCCATGCTGGAGGAACTGGTGAACATGAAGCGCTGATCGCGGCCTGTAACAGTCCCTTAAATACCGGGCGGAACGCGCGTCAAACTGCTGAATAAAACAGCTGCCCGCCGGGGCCAATGGCCCCGGCGGGGCATGAAAGGGCGGTCTATTATGATTCTTCTGACCAAGAGAAACCATGACAAGCTTCTGGTGAACCATTTGCAGATCGAGCATATCGAGTGCATTCCCGAGACCAAGATCACCATGATGAACCACGACTACTACCTGGTGCGGGAGAGCGTGGAGGACATCATCCATAAAATCGCGGAGTACAACGCCAAGGTCCAGGATATTCACCGCGAGATCGCGGTATCGGACAAGCGTTGATGGAATATAGATAAAATTCACAGGCCGGGGTCCTTTGTCCGGCTGGGGAGCGAGGCGTTTCTTCATGAATATAAACTATATTATCGGCATTGTCGGCGCCTTCGGCGTGTTCCTGCTGGGCTGCGTCATGGGCATCAACATCGGCCCTGCGGCGGCTCAGGCGGGGAAGAAGCTGATTGAGTTCAATCTGGGGAACCTGTGGAACTTCTTCGACGCGGCGTCCATCTTCATCACCATCGGCTGTACGATTTTCATCGTGGTGGCCAGCTTTCCCGGCTCCACCCTCAAGGCCATGCCCAAGCACTTTAAGATCATCCTGAACAACAAGATGTTCGACCCCAAGGGCTACATCGACCAGCTGGTGGAGCTGGCCCAGATCGCCCGGAAAAACGGCCTTTTGTCCCTGGAGGAGAAGGCCAACGAGCAGTCCGACCCCTTCTTCAAGCAGGCCAT
>CAJUBX010000020.1 GCA_910585165.1 uncultured Oscillibacter sp. | reverse complement strand
TCTGCCTCCTGCTTGTCTCCCCTTATTTGATGGACTTGCGGAGTGCGCCCTAAATTAAGCCTAGAGAAATTATAATGGCAGTGCAGACCGTTGTCATTTGCAGAACCCCCCTGGAGAGTATCCCTGTCCTCATTCTACCACAGGTCCGGACCGGCTGCAAGAAAGAAACGCACCCATGCTTTTCAGCATGGGTGCGTTTTCCCTTATAGCGGCTACATAAACTGGCACAGCAGAATAGGCAGGAAAATAGCCGGAACATAGTTCATAATCTTCAGCTTTGTAACGCCCAGCAGGTTCAGGCTGATTCCGACAATCAGCACCGATCCCACCACCGTCATTTCCGGGACCGTATTGGGATTTTGCTGGAGGACAGGGGCCACCAGGCTGGCGAGACAGGCGATGCCGCCCTCGATCGTAAATACTGCGGCGGCCGACAGCATGACCCCCAGGCCCAGGGAGGAGGCGAAGATAATGGAGGACACAAAGTCCAGAGTGGCCTTGGTAAACAGCATCTCATGGTTTCCGGTGAGTCCGTCGTTCAGAGCCCCCACAATGGTCATGGCCCCCACGCAGAAGACCAGAGAAGCGGTTACAAAGCCCTCTGCCAAAGAGGGCCCTCCTCCTTCCCGGCCTTTCTTGATTCGTTTCTCCAGGCCCGCCGCAAAGCGGTTTAGATGCCCGTCCAGGTCGCATAGCTCGCCGATGACGGCTCCCACAGCGACGGAGATAATCGCAATCAGGGCGTTGCTGCCGCCCAGCATCCCGTCGATGCCCACGAACAGCGTGCAAAGCCCCAGGCCCTTCATCACTGTGTCCCGCAGCCGCTCCGGCAGGAGGTTGCCCAGCAGCAGGCCAAGCAGGGACCCGGCAATCACCGTCCCGGTATTTACCAGTGTGCCGACCAGCATAAACGATTCCCTCTTTCTTCCTTTAAGGTTCGAATGTACTTTATGAGAAAAGGGACCGGCATTAGCCGGCCCCTTTCAGCGCTCTTGCGGTCAGCCGATGAACTTCAAGCCGGATTCCATACGCTGAACGGTAACATTTTCCGTCAGGCCGTCTTCCCAGGCGGTGTAGGCCTCGCTGCGCAGAACGGCCGCAACCTGGGACTGCCAGCGGGACATGTTCACTCCGGAGAAGTACATAACGTGAGAACCGTACTGGGTGTCCACTACGCCGGTGTCGCCGGGCTGGCGGGAGGCGTCGAAGCACCAGTCGTTGAACTCCGTCACCATTTGGCCCTGGTAAACCTCAGTATAGAGGCCGCCGTCGTATTTGGAGCCGTCGGTGGATTCTTTCATAGCCAAGGCGGCAAAGGAAGCCTCCGTAGCCTCGCCGGACTGCCACTGGGCCAGCAGCTCCTCCGCCTTGGCGTGGGCGTCGGCCTTCAGCTGGGCCTGCTCATCCTCATAGCCTTCCTCCCCCACGGCAATGGAGCCGCTTCCCAGGGGCACCAGAATGTGGCGGATATCAATCGTGGGAGTCTCGTCCCGGAAGCGGTCATGGAAGACCACGGCATAAAGGGTGGTCCCGTCAGTGACGACGGCGGCGTCGCCGTCCTCCTGGCCGTGGTTGTAGAGCCATTCGCTCAGGGCGGAACCAGCGGAATAGGTGCCGTTTTCATTTTTGCTGTAGGTGCCCTCGTACTCCCCGGCCAGGGCTTCCAGGCTTTTTCCGTCGTGGAAACCGGAAATGACGGCGTTGGCCTTTTCATTGGCGGCGTTCAGGGCCTCGACGGATTCCTGCTCTGTCGGCTCCACGGTGCTGCCGTCCTCGCCGGTGGTGCTCTCCGCCGCGCCGGAGAAGGTGACGACCTCATAGGACACGCGGTCATAGCTGTTCCGGTCGGCGCCGTAGGCGTCCTCCAGCTCGCTGTCGGAGTAGGTCAAGCCGTTTTGATAGGCGTCCACGTAAGCGCTGTAGCGCAGGACCCGCATAAGCTGCTCGCCGTAGATTTTCTCCGTAACGCCCGCGCCGAAGGTGGAGCTGAGGTACTGGCCGACGGAGAGGCCGCTGGCGGCGGCGGTGGACTTGAGGGAGGCCATGTTGTCGTCGTACTGGGCCTGGACCCCGGCGGGGTACTCGAAGCCCTCGGCCTCGGCGGCCTTGAGGACGGACTGAATGACGCTCATATTGTCCAAGGCCTGGTCCAGGAAGTAATCGTGCCAGGTGATGCCGGTGGAGATGGGAGATGCTTCCTCCTCCCCCTCCGCCGGGGTCTCAAGGCCCGGGACATTCAGCCCCAGCATGGAGGCGGCGGCAGCGCTGATCTCCTGGCTTTTCAGGGAAGCGCCGGGATTCAGCCCCAGGTAGCTGAGGAAATAGGCGTACTGGCTGTTAGTGACAAAGTTCCGGTAGGCCGACTGGTAGTAGTAGCTCACCTCGGAGGCGGTATACTTCTCCCCGTCAATGGTAGCGGCGGTGGTCATCTTGGGAATAAGGTTGCTGCGCCAGACCAGGGAGGCGGCGGCCGCAATTACAACGGCGGCGGCAATGACGCCGTAGAGGAGGTTGGTCCGCTTTTCCTCTTTGCGCTGCTGCGCCTCCCGGGCGGTCTTGGGATCGGCCTGGCGGCTGGCGGCCTGGCGGTTTTGCTTTTCTCTTGATGCGCTCATTTGTGTTTCAGTCCTCTCAAGTTTTAGAGTTACAATTTTTTGCCCCTTATTCCTTATTATAAGAAGCTGGATTTTACGCACCTGCCTATTATAGCGGAAGAACGGCGGGAGTGCAAGCCTAAAATCCGTTTCCCGGGAAAGAAACCGCCAGAATTTACGGTTTTTTCATCAAATCCCCCGGCAGGTCCGGTACAATACCGTATTTATATAAGGATAACGCCCCGGGCTGAAAATTTCCTGAAACCCGGGGCGGGGATGGGCTCAGGGCATAATAGTACCCCGCGAGAGCCGTGTAGACCCCGTTATAACCTGCACCTTCATGGACAGGTGGGTCGCCTCCAGCGCGCTTTACCGCTTCCAACTTCCAGCCGCGAACGGCAGCCGGGAGGCCTGCGAACCACGGGCTGATCCAGCGTCCCTTATAACGAAATGTGGGTTAAAAAAAGATCTATCACGCACCCCGCAGGGTACTTCACGTATGCGGTTGGGGGACTTTCCTCATTCCTCCCCGTCGAACAGGGACTCCATGAAAAGCCCGTATACCTCCTCCAGCTCCTCGTCGGAGTCCAGGGTGGAGAGGATATCCTCGCCGTCCTCGTGGAGGACCTTCAAAATCACCAGTCCCGCGTCGGGGTCCTCCTCCTCCCCTTCGGTCTCGGCGGGGAAAAAGGCTTGATAAAGCTGGCCGTTGTGCTCCAGGGCGTCCATGAACTCCAGAACCAGCTCGTTTCCCTCCTCGTCGGTGACGGTCAGGAAGGTGGGGCCGAAATCTTCACTCATACAGGGCCTCCTTTTCTAGGCTCAACTGTATTTTACACGGAAACTCCGCCGATTGCAAGAGCAGAATTCGTGAAAAAGGCGAAAAGTTGGCAGTGTCAGCGAAAGTTAGTCTGCCTAAAACCTATAAATTTATGCGATGCGGGAACTTTTTTTCAGCAAAATCCGACATTTTCAATATTGACAGGGGATGGTACAATAGAAAACAAGGAATCCCGGACATTTCTGGAAGCCTTGGAAACAAACGGCTTTGCACGCCCCGCCCCAGTATCCGGGCGGCGGCTTTCCCGGCAAAGGAGGTATTCGTTACTTTGGAGCAGTACGGAAGAAAGGAACAGCCACTCCAGCAGCCACGCCGGCGCAGGAGGCCCCGGAAGCCCTCCCCGGTGCGGATTGCCCTGGGGGTGGTGAAGTGGATATTCATTACGCTGTGGACGGTTTTGCTGGTGGGCGTGTGTACGGCGCTGATCGGTCTGCACTTCTTTAAGGAGTATATCGAAACCACAGTCGTCCCCAACGTGGAGGTTCGGGCGGAGGACTATACCATGAACCTCAGCTCCTTCATCTACTATCAGGACAAGGAGACGGGGAGCTGGAAGGAGTTCCAGACCATCCACGGCGAGGAAAACCGCATCCTGGTGGACCTTGACGAGATGTCCCCCTACCTGTGGCAGGCCGCCGTGGCCATCGAGGACAAGCGCTTTTTCCAGCACGAGGGCGTGGACTGGCGGCGGACTCTGGGCGCGGTGAAGGAGCTGATTACCGGGGACGGCAGCTACGGCGGGTCCACCATCACCCAGCAGGTGCTGAAAAACATGACGGAGGACAACAAGCCCTACGTCAACCGGAAGGTCCGGGAGATTTTCCGGGCATTGGAGTTTGAGAAGAACTACACCAAGGATTTTATTTTGCAGCAGTACCTGAACGACATCTACCTGGGCATGGGCTGCGCCGGGGTCCAGACAGCGGCCCAGTACTATTTCGGCAAGGACGCCAAGGACCTGGATTTGGCGGAGAGCGCCTGCATCATCGCCATTACCAACAACCCCTCCCTCTACGGGCCGCTGTACGATGTAACTTACACCCGGGATGACGGCACCAAGGTCACGCCCCGGGAGCTGAACAAGCAGCGCCAGGAGACGATCCTGGACGAGATGGCCGGAGGGAAGAAGGGCGACGTCATCAATCCGGAGACGGGCCTTCCCTATATCACCAAGGCCCAGGCCGAGGCCGCCAAGGCGGAGGTTCTGCAGTTCGCCGACGGTTCCACCTCCGCCGAGGAGATCGTGGAGAAGGCCGTGGGCGAGATCGAAATCAACTCCTGGTTTGTGGACAAGGTGATCTACGATGTGTCAGAGGACTTGGCGGCGTCCATGAAGATTGAGCCAAAGGAGGCCCGAAAGCTCCTCTACAACAGCGGCTACCGCATCTACACCACCATGGACCTGGATATCCAGGAGCTGGCGGAGAGCGTCTATGAGGACCGGAGCAACCTGGACGTGACCTCCCGGAACGGCCAGCAGCTCCAGTCCGCCATCACCATACTGGACCCCTATACCGGGGATATCAAGGCCATGGTGGGCAAGGTGGGAGAGAAGCAGGAGAACCTGGGCTGGAACTGCGCCACCGCCAAGCGGCAGGTGGGCTCCTCCATGAAGCCTCTGACGGCCTACGCCCCGGCCCTGGACGCGGGGGTCATCACCCAGGGCTCCGTTTTTGACAACTACCCGGTTCAGGAGCTCAATGGAAGCCCCTGGCCCAAGAACTCAGGCGTGGGCTATACGGGCAGGTGTACGGTCCGCTATGGCGTACAAAGGTCCATCAACACCATCGCCGTTCAGGCCCTCCAGTCCGTGGGGGTGGAGGAGGCCTACCGCTTCGCCACGGAGAACCTGGGGCTGAGCCTGGTACCGGACGATATGGACGTGAGCCCGCTGGCCATGGGCGGTCTGCACCTGGGGCTGAACACGGTGGAAATGGCGGCGGCCTACGCCTGCTTTGTCAACAACGGCATCTACAACGAGCCCAGGACCTATGTCCGGGTGACCCGGGTGGACAGCGCCACCGGGCAGGAGGTGACGGTGCTGGAGAACGAGAGCGCGAGCCGCGTGGCTATGAAGGATACCACGGCCTATCTGATGACGGACATGCTGAAAAACGCCGTGGCCGCCGGAACCGGCGGGCAGGCCCGGTTCAACGGCATGCACATCGCCGGAAAAACCGGAACCACCAACGACAACAAGGACCGCTACTTCGTGGGCTTCACGCCCTACTACGTGGCGGCGGTGTGGACGGGCTACGAGGAGCCGGAGCGCATCAGCTACAACGGAAACCCCGCCATCACCATGTGGAAAAAGGTGATGGAGCCCCTTCACATGGACCTGCCCGACAAGGACTTTGACAACAAGCCCGCCACCGGCCTGACCACCATCAAGGTCTGCCTGGACAGCGGCATGCTGCCCACCGCGGCCTGTGAGGCGGACCCCCGGGGAGGCCGGATCGGAAACTTTACGGCGGCGGCGGGCACCGGGCCTACGGAGGAGTGCACGATGCATAAAGTGGTGTCCTACTGCACCGAGGGCCACTGCCTTGCCGGGGAAACCTGTCCGGAGACGGCGGTGGAGCAGAGGGCCTATCTGGACTATGTCCGGGAGGACTACGGCCCCAGCATCAAGGCGGAGGACGACGCCTATCTCATCAGCACCCTGGAAAAGGCGAAGGAACCCTCGGAGACCAACCCCACCGGAGGCTGCCCCGTCCACGAGGGCGTGCCCCTGCCGGAAAATCCCCTGGACCCGGCGGGAACGGTAAATCCGCTGCCCCCGGAGAACCAGCTGGATTCCCAGGGCTCCATCATCTTCCCCAGTGAGAACGGCGGAAATCCGGGAAACGGCACGCCCAACCCCCAGCCGCCCTCCACCGTCCCGGAGCCGGACCCCGTCCAGCCCCCGGAAACGCCCGCAGAGCCGGGGGACCCGGGAGTCACGGACCCGGGGGGAGGATTATTTGAAGAGTTGTGGACCTGAAACCGAACGGAGAGGCGCCGCGCCAGCGGCGCCTTTTTTCGTGGAAAAATCCCTCCCAGATTGCGACCGCTTTCCCGCCCGCCCTGTCCTATAATATCCCTTGGAAAAGGGGGCGGGGCGGCGTGACAGTCATCTACATAGACAGCGTGTTTGTGCTGAACGCCCTGATGGACTATCTGCTTCTCCTCTGCGCCGCCCGGCTTGCGGGGCTGCCCCTGCGGCGGGGGCGCTACGCCCTGGCGGCTCTGGCGGGGGGCGCTTACGCGGCGGCGGTGTTTCTGCCGGGGCTGGGATTTCTGGCTCAAACGCCGGTGAAGCTCGCGGCGGGGGTGCTGCTGGGGCTCATCGCCTACGGCGGGGAGGAGAAGCTGCTGCGCCTGCTGCTGCTGTTTTTCGCCGTGTCCTGCGCCATGGCGGGCTGCGTGCTGGGGCTGGGGCTGCTGGCGGGGGGCGGGGTTCCGGCGGTGAACGGGGTATTCTATACCAACGTGGACGCAAAAGCCCTGGCCATCGCCGGAACGGCGGCCTATGCCGTTTTGTCCGTGGTGTTCCGGGCGGCGGCGGTCCACGGGGTGCAGGGGAACCTGCTGGCGGTGCGTGTCTCCATCGGAGGCCGGACGGCGGAGCTGACAGCCCTGCGGGACACGGGCAGCGGCCTCCGGTCTCCGGACGGACGGGCGGTGCTGGTGGCGGCCCCGGGAGCCCTGGACGCCGCTTTGCCGCCGGAGGCCGTACGGCTTCTGCGGCGGAAGGGCCTGGGGGCCCCGGAGGAGCTTTTGGAGCCCCTGCGGGCTGCGGACCCGGCCCTGCGGCCCCGTTTGACGCCCTACCGGGCGGTGGGAACGGCGGGGGGGCTGCTGCTGGCCATACGGACGGACTGGACAGAGATCGACGGGACCCGCTATCCGGGGCTGACGGCGGCGCTGTCCCCCACGGCGCTGGGGACGGGATATGCGGCGCTGTGGGGCGGGCCGGCGGGAAAGGGAGGACGACATGAAACTGCTGCGCATATGGAAACGGCTGCTGGTTCGGCTGGGGCTCCGGCCGCCTGGGGAGGTACACTACATCGGGGGCAGCGACACCCTGCCCCCGCCGCTGACCCGGGAGCGGGAGGCGGAGCTGCTGGCGTCGCTGGACGAGGCGGCCCGGCAGGAGCTCATCGAGCATAACCTGCGGCTGGTGGTGTACATCGCCCGGCGGTTTGAGAACACGGGTATTAACATTGAGGACCTTATCTCCATCGGCACCATCGGCCTTATCAAGGCGGTGGGAACCTACCGGACGGAGAAGAACATCAAGCTGGCGACCTACGCCTCCCGGTGCATTGAAAACGAGATTTTGATGTACCTGCGGAAAAACGCCTCCCGCCGGGGGGAGGTGTCCTTCGATGAGCCGCTGAACACGGACTGGGACGGGAACGAGCTGCTGCTTTCCGACGTGCTGGGCACCGACGAGGACGTGGTCATGCGGCCCATTGAGGAGGACGTGGACCGTTCCCTGCTGGCGGCGGCCATCCGCACCCTGAGTCCCCGGGAGCGGGAGATCATCACCCTGCGTTTCGGCCTGGGAGGAGGAAAGGAGCAGACCCAAAAGGAGGTGGCGGACCGCCTGGGCATCTCCCAGTCGTACATCTCCCGGCTGGAGAAGCGGATCATCAGCCGTTTGAAGAAGGAAATTCTCCGCTTGTCTTGACAATTCCCGGCGGGAATAGTATACTAGCGTCCGTGTAAACGCAGGGAAGGGAAGCAGTACCCGGTCTGCCGAGGCCAAGAGAGGACGCGGTTGGTGAGAGCGTCTCCAAGGCGGCGGGGGAAGTCGTCCCGGAGCGGCGCGGCTGAAAAGGAGAGTAAGCCGCGACGGAGGGCCCGCCGTTAGAGGGGAAACGAGTGTCCCGAACAGGGAAATTCAGGTGGTACCGCGGATTTGTCTCCGCCCTGAGCCGGTGGCTTGGGGCGGTTTTCTTTTGGATGGGAGAGGGGGAACGGAGCTCTATGGACTTTGAAATCCGGCTGGATTATACCATCGAGGACTTCGTGGCCTTCTGGTACGGCTTTGTTCGAAAAAAGGCGGGCGAGCCCTTGCGCCGGGCCAACGACCCGCCCGGGTGGGCCCGGTCCCTGGGGCGCGCCTGCGCCTGGTTTTTCCTGGTGATGGGGGCGGTGAGCATTGTGAACAGCCTGGTTCAGGGGCAGAGAATGCGGATGGACGGGATGGGCCTCCTGTGGAACCTGATGCTCACTACGCCCCTGGGCGGCATGGTGGAAATAGCCTTTGGCTGGCTGGCCCTCCGGGCCCTTCGGCAGGCCCCCGCCGAATACCTCCTGCGCCCGCCCTATGACCCCTGGGTCCGGCGGACCTGGAAGAAGTACCGGGAGAGCGGGCCCCTTTACAGTTGCCGCTTTGCGGAGGACGGCGTCTGGATTCACGACAGCAAAAGCGACCACCGCTATGACTACGGGTTTTTAGAAACGCTCTGGGAGGACGGAGACCGCTTTTACCTGGCCCTTCCTGGACGCTCCGGGGCCTATATCCTGAACAAGGCCCGGTTCACTGCCGGGGAACCGGAGGAGCTTCCGGCCTTCTGGCGGGAGCGGACGGGGAAGGCGGTTCTCCCGGTGACCCCGGAGAGGAGGTAAGAAATGGAGTTTCGATTTGAGACGGAATATAATCAAAAGGGCTTGACCGCCATGGCCCGGGCGCTGCGCAAGACGATTCGGAAAAAGCACAGCCGGAGGAGCCATGTATTCGGCTGGTGTATCGTGGCGCTGGATATTTTGCTGATTGCCTTGCGGTGGACGCTTGGCGAGCTGTGGACTTTTCAGAGCGTCGTGACCTTGGGCGTTGGCGTGGTGTTGACAGCGGTCCTGCTTACCGAGGATCAGGTCAACGCGTTTTTTGCCCAAAAGAAGATGCTGCCGGGCACAGCGTCTGTTAAGAGCGTCTTTCAAGAGGAGCACTACACCTCCGTCTCGGCGGCGGCAACGACGGAATTTCGCTATGAGGCCGTCTGGCAGGTGTGCGAGACAGCGGATTACTTTGTGCTCCTGCTTGGCCCGCAGCATGGACAGATTTATGACAAGGCCGCTTTAAAAGGCGGTACGGCCGAAGAGTTCCGGGCCTTCATCGCCGAAAAGACCGGGAAACCCGTTGTATCTATCAAACGAGAATATAAGTTCAAAGGACAGGAGAAGCCAACATGAAAAAAGAACTGCCGAAAGTGTACGAACCTCAGCAGGTGGAGAGCCGCATCTATGAAATGTGGGAGCAGGGCGGCTGCTTCAAGGGCGACCCGGACCGCTCCAAAAAGCCCTTTTCCATCGTCATGCCGCCCCCCAATGTGACGGGACAGCTCCACATGGGACACGCCATGGACTCCACCCTCCAGGATATCCTCACCCGCTTCAAGCGGATGCAGGGCTATTCCACCCTCTGGGTCCCCGGCGTGGACCACGCCGGCATCTCCACCCAGGTGAAGGTGGAGGAGGACCTGCGGGTCAACGAGGGCCTGAGCCGCTATGACCTGGGACGGGAGAAGTTCCTCCAGCGGGTGTGGAAGTGGAAGGAAAAGTACGGGGACCGCATCGTCCAGCAGCAAAAGAAAATGGGCGTGTCCTGCGACTGGTCCCGCTCCCGCTTCACCATGGACGAGGGCCTTTCCAAGGCCGTCCGGGAGACCTTCTGCGAGCTTTATGACAAGGGCCTCATCTACAAGGGAAGCCGCATCATCAACTGGTGCCCCCACTGCGTCACGGCCCTCTCCGACGCGGAGGTGGAGTACCAGGACAAGCCCGGCCACCTCTGGCATATCCGCTATCCCCTGGCGGACGGCTCCGGCGATCTCGTTGTGGCCACCACCCGGCCGGAGACCATGATGGGCGACACGGGCGTGGCCGTCAACCCGGAGGACGAGCGGTTTAAGCACCTTGTCGGCAAGACCTGCATCCTGCCCATTATGAACCGGGAGATTCCCATTGTGGCCGACGAGTACGTGGAGCTGGGCTTCGGCACCGGCGCGGTGAAGATGACCCCCGCCCACGACCCCAACGACTTTGAGGTGGGCCTGCGGCACAACCTGGAGACCATCCGCTGCATCGCCGACGACGGGACCATCAATGAAAACGGCGGGCCCTACAACGGTATGGACCGCTACGAGTGCCGCAAGGCCATTGTGAAGGACCTGGAGGAGCAGGGATATCTTGTCAAAACCGAGCCCTACAGCCACAATGTGGGCACCTGCTACCGCTGCCACAACGACGTGGAGCCCCTCATCTCCGCCCAGTGGTTTGTGAAGATGGAGCCCCTGGCCAAGGAGGCCCTGCGGGTGGTCCGGGAGGGGGAGGTCAAGTTTGTCCCCGAGCGGTTCAGCAAGACCTACACCAACTGGATGGAGAACGTCCATGACTGGTGCATCTCCCGCCAGCTCTGGTGGGGCCATCAGATTCCCGCCTGGTACTGCGACGACTGCGGGCATATCAACGTCGGCCGGGAGGACCCAGTCAAGTGCGAAAAATGCGGCGGCGAGCGCCTGACCCGGGACCCCGACGTGCTGGACACCTGGTTCTCCTCCGCCCTGTGGCCCTTCTCCACCCTGGGCTGGCCTTCCATGACGGAGGACCTGGATTTCTACTATCCCACCTCCGTGATGGTCACCGGCTACGACATCATTTTCTTCTGGGTGGCCCGGATGATCTTCTCCGGCTGCGAGCAGATGAAGAAGGTTCCCTTCCGCACCGTGCTGATTCACGGCCTGGTCCGGGACGACAAGGGCCGGAAAATGTCCAAGTCCCTGGGCAACGGCATCGACCCGCTGGAGGTGGCGGAGACCTACGGCGCGGACGCCCTGCGGTTCAACCTCATCACAGGCAACAGCCCCGGCAACGACATGCGCTTTTACACTGAGAAGTGCGAGGCCATGCGGAACTTCGCCAACAAGGTCTGGAACGCCAGCCGCTTCGTCATGATGAACCTGGGCGGCATGGAGGAATACGCCCTCCCGGCGGCGGAAAGCTTGGAGCGGGAGGACAAGTGGGTCCTCTCCAAGCTGAACACCCTGGTCAGGGAAGTGACCGAGAACCTGGACAGCTATGAGATCGGCGTGGCCTCCGCCAAGGTGTACGATTTCCTGTGGGACACCTACTGCGACTGGTATATCGAGCTGACCAAGACCCGCCTGGGCGGCGAGGACGAGGCGGCGAAGGACACGGCCCGGAACGTCCTTTGCTATGTGCTGACGGAGCTTTTGAAGCTGCTGCACCCCTTCATGCCCTTCATCACCGAGGAGATTTTCCAGGCCCTGCCCAAACGGACGGGAACGGAGGACCGCTTCCTGATGCTGTCGAAGTGGCCGGAATACACGGAGGCGCTGTCCTTCCCCGGGGAGGAGGCCGCCATGGAGGCCGTTATGGACACCATCAAGGCCATCCGGGCCCGCCGGGCGGAGATGAACGTGCCCCCCAGCAAGAAGGCGGAGGTGCTGCTGGTCACTGCCGCGCAGGAGCCCTATGAGCAGGGGCTCCACTTCCTCCAGCGGCTGGCCTTCGCGTCGGAGGTGTGTTTTGCCTCCGAGGCCCCGGCGGACCTCACGGGCCAGGTGAGCGTCGTCACCCGCAGCGCAACGGCCTACCTGCCCCTGAGCGAGCTGGTGGACGTTGCGGCGGAGCGGGAGCGCATCGCCAGGGAAAAGGAGAAGGCGGAAAACGGCCTGCGGATTGTGGAGCAGAAGCTCTCCAACGAGAAATTCGTCGCCCGGGCCCCGGAGGCGGTGGTGAACGCCGAGAGGGAAAAGGCGGAGAAATTCCGGGAGCTTATCGCCAAGCTGGAGGAGTCCGCCAAGGCGCTGGAGAACTGAGCGTAAAACCGGAATTTTCAAGGAGGCAATGATGCAGACAATTGTGATTGTGCTGAATCCGGGAAAGCTCGATAATCCGGATATGGATTTGTGCTACTGCGTTCCGGACCGTGTTGAGGAGATTTCCCATAACGCCATACAAGACAATGGGTATAGTTTTATTGACACGGAGGAGGGCCAGCCCGGCCCGCTGATGGGAATTTGGCTGAAAACAGAGGCAGCCCAGAATTGGACCGTGGTCAAGGAGCTGCTTCAGCGAGAAACCTTTCTGGAGAACGACCTGTCGGCGTCGGCGGAGATTTATATTTCGAAGGGCGACACGGCGGAGCTGGAGAGCTGCACAAGGATGTTTCCTGAGTGAACGCTTCAATCAGCTAAGAGAAGAAAAAGCGCGAAAAAAGGCGGCTGGTTTTACCAGCCGCCTTTTTTAATCCAATTTACCCCTTCCCTGCCGTATCACCATCCGCCGCCTCCAGATGGACGGCGCGAACAGCAGCAGCATGGGGAAAATCTCCAGCCGCCCCACCAGCATGTCGAAGGATAACAGCAGCTTGGACGCCCAGGAGAAGGCCGAGAAATTCCCCATGGGGCCCACCATCTCCAGCCCCGGGCCGATGTTGTTGATGCAGGCGGTTACGGCGGTGAAGGTGGTGACAATGTCGAAACCGTTCAGGCAGAGCAAAAGGAAGGATACGGTAAACACCAGCAGGTAGACCGTGATAAAGAGGTGCACGCTGCGGATGTGCTTGTCCGTCAGGGCCTTGCCCTCAAACCGGGTGGTGGTGACGGCGTTGGGGTGGAGCATCTTCCGCATGTCCCCCCAGGAGGTCTTGGCCAGAATCACAATCCGGGCCACCTTGATGCCGCCGCCGGTGGACCCGGCGCAGGCTCCCACGAACATCAAAACCATCAATATCCCCTTGGAGAAGGTGGGCCAGAGGTTGAAGTCCGCCGTGGCGTAGCCGGTGGTGGTGATGATGGAGGCCACCTGGAAGAAGGAGTAACGGAGGCTTTGGGCAAAGGAGCCGCACAGGTGGAGGATGTCCACGGCGATGGCGATGACCGCCGTGCCCACAATGGCGGCGTAGGCCCACAGCTCCTCGGACCGGAACACGTCCCGGAAGCGGCGGACCAGGAGGAAGTAATAGAGGTTGAAGTTCACGCCGAACAGCAGCATGAAAATCCCGATGACCACGTCGAAATAGACGCTGTCATAGGCCCCGACGCTCAGGTTTTTATTGCTGAAGCCGCCGGTGCCCGCGGAGCCGAAGGCGTGGATGCAGGAGTCGAAGAAGGGCATTCCCCCCAGGACCAGCAGCGCGATTTCCACCAGGGTCATGGCCAGGTAGATGCCGTAGAGAATCTTTGCGGTGTCGCTCATGCGGCTTACCAGCTTCCCGACGGACGGCCCCGGCATTTCCGCCCGGAGCAGGTGCATCCCGTGCCCGTCGGTCATGGGCAGCACCGCCATGACGAAGACCAGCACGCCCATGCCGCCGATCCAGTGGGTGAAGCTCCGCCAGAACAGCACGCTCTGGCTCAGGGGCTCCACCGCCGTGAGAATGGTGGCCCCGGTGGTGGTGAAGCCGGAGACGGTTTCAAAAAACGCGTCCACAAAGTTTGGAATGTACCCGGAAATCACAAAGGGCAAAGCTCCGAAGACGCTCATCAGCACCCAGGCCAGGGCCACCACCGCGAAGCCGTCCCGGGCGTAGAGGGCCGTCTGCCTGGGCTTTTTATGAAAGGGAAGGCCCGCCGCCAGCAGCAGCAGAATGGGGCCCAGAAAGGGAAGAAGCGGCTCCCCGTATAAAAGCGCCGTCAGGGCGGGCAGCAGCAAAAGCGCCGCCTCTGTCCACAAAATCCGCCCGATGACGAAGCCGATCATTTGGTAATTCAAGAAACGCTTCCCCCCTTACTCCCGGCAGATGTCGTGGATATCCTGCAGGGAGGTGTCCGTGGTGACCACGATCACATCGTCCCCCAGGCTGAGGCAGTCGTTGCCGGAGGGGATGATGATCTTCCCGCTGCGCTGGACGATCCCGGCCAGCAGAAGGCCGTTTCGAAGCTTCAGATTCTTCAGGGGCACGCCGATGAAGGGAACGTCCGGCCCCACGCCGAACTCCAGGGCCTCCACCGCCCCATCCACCAGGCGGTGAAGGGTTTTGATCTGGGCGCCCTCGGCGCTCTCCATGGCCCGGACATACTGGACAATCAGCTCCGTGGTGGTGGAGCGGGCGGAGATGACGCTGTCGATCATGCTCTCGTTGCTCACCAGGTCCACCAGGGATTTGCGGTTGATTTTCGCCACCACCTTGCAGTGGTTGCCCGACTCCTTGGAGGCGCACATGGACATCAGGATGTTGGCCTCGTCGATGCCGGTGATGGCCACAAAGGCGTCCGTCTGGCCGATGCCCTCCTCGTGGAGGAGGTCCGTGTCCGTGCCGTCCCCCACGATGACCAGGGCCTTGGGGAGCTGTTCCCCCATTTGGATGCAGCGCTGCTCGTCCCGGTCAATGACTTTTACGGACATGCCCATGTTCAAAAGCTCGGAGGTGAGGTAATAGCAGATTTTGCTGGCCCCCACAATCATAACGGTGGACGCCTTGGAGCGGAAGACCCCCAGGTGCCGGAAGAACTGGGCCAGCTGGTCCGGGGAGGAGGTGAGGTAAATCTTGTCCCCCGCCCGGAGAATGAAATCGCCGGAGGGGATGATGGTCTCCCCCTTCCGGGCCACGGCGCAGATCAGCACCCGGACCCGGATGTTCCGGTACAGGTCCGCCAGGGCCAGGCCGTCCAGGGCGGAGTCGGCGGGAAGGCGGTACTCCACCAGCTCCAGCCGCCCCTTGGAAAAGGACTCCACCTTCATGGCGGCGGGGAAGCGGAGGACCCGGGCGATTTCCCGGGCGGCGGCCCGCTCGGGGTTGATGACCATGGACAATCCCAGCTCGTCCCGCATGAAGCGGAGCTGCTTTTCATATTCCGGGTTTCGGATGCGGGCGATGGTGTGGCTGACCCCCAGCTTTTTGGCAACCAGACAGGAGAGGATGTTCAGCTCGTCGCTGGAGGTGGTGGCGATCAAAAGCTCCGCCTTTTCCACCTCCGCCTCCTTCTGCACGCTGTACACCGCGCCGTTGCCGCAGACCCCCATAACGTCGTAGATGTTGATGATGCTGTCGATCAGCCGGGGGTCCTGGTCCACCACGGTGACATTGTGCCCGTCGGCGGAGAGCTGCTGGGTCAGGGCGGAGCCCACCTTGCCCGCGCCCACGATGATGATTTTCATGTACGCCTCCTATAAAGAGAGCCCGGGGCCGGGGACCCCGGATACTACGCAGGATAACAGGTTGATTATATAAGATTTCCACAAAAAAGGAAAGCCCCGATTCGTGAAAATTTTCCTTGACAAGGGGCGGCTCCCTGTGTAGAATAAATTCAATTATTTTAATTAAATATTTTTAGTTAAAATAATTGATATTTCGACAAACAAGGAGAATCTCAAATGGAATTCGAGAAAGTGCGTGATATCATTGTGGAAACCCTGGGCTGCGAGGCGGAGCAGGTGACGCTGGAGGCCTCTCTGGCCGACGACCTGGGGGCGGATTCCCTGGCGGCGGTGGAGCTGGTCATGGCCCTGGAGGAAGCCAGCGGCGTTACCATCGACGACGCCGACGTGGAGGGCCTGAAGACCGTGGGCGATATCGTAAAATATCTGGAGGAGCACAAGGCCTGAGCCTTCCCGCGCCTACATGAAATGATTCCAAAAGCGCCGCCCCGCCGGAGGCGTTGTCCTCCGGCGGGCGCCTGGAAAGGAACGAGTATGACCAACCAGGAACTGTATGATTTTATGGCCCGCTTTGACGCCAGCGGCTTGCAGAAGCTGAAGCTGTCACAGGGGGATTTTCAAATAGAGATGGAAAAGGCGGCGCCCACTGCCGCCGCCCCCGCCGTTCCCGCCGCCGCCCCGTCCCCCGCCGCTCCGGCGGCTTTGCGGGAGGCGGAGGCTCCCGTTATCGCCGCCCCGCTGGTGGGCACCTTCTACGCCGCTCCCGCCCCGGAGCAGCCCCCCTTTGTCACGGCGGGAGACAAGGTGAAAAAGGGGCAGACCGTCTGCCTGATTGAGGCCATGAAGACCATGATCGAGGTCCCCGCCCCCTGCGACTGCGTCATCGGGGAAGTGCTGAAGGCCAGCGGGGAGCTGGCGGCCTTCGGCGAGGCGCTGATGCGCTACAAGCCATGCTGAGGCGGGTGCTCATCGCCAACCGGGGGGAGATTGCCCTTCGGATTCTCCGGGCCTGCCGGGAGATGGAGATTGAAACGGTGGCCGCCTACTCCGAGGCGGACGCGGAGGCCCTCCACGTCCAGCTTGCCACCCGGTCCGTGTGCGTGGGTCCCGCCCGGGCGGCGGAGAGCTATTTGAACCGGGACGCCCTGCTGACGGCGGCCCTGGCCACCGGCTGCGACGGCATTCACCCGGGCTACGGCTTTTTGTCCGAGAACGCGGACTTTGCCGACGCCTGCGCCGGGGCGGGGCTGACCTTTATCGGCCCCTCCGGGGACGCGATTCGAAAGGCCGGGTCCAAGTCCGCCGCCCGGGATTTGATGAAGGCGGCGGGGGTTCCCGTGACCCCCGGCTCCGACGGGCCCGTCTCCTCGGTGGAGGAGGCCCTGGCGGCGGCGGAGAAGGTGGGCTGGCCCGTGCTTCTGAAAGCCTCCGCCGGAGGCGGAGGAAGGGGCATCCGCCGCTGCAACGGGCCGGAGGACCTTCCCGGCGCTTACGCCGGGGCCAAGGCGGAAGCCGCCGCCTGCTTTGGAAACGACGAAATGTACTTGGAAAAGCTGGTGCCGGACCCCCGGCATGTGGAGGTCCAGATTCTGGCGGACCGCCGGGGGCGCACGGTTTACCTGGGAGACCGGGACTGCTCCGTCCAGCGGAGAAACCAGAAGCTCATCGAGGAGGCCCCCGCTCCCGGGCTCAGCCCGGAGCTCCGGCGGGCCATGGGGGAGGCCGCCGTGCGGGCGGCGGAGGCCGTAGGCTATGAGGGAGCCGGAACCGTAGAGTTCCTGGTGGACGGGGAGAACTTCTACTTTATGGAGATGAACACCCGCATCCAGGTGGAGCACGGGGTGACGGAGCTGGTTACCGGCGTGGATTTGGTGCGCCAGCAGCTGCGGATCGCCTCCGGCCTGTCCCTGGATATCCGCCAGGAGGACGTGGAAGTGCGGGGCTGCGCCATGGAGTGCCGGATAAACGCCGAGGACCCCCGGGGGGACTTCCGGCCCTGCCCGGGGAAGGTGGAGTTTCTCCATTTCCCCGGCGGCGCGGGGGTCCGGGTGGACTCCTGCCTCTATAATGGCTGCGTCATGTCCCCCTATTACGATTCCCTGGCCGCCAAGGTGCTGGCCCACGGGGCCACCCGGCTGGAGGCCGTCCGCAAGCTCCGCCGCTGCCTGGAGGAGTTCACCCTGGAGGGCTTCCCCACCAACGCGGAGCTCAGCTATGAAATTTTGTTCCACCCCGTCTTCGTCCGGGGCCGGTGCACCACGGGGTTTCTGGACGCCCACCTGCCCGAGCTGCTGGACTTCAGCCGCCGGGTGGAGGAAAAGGAGGCGGAGGCATGAACAGCGTCTTTGCCAGGCGCCGGGCCCGGCTTCTGGCCATGAAGGCCATCCGGGACAACTACATCCCCGGGGACCGGCTGGTATCCTGTCCCAAGTGCGGCGGGGAGAGCCGCCGGAAGGACGTGGCGGAAAACCTCTCGGTCTGCCCGCTTTGCGGCTATCATTTTCCCATCGGGGCCTATTACCGCCTCAGCACAATTCTGGACCCCGGCAGCTTCCGGGAGCTGAACGGGAAGTTTCCCGCCGCCGATCCGCTGTCCTTCCCCGGCTACCGGGAGAAGCAGCGGGAGGCCCAGCGGAAAACCGGCCTCACGGAGGCCGCCGTCACTGCCGCCGGGACCATCGGCGGGCGGAAGTGCGTGACGGGCGTGCTGGACAGCCGGTATATGTGCGGCAGCATGAGCGCCGCCGTGGGGGAGAAAATCACCCTGGCCATTGAGTACGCGGCGAAGAACAAGCTGCCGCTGATTTTGTTCTCCGCCAGCGGCGGGGCCCGGATGCAGGAGGGCATTTTGTCCCTGATGCAGATGGCGAAAACCGCCGCCGCCCTGGGCCGCTTTTCGGAGAAGGGACTGCTGTACATCTCCGTGCTGACGGACCCCACCACCGGAGGCGTCACCGCCAGCTTCGCCTCCCTGGGAGACATCATCCTGGCGGAGCCGGGGGCCCTTATCGGCTTTGCCGGGCCCCGGGTGATTCAGCAGACCATCGGCGAGACGCTGCCGGAGGGCTTCCAGCGGGCGGAGTACCAGGAGGAGCACGGCTTTGTGGACGCGGTGGTCCCCCGGGGAGAGCTCCGGGAGGCCCTGAGCCGCCTTCTGCGGCTCCATGAGAAAGGAGGCCGCGTATGACCGGGCTTACCGCCGCGGAGCGGGTGGCTGCTGCCAGGCACCCCCAGCGGCCCAACATCGCCGATTATACCGGCGCCCTTTTTACGGACTTTTTCGAGCAGAAGGGGGACCGCCTCTGCCGGGAGGACCCGGCCATCCTGGGCGGCGTCGCCCTCTACCACGGGCGGCCCGTCACGGTCATCGGCACCCGGAAGGGCAGGACGGCGGAGGAGAGCATCCGCTGCAACTTCGGCATGCCGGGGCCGGAGGGCTACCGGAAGGCCCTGCGCCTCATGAAGCAGGCGGAGAAGTTCCGCCGCCCGGTGTTCACCTTCATCGACACCTCCGGGGCCTATCCCGGCCTGGAGGCGGAGGCCCGGGGGCAGGGGGAGGCCATCGCCCGGAACCTGATGGAGATGAGCCGCCTGACGGTTCCGGTCATTGCCGTCGTCACCGGAGAGGGAAACAGCGGCGGGGCCTTGGCCCTGGCGGTGGCCGACCGGGTGCTGATGCTGGAAAACGCCGTCTACGCGATCCTCTCCCCGGAGGGCTTCGCCTCCATCCTCTGGCGGGACGCGGGGCGGCACGAGGAGGCCTGTGAGCTGATGAGGCTCACCGCCCCGGACCTGCTGGCCCTGGGTGTGGCGGACGATATCGTCCCGGAGCCGGAGGGCGGGGCCCACCTGGCCCCGGAGCGGACCTTCCGGGAGCTGGACCGCTGCCTGAGCCGCCATCTGGCGGCGCTTTTAAAGGAGAGCGGAGGGAGCCTTGCGGAAAAGCGGCGGCAGAAATTCAGAAAAATGGGCGCGGGGGAGGAAGCATGAACGGAATCAAAATTCGGGGGACGGGCCGGGGCGTGCCCGGGAAAGTGGTGTCCAACCGGGATTTGGAGAAGATTGTGGAGACCACGGACGAGTGGATCGTGTCCCGCACTGGCATCCAAAACCGGCGTCACTGCTCCGGGGAGGAGACCTTTTCCGCCATCACCGCCGAAGCGGCCCGCCGGGCCCTGGCGGACGCGGGGGTCCGGCCGGAGGAGATTGGGGCCTGCATCGTGGCCACCGTGACTCCGGAGACAATGGTTCCCTCCGCCGCCTGCGCCCTTCAGCGGGATTTGGGCCTGCGGACGGATATCCCCTGCTTTGACCTGGGGGCGGCCTGCAGCGGGTTTTTGTTTGCCCTCCATACCATGGAGTGCCTGCTGAACGCCTCCCCCCAAAAATACGGATTGGTGGTGGGGGCGGAAAACCTGAGCCGCTGCATCGACTGGAGCGACCGGGGGACCTGCATCCTCTTCGGGGACGGGGCCGGGGCCGCCGTGGTGGAATGCCGGGAGGGCTGGCCCTCCATCTCCGCCGTCATGGGCTGTCACGGGAACGGAGAACTGCTCCGCCTCCCCGGCCCGGGGCCGGGGGAGCCCGGCCTCATTACTATGGAGGGCACCAAGGTCTTTAAGTTCGCCGTGGAGGCGGTGCCCTGGTGCGTGGACCAGGTGCTGAAAAAGACGGGCCGGACTGCGGAGGACGTGGACTTCTTCGTCTTCCACCAGGCCAACGCCCGGATCATCGACCTGGCGGTGCGGAAGTACCGTATCCCGCCGGAGAAGTACTATAAGAATATCGCCGAGTACGGCAATACCTCCGCCGCCAGCATCCCCCTGGTTTTGAGCGAGCTGCGCCAGCAGGGGAAAATCGTCCCCGGCAGCCGCATCCTGGCCGTGGGCTTCGGCGGCGGCCTGACCTGGGGCGGATGTTTGATTGAATTTGCATGAGGAGAGACGCATGAAGAAGCTGAATGAAATCCTGGGGACCGAGTTCCCCATTATTCAAGGCGGCATGGCCAACATCGCCACCGGCGAGTTTGCCGCCGCCTGCTCCAACGCCGGGGCCCTGGGTATGATTGCCACCGGGGCCTGGGACGCGGACCGGGTGCGCAGTGAAATCCGCCGGGCCCGGGAGCTGACGGAAAAACCCTTCGGCGTGAACCTGATGCTGATGAGCCCCTGGGCCGCCGACATCGCCCAGGTGATTCTGGACGAGGGCGTGGAGGTGGTCACCACCGGGGCGGGAAATCCGGGGCAGTATATCCCCGCCTGGAAGGAGGCGGGAATCAAGGTGATTCCCGTGGTGGCGGCGGCGGTGCTCGCCAGGCGCCTGAGCCGCTACGGCGTAGATGCGTTTGTGGCCGAGGGCATGGAGTCCGGGGGCCATGTGGGGGAGATGACCACCATGGCCCTGGTGCCCCAGGTCATCGACGCGGTGGACGTGCCCGTCATCGCCGCCGGCGGCATTGCCGGAGGGCGGCAGATGGCGGCGGCCCTGGCCCTGGGGGCCAGCGGCGTGCAGGTGGGCACCTGTCTGCTTGCAAGCGAGGAGTGCCCCATCCATGAGAACTATAAGCAGGCGGTTCTGAAGGCCAAGGACAGCGACACCACCGTTACGGGCCGCTCCATCGGCGGGCCGGTGCGGGTTTTGAAAAACAAGATGGCCCGGGAATACCTGGCTCTGGAGAAGCGGAACGCCACGCTGGAGGAGCTGGAGGCCGTCACCATCGGGGGATTGCGCCGGGCGGTGCTGGAAGGGGACGTGGAGCGGGGCAGCGTCATGATGGGCCAGGCGGCGGGCCTGGTGCATGAAATCCGGCCCCTCCGGCAGATATTTGAGGAGCTGTACAATGGCGGAAAGGCCGTTTTGGAACAGGTGAACCGGGAATGGCGGTGAGCATCCGGGGGAAGACCCTGCCCCTGCCCATTGTCCAGGGGGGCATGGGCATCGGCGTGAGCCTGGAGCGCCTGGCGGGAGCCGTAGCCGCCTGCGGAGGTATGGGAACCCTGTCCGCCGCTTGCTGCGGCTTCCGGGAGCCGGATTTTCGGAGCAACGCCCGGGAGGCCAACCTCCGGGCCCTGGCCCGGCAGATTGAAAAGGCCAGGGAGGCCGCCAGAGGCGCGGGCCTCATCGCCGTGAACGTCATGGTGGCCGCCGCCCAATATGCCGACAGCGTGCGTGCCGCCCTCCGGGCGGGGGCGGACGCGGTGGTGTGCGGCGCGGGGCTGCCCAAGGACCTGCCCGCCCTGGCGGAGGAGGCGGGGAACAGCGGCGCGGCCCTGGCCCCGGTGGTCAGCGGAGGCCGCTCCGCCGCCTTGATCTGCAAGCTGTGGGACCGGCGCTACCGGCGTATCCCGGACTTTGTGGTGCTGGAGGGGCCCCTGGCCGGAGGGCACCTGGGCTTTTCTTACGAGGAGGCCCGGGAGGCCCAGGCGGGAAGGCCCCGGCCCCTCTCCGCCCTGCTGGCGGAGGTGCTGGAGTCCCTGACTCCTTTCCGGGAGAAGTACGGGCGGGACGTTCCGGTCTTCGTGGCCGGAGGCGTGAAAAACGGGGCGGAGCTGCGGCGCTATATGGAGGAGGGCGCGGCGGGAGCCCAGTTTGCCACCCGCTTCATCGCGACGAAGGAATGCGACGCCTCTCCCGCCTATAAGCAGGCGCTGCTGGACGCGGGGCCGGAGGACGTCACCATCGTCCAAAGCCCCGTGGGCATGCCGGGCCGGGCCCTGAACAGCCCGCTGGTCCGCCGTGTGGAGGCGGGGATGCAGCCGAAGATTACCCGTTGCGGCCGCTGCCTCGCCGCCTGTAACAGCAAGACCGCCCCCTACTGCATTTCCGGGGCGCTGATCGCCGCCGTGGAGGGGGACTGGGAAAACGGCCTCTTTTTCTGCGGGGCGGGCGCCGGGGAGGTCAACCGGCTTTCCACGGTGAAAGAGCAGATGGATCAGATTATGAACGAATGGAGGGCCGCGCAATGAAGCTTGGTTTCCTATACGCCGGCCAGGGCAGCCAGCATCCCGGCATGGGGGCGGACCTGTACGAGGCGTATCCCGCCTTCCGGGCGGTTTTTGACGCCGCCCAGGCGGAGATGGAGTTTGATTTGAAGCGGACCTGCTTTGAGGACCCGGAGGGGGTCCTCAGTCAGACCCGCTATACCCAGCCCTGCATGGTGGCCTTTGCCGCCGGAATGACGGCGGTGCTGCGGGAAAAGGGGATCGTCCCCTCGGCGGCGGCGGGCCTCTCTTTGGGAGAGTACTCCGCCCTTCACGCCGCCGGGGTCTTCGACGCGGGGACGGCGGTGCACCTAGCGGCGTTCCGGGGCAGGGCCATGGAGGAGGCCGCCCGGGGCCATGACAGCGCCATGATTGCCGTCCTGGGCCTGGACGAGGAGCCCTTGAAAGCCGCCTGTGAGGCGGCGGCGGATGCGGGCGTTGCGGTGATTGCCAATTACAACTGCCCCGGTCAGCTGGTTCTCGGCGGGGACAAGGCGGCGGTGGAGAAGGCCGCCGCCCTGGCCAGGGAGAAGGGGGCGAAGCGCTGCCTGCCCCTGAAGGTCAGCGGGCCCTTCCATACGCCGCTGATGGCCCCCGCCGGGGAGGCGCTGCGGGCGTATTTTGAAGGCGTTGCCTTCGGCGAGCCGGACATTCCCGTCCTCTTTAACTGCCTGGGCCGGGAGAGGGGGCCGGAGGACTTCATTCCCACCCTGCTGGTCCGGCAGGTCCAGAGCAGCGTTTACATGGAGGATTCCATCCGCCGCATGGCGGAACTAGGGCTGGACGCCTTGGTGGAAATCGGCCCGGGCAGGGCCCTCAGCGGCTTTGTGAAGAAAACGGTTCCCGGCTTCCCGGTCCACGCCGTGGAGACGGCGGCGGACGTGGAGGCCCTGGAGCGGATGATAAAGGAGAACGGATGATGGACTTTACAGGAAAAACCGCCCTGGTCACCGGGGGAAGCCGGGGCATCGGCAGGGCGGTGTGCCTGGAGCTTGCCAAGGGCGGGGCCGGGGTGGCGCTTTGCTACGCCGGAAACGAGGCGGCGGCCCTGGAGACCGTCCGGGCCGTGGAGGACCTGGGGGCCAAGGCCCTGGCGGTCCGCTGCGACGTGGCGGAGGCCGCTCAGGTGGACAGGCTGGTCAAAGCCGTGTTGGAGGCGTTCGGGAGAATCGACATTCTGGTGAACAACGCCGGAATCACACGGGACAATCTGATCCTGCGCATGAGCGAGGCGGATTTCGACGCGGTAACCGCCGCCAATTTAAAGGGGGCTTTCCTCTGCATGAAGGCGGTCTCCAGGCTGATGCTGAAGCAGCGCTGCGGCCGCATTGTGAACCTGAGCAGCGTGGTGGGCCTCCGGGGCAACGCCGGGCAGGTGAACTACGCCGCCAGCAAGGCGGGAATCATCGGCATGACAAAATCCCTGGCCAAGGAGCTGGCCTCCCGGGGAGTGACGGTCAACGCCGTGGCCCCGGGCTTTATTGAGACGGACATGACCGCCGCCCTGTCCGAGTCCGCCCGGGCCGCCATCCAGGGGAGCATTCCCATGAACCGCCTGGGCGCGCCGGAGGACGTGGCGCGGGCCGTGGCCTTCCTGGCCAGCGGCGAGGCGGCCTATATCACCGGCCAGGTTCTGGCGGTGGACGGCGGCATGGCGGTATAAGTATGAAAAGAGGTTTGACTATGGAACGGCGCAGAGTCGTCATTACCGGCCTGGGGGCCGTTACGCCCCTGGGCCTCACCGCCGGGGAGAGCTGGCGGGCCGTCCGGGAGGGCGTTTGCGGCGTGGGGCCCATCACCGCCTACGATCCCGCCGGGATGAAGGTGCAGCTTGCCGCCGAGGTCAAGGGCTTCGACCCGGAGGCGCTTTTTGGAAAGCCGGAGGCAAAGCGCATGGGCCGCTTTACCCAGTTTGCCCTGGCCGCCGCCCGGGAGGCTCTGGCGGACAGCGGCTTCCAAATCGAAAAGGCCGACCCCGGGCGCTGCGGCGTGATGGTCTCCAGCGGCATCGGCGGCATCGGCATCACGGAGGAGGAGCATGACCGGGGTCTGGCCCGGGGCTGGGACCGGGTGTCGCCCTTCTTTATTCCCACCGGCATCTGCAACATGGCCGCCGGGCGGGTGGCCATCGACGCGGGCTTCCGGGGGATGTGTTCCTGCCCCGTCACCGCCTGCGCAGGCGGGACCAACGCCGTGGGAGACGCGTTCCGCTATATCCGGGACGGCTACGCCGAGGCCATGCTCTGCGGCGGGGCGGAGGCGGCGCTGACCCCCCTGGCCGTGGGGGGCTTCACCTCCATGAAGGCCCTGTCCCAAAGCGCGGACCCCAGCCGGGCTTCCATCCCCTTCGACGCGGAGCGCAGCGGCTTCGTCATGGGTGAGGGCGGGGGGATTCTCCTGCTGGAGGAGCTGAACCACGCCCTGGCCCGGGGGGCTAAAATTTACGCCGAGGCTGCCGGCTACGGCGCCACCTGCGACGCCTACCACATGACCGCCCCCCGGCCCGACGGCAGCGGCGGGGCGGAGGCCATGGCCATGGCCCTCCGCGACGGCGGGGCGGAACCGGAGGACGTGGACTACATCAACGCCCACGGCACCTCCACCCACCTGAACGACGCGGGAGAGACCGCCGCCATTAAGACGGTTTTCGGGGATCACGCCTATAAGCTGGCGGTGAGCTCCACCAAGTCCATGACGGGCCACATGCTGGGGGCGGCGGGGGCCGTGGAGGCTATTTTCACCGCCCTGGCGCTGCGGGACGGCTTTCTCCCCGCCACCATTAACTACCGGGTTCCGGACCCGGCGTGCGACCTGGACGTGGTGCCGGGCCGGGGCCGGGAGGCGGATATTCGCTGCGCCCTCTCCAACTCTCTGGGCTTCGGCGGGCATAACGGCTGTCTGCTGTTTAAAAAGTGGGAGGCTTGACGATGGGAATGCAGTACGATTCCAACCAGATCGCGGAAATCCTGCCCCACCGCTATCCCTTCGCGCTGGTGGACAAAATCGTGGACGGGGAGCCGGGGCAGTGGGCCCGGGGCGTGAAGTGCGTCACCGTCAACGAGCCCTTTTTCCAGGGCCATTTTCCCCAAAAGCATGTGATGCCCGGCGTGCTTCTCATTGAGGCCCTGGCCCAGGTGGGGGGCGTGGCGGTGCTGGCCCTGCCGGAGAATCGGGGAAAGCTGGCCTTTTTGGGCCGGGTGAAGGACGCCCGGTTCCGCCGCCAGGTGGTTCCCGGGGACGTGGTGGAGCTGGAGTGCCGCCTGACCAAACAGAAGGGCCCCGTGGGCGTGGGGGAGTGCACCGCCAGGGTGGACGGCCAGATCGCCGTCACGGCGGAGCTGACCTTTGCCATTGGGTAAAGGCGGCGTTGCATTTTCCCGCCGCAGAGGGTATAATGCATGTGGAAAGACCGCCCCGGAAGGAGGATGGACGATGCTGGAGCAGGCGTTCAACAACGTGTACTCAAAATTCAAGCTGCACTTTTACCAGGAGATTTTCCGGCGCTTCCAGGACCGGGAGGCCAGCCTGACCACGGTGGAGACCTTCTGCATGGAGTCCATCCAGGCCCTGGGCAGTCCCACCGTCAACGAGTTCGCGGGCTTTATGCGCATCTCGCCGCCCAACGCCGCCTATAAGGTGAACAGCCTGGTGAAAAAGGGCTATCTCCGCAAGGTCCAGTCCGCCAGCGACCGGAGGGAATACCATTTGGTGCCTACCCAGAAGTATGTCGACTACTACAACATCTCCAAAGACTATATCGACACGGTGATGGACCGGGTGAAGGCCCGCTTCACCCCGGAGGAATGCCGGAAGCTGGAGGGGATGCTCCGCATCGTGGACCGGGAGCTGATGCCGGAGGTGGGCCTTCCGCCGGAGGGGGAGGCATAAAAAACGGGAGGCAGGCCCTGGGCCTGCCTCCCGTTTTGGAAAAGAGGAGCTTACTTGCGGTTTTCCTTCTGGTTCTGGCGCTGCTCCTTCTGGCTGTTCTGCTGATTCTGCTCGCGCTCGTTCTGGTTGTTGCGGTTCTCCATTGAGAACACCTCCTTTCGGCTCCAGAGGGTATCTTCCGGCCGCCCGGACATGCCGCCGCCCCGGCGGCCGGAAGACACCCTCCAGTGAGTTCAGGGATTATTCTTGACGGCGGACTTTGAAATTATTCAAAAAAGAAAAAATCTTTGTTGACAAAGAACCGCGGGACTGATATACTAATTTGGCAAAACAAAGAAGGCCGGCTGCATCCGCCTCACCTCCAGCGCCCGCGCAAAGAGGTTTAAAACGAGTCCTCGAAACTGCCGTTCCCGGCGGTTCGTTGCCGCGCGGATGCCTTGTGGCGTCCGCGTTTTGTGATTTTATGGATGGAGGTGCTTTGACCATTAGTAAGCAAGTGCATGAACTGAATGAGAGTATC
>CAJUBX010000019.1 GCA_910585165.1 uncultured Oscillibacter sp. | reverse complement strand
CTTCAGGTTCGCGTTGCCGGAAAACACCTTGATATCTTTCCCGTGTGAAATCATATCCAAAACGCTCTCTTTCCATGACCGGGCCCCGGCCATTTTATTTTTTGTCCAACCGCACTATTGGACATATTCACTTGTTTTCCGGCTCTTTCCGCCGCGCCAGCTCCTCCAGCTCCGCCACGGTGTCCGGCCCGTAGACCGGCAGCCAGCCGGAAACCAGCTCCGCTCCCTGGACGCTGTTGGTCATTTTCACCCGCCAGGTCTCCCGCAGCTCCCGGCCCGGAGCGGCGTAGGCAAAGCCCGGCCCGGCCTCCTCCATGGGAAACGCGGCTCTGGGAAGCACCAGCACCGGCTCCTCCGTGTCCAAAAAGGCCTCCAGGTCCGTCCACTGCTCGGAAACGGCGGCCTCCGGGGGCAGGAGTCCTCGAACCTCCTCCGAGAAGCGGGGGCCGCAGACAGCGAAAAGCCGCCGGACGCCGTCGGCCCGCAATCGTTCGCATACCCATGTCAAAATGGGACGGGACAGCACGGTCTCCAGCATCAGCGGCTTTGAACCCGCCGGGACGGCGGAATCCTCCTCAAAAAACAGCACAGCCTGCCGCATACTGCTCATGGGCTTCCCCTCCTTTGCACATTTTTACTAAAGATAAATCCATTATATCAAATATTCAGGGAAAATCCAGTGGTTCCGCAGAATTTGTCTCTATAATTTTTTCCAAATCTTTTTTCAATTCTTGTTCTTTTTTGTCATAGCCTACGGAAAAAGGCGCAAAAGCCCCCCATTCCCGCCGGGTTTTTCGGCGTTTCGCAGAATTTGCATTTTCCCCATGGTATGTTTTCCTCAAAAATGTAATTTTTTCAAAGAATACAGTTGAATTTGTTCACGTAATGGATTACAATAACACTATTCTTCAAGAAAGTGAGGTCCGCCCTATGCTGCACGTCGTGCTGGTGGAACCGGAGATTCCCCAGAACTGCGGAAACATCTCCCGCACCTGCGCCGTCACCGGGGCCAGCCTCCACCTGGTCCGCCCCTTGGGCTTCGACATCTCCCAGGACGCCGTCCGGCGGAACATGAAGCGCTGCGGACTGGACTACTGGCACCTGGTGGAGGTCACCGACTATGAAAACCTGGAGGACCTGTTCCGCTGCCATCCGGAGGCCGCCCAGGACCTTTGGCTTGCCACCACCAAGGCCCCCCGGCCCTACGTGGAGGCCAGGTTCACACCGGACAGCTGGCTTTTCTTCGGTAAGGAGACCGCCGGGCTGCCCCGGGAATTCCGGGAGCGCTTTTGGGACCGCTGCGTCCGCCTGCCCATGATTGGCGAAGCCAGAAGCCTGAACCTCAGCAACGCCGTGGCCGTCTTCGCCTACGAGGCCCTGCGGCAAAACGGCTTTCCCGGCCTGCTGGGAACGGGGGAAATGGCCCTTGACCATGTTTCAACCGGCGTTTGCGCCGAAAAATAAGTTCTTTTTAGGAGGAGTCCTGAGATGAATTACAGCAAAAAGACCGTCAAAGACATAGAGGTATCCGGCAAAAAAGTGCTGCTGCGCTGCGATTTCAACGTCCCCCAGGACAAGGAGACTGGCGCTATCACCAGCGACAAGCGCATCGTAGCCGCCCTGCCCACCATTCAGTACCTGCTGGAACACAACGCCGCCGTCATCGCCTGTTCCCACCTGGGCAAGCCCGAGGCCAGCTTTGATAAGTGGGTGAAGAAGCAGACGGAAAAGGGCAAGGACCCCGCTTCCCTCACCGAGGACAAGTGGGAGAAGTCCCTGGCGAAGCTGAGCCTGGCTCCCGTGGCCAAGCGCCTGGGCGAGCTGCTGGGCAAAGACGTCATCATGGCCGCCGACGTGGTGGGCGGGGACGCCAAGGCCAAGGCCGCCGCCCTGAAGCCCGGCGAGATTATGCTGCTGGAGAACACCCGTTTTGAAAAGGGCGAGACCAAGAACGACCCGGAGCTAGCCAAGGCCATGGCCTCCATGGCGGAGGTTTACGTGTCCGACGCCTTCGGCGCGGTGCACCGGGCCCACGCCTCCACCGCCGGCGTGGCCGATTATCTGCCCGCCGTTTCCGGCTTTCTGATTCAAAAGGAGCTGGATTTCCTGGGCGGCGCCATCGCCAGCCCCAAGCGCCCCCTGGTGGCCATCCTGGGCGGGGCCAAGGTCTCCTCCAAGATCGGCGTGATCAACAACCTGCTGGAAATCGCCGACACCATTATTATCGGCGGCGGCATGTCCTACACCTTCTCCGCCGCCCAGGGCGGCAAAGTGGGCAGCAGCCTGCTGGAGGCCGACTGGCTGGACTACTCCAAGGAGATGATCGCCAAGGCCGAGGCCAAGGGCGTGAAGTTCCTCCTGCCTGTGGATACCGTCTGCGGGGACAAGTTCGCCCCCGACGCGCAGATGAAGCTGGTGAAGGCCGGCGAGATTCCCGACGGCTGGGAGGGCCTGGACATCGGCCCCGAAACCGTAAAGCTGTACTGCGAAGCCGTGTCCGGCGCGGGCACCGTCATCTGGAACGGCCCCATGGGCGTGTTTGAGTTCCCTGCCTTCGCCAAGGGCACCGAGGCCGTGGCGGACGCCCTCAGCAAGACCTCCGCCATTACCATCATCGGCGGCGGCGACAGCGCGGCCGCTGTGGAACAGCTGGGCTACGCCGACAAGATGAGCCACATCTCCACCGGCGGCGGCGCTTCCCTGGAGTTCCTCGAGGGCAAGGAGCTACCGGGCGTGGCGTGCCTGCTGGACGCTTAAAGAAGGGAAACGCTCCGGCAAGGCGCTGACGCCGCCGCGCCATGATTTTCCTGCAACACGGGAACAATGGTGATTCGGGGAGTGTGGGGAAGCCGCTTTCCCTGCGAAAAGTTCAGGAAAAGTCCCCTGCGCCCTTGACATTTTCCCGCAGTTCCGCTATAAATTAGATGATTGCTTTTTGCTTTCCAGCGGGCCTTTCCCCGCCGTCACGAAAACATAAATATAAAGGAGTTTTGATTGTCATGAACCGCAGATACCGCAAAACCGTCATCGCCGGAAACTGGAAGATGAACATGACCGCCACCGAGACCAAGAAGTTCGCCGAGGACATCCGCAAGATCATGCCCCGCGCCAAGTGGTGCGAGACCTTGATCTGCGTCCCCGCCTGCAACATTTCCACCGCCGCCAAGGCTTTCAAGGACCTCCGCATCTCCGTGGGCGCCGAGAACGTCTACTTCGAGGAGAAGGGCGCTTACACCGGCGAGGTATCCGCCGACATGCTGAAGGACCTGGCGGTCAAGTACGTCATCATCGGACACAGCGAACGCCGCCAGTACTTCGGTGAAACCGACCAGACCGTGAACAAGAAGGTCCACGCCGTTTTGAACGCCGGAATGAGCCCCATTATCTGCGTGGGCGAAAGCCTGGAGCAGCGGGAAACCGGCATCACCAACGAGTGGATTGCCCTTCAGGTAAAGAGCGCCCTCTACGGCGTGCCGGCCGACAAACTGCGCCGCTGCATCATCGCCTATGAGCCCATCTGGGCCATCGGCACCGGAAAGACCGCCACCGCCGAGCAGGCCGGCGAGGTCTGCTCCAACATCCGCGCCACCATCCGTTCCCTGTACGGCGCCCGGGTGGCCCGGAGCGTCACCATCCAGTACGGCGGGTCCATGAACGCCAAGAACGCCGCCGAGCTGCTGGCCCAGCCCGACATTGACGGCGGCCTTATCGGCGGCGCCGCTCTGAAGCCCGACCAGTTCGTCGAGATCATCAACGCGGCGAACCAGGAATAACACATCTTCGAGGGGGAGCAAGCTCCCCCTCGACCTCCCCCACCACCCCAGGCGGCTGAGGTAGAGGTATTGGTATTTTGGGCACGCGCATGCCGTGCCCAAAATGATTTCAATTTTCTCCCCTGAGGAGGAGCATTTCATGAACAAAACACCCACTACTTTGATTATTATGGATGGCTTCGGTACCGGAGGCGGAGAGACGGGAAACGCCGTCAAAACTGCCAGAACCCCCCGTCTGGACGGGTTTTTCCGGGACTTTGCCCACACCACGCTCTCCGCCTCCGGGCTGGACGTGGGCCTTCCCGACGGGCAGATGGGCAACAGCGAGGTGGGCCACACCAACATCGGCGGCGGCCGGGTGGTCTTTCAGGACCTGCCCCGCATCACCCGGGCCATTGAAGACGGCAGCTTTTTCCGGAATCCTACCTACCTCCACGCGATGGACGCCTGTCTGGAGAAGGGTTCCGCCCTGCACCTGTTCGGCCTTTTGTCCGACGGAGGCGTTCATTCCCACCTGACTCATCTCTTTGCCCTGCTGAAAATGGCCAAGGACAAGGGACTTACCCGGGTCTATATTCACGCCTTTCTGGATGGACGGGATGTGTCCCCCACCTCTGGCGCGGGCTTTGTGGCCCAGACCGTCGCCAAGTGTGAAGAGCTGGGGGTCGGCGAAATTGCCACCGTTATGGGCCGTTACTACGCCATGGACCGGGACAAGCGCTGGGACCGGGTAGAGCAGGCTTACGACGCCATGGTCTACGGCGAGAGCCCCATCACCAACCCGGACCCTGTGGACGCGGTGAAGAAATCCTATGAAAAGGGCGTTACCGACGAGTTTGTGGAGCCCGTGGTCTGCGACGCCGAAGGGTCCATTTCCGACAACGACAGCGTCATTTTCTTCAACTTCCGTCCTGACCGGGCCCGGGAAATCACCCGGACTCTGGTGGACCCGGAGTTCGACGGCTTTACCCGGCAGTTTTTCCCCCTGACCTTCGTTTGCAACACGGAATACGACGCCTCCATGCCTAACGTGGAAGTGGCTTTCCCCCGGGTACTGGTGAACAACGGGCTTGGCGAGTATCTCAGCAAAATGGGCATGACCCAGCTCCGCATTGCCGAAACGGAAAAATACGCCCACGTCACCTTCTTCTTTAACGGTGGAAGCGAAACCGTCTTCCCCGGAGAGGACCGGGTGCTGGTCCCCTCCCCCAAGGTGGCCACTTACGACCTCCAGCCGGAGATGAGCGCCCCGGAAGTCTGCGAGAAATGTGTGGAGCGCATTGAGTCCGGGAATTACGATGTAATTATTTTGAACTTTGCCAACTGCGACATGGTGGGCCACACCGGCGTGTTTGACGCCGCCGTGAAGGCCGTGGAAACCGTGGATGCCTGCGTGGGTAAGGTAGTGGACGCCACCTTAAAAATGGGCGGCATCGCCATGATTACCGCCGACCACGGAAACGCCGAGCAGATGGTGGAGCCTGACGGAAGTCCCATGACTGCCCACACCACCAATCCTGTGCCGTTTATCCTCTGCGGCGCAGGAAGCGAGCTGCGGGCCGACGGACGGCTGGCGGATATCGCGCCTACCATGCTGGACGTGATGGGACTGGCCTGCCCGCCGGAGATGGACGGAAAAACCTTGATTGTACAATAAGCGGCTGCTCCTTTGAAAGGAATTTCAGAAAGAAGCTCCTCCAAAGCCAAGGGATAGAAAGAACCACCAGCAAAGCTGGTGGTTCTTTCTATCCCTTGGCGCAACGGGCCCCAAGGCATCCGCCCCGTACTTACGCCCTATCCCCTGTCAGCTCTGCCCGTAGTAGGCGCCGGGGCCGTGCTTGCGGAGGTAGTGCTTATCCAGCAGCTCCTGCTGCATGGCTCCAAGGCCCGGGGTCAATGCCATGGCGTGGAAGTCCATAAACGCGCACTCCTCCAGAACCACGGCGTTGTGGACGGCGTTGAAGGGGTCCGTGCCCCAGGCAAAGGGCCCGTGGCTGTGTACCAGCACCGCCGGAATTTGGGCCGGGTCCAGCTTTCGCTCCCGGAAGGTCTCAATGATGACATTCCCTGTCTCCAGCTCATAGCTTCCGGCAATTTCTTCCGGCGTCATTTTCCGGGTACAGGGAACCTCGCCGTAAAAATAATCCCCCTGGGTGGTTCCCTGGGCCGGGACGCCCTTCCCCGCCTGGGCAAAGGATGTGGCCCAGCGGCTGTGGGTATGGACGATGCCGCCCAGCGCCGGAAATGCCTTATACAGCGCCAGATGGGTATCCGTATCGCTGGAGGGCTTGTAGCGGCCCTCTACCCGCGCCCCGGTCTCCAGGCTTACCACCACCATGTCCTCCGGCTTCATGTCATCATACTCCACGCCGGAGGGTTTGATCACCATCAAGCCCTGTTCCCGGTCAATGCCGGAAACGTTGCCCCAGGTGAAAGTAACCATGCCGTATTTCGGCAGCAGCAGGTTTGCTTCGCAGACCTGCCGTTTCAGTTCTTCAAGCATAGGTAATCTCCTTCATCCATGCGCCGGGGCCGGTTGCCGCCGCAGAGTCTTCTGTACGGAACCAGCCCCATAGCGCGATAAAGTCCTTATTTCAATTTCCAGGCCAGGTCCGAGAGGAACAGATCGTGTTCCAGGCTCTCCACGGTGGTATCTTTCGTGATATGGACAAACTCGATGTCCATCATATTGGCCCAGTCCTTCATCTGCTCCGCCGTCACGTCGTAGCTCAAGACGGTGTGGTGGGCTCCTCCGGCGGTGATCCAGCACTCCACCCCGGTGGTCAGGCTGGGCTCCGCCTGCCACATGACCCGGGCCACAGGCAGGTTGGGCATGGGCAGAATGGGCTTCACGCAGTGGATATCCTGGCAGATAAGGCGGAGCCGTCCTCCCATGTCAATCAGGCTGACCACAATGGCGTCGCCCTCTTTGCCCTCGAAAACCAGCCGGGCGGGGTCCTCCCGGCCCCCGATGCCCAGGGGGTGCACCTCAATCCTGGGCCGGTCCGCCGCCACCGAAGGGCAGACCTCCAGCATATGGGCGCCCAGGCTGTACTCCTGGCCCTTCACCAGATGATATGTATAGTCCTCCATAAACGCGGAGGCCCCGTTTCCGCCCTCGCCCATGGCCTTCAGGATGGCGGTCATGGCGGAGACCTTCCAGTCTCCCTCGCCGCCATAGCCGTAGCCCTGGGCCATCAGATGCTGGGAGGCAAGGCCGGGAAGCTGCTTCATGCCCCACAGGTCCTGGAAGGTATTGGAGAAGGCAAGGCACCCTTCCGCGTCCAGCATCTTCTTCATGGCGATTTCTTCCCGGGCCTGGTAGCGGACCGTTTCCATATCCTCCGTGGCGAAGTCATAGCTTTCCCGGTAGGTCTCCATCAGCGCGTCAATCTCCGCTTCGGCAACCTCGTTCATCACCTTTACCAGGTCGCCCACGGCCCAGGTGTTCACCTGCCAGCCCAGCTTGGCCTGGACTTCCACCTTGTCGCCCTCGGTGACGGCCACTTCCCGCATGTTGTCGCCAAAGCGCATGACCTTCATGGACTTGGAAACCGCCGCGCCCACAGCGGCTTTCATCCACCTGCCGATGCGGGCCTGGACCTCCCCGTCCTGCCAGAATCCGGCAATGACCTTCCGGGGCTTTCTCAGGCGGGCCCCGATGAAGCCGTGTTCCCGGTCGCCATGGGCGGCCTGGTTCAGGTTCATGAAGTCCATGTCAATTTCCTCGTTGGGAATCTCCCGGTTGTACTGGGTGGCAAAATGGCACCAGGGCTTCTGGAGGTCCTGAAGACCGTTGATCCACATTTTGCTGGGGCTGAAGGTGTGGCACCAGGTGATGATTCCGGCGCAGGAATCGTCGTAGTTGGCCTCTTTGCAGACCTGGGCGATTTCCCGGTTGGTCTTGGCGGTGACCTTGTAAACCAGAGGATAGGGCAGGACGGCGCTGAGCTTCTCCGCCATTTCGGCGGCCCGGGCGGCGACGGTGTCCAACACCTCGGGGCCGTAAAGGAATTGGCTGCCCACAACAAACCAGAACTGATACTGTTTCATGGAATTTCCTCCTTACAGATGTTCCACAGCGGCCCGCTCCACTGCAAGCAGAGCCTTGTACCGCTGGATGTATGTATTGAAGCCCTCGGCCAGGACGGCGTCCGGCTGAACGGTGGTTCCGGCAGTTCCGGCAAACACCCGGCGGCTCAGAAAGTCCTCCAGCCGCTCCCCTTCCGCTCTTTGCAGCATGTATGCGGCAAGCAGGGCCATGCCGTAGGGGCCGCCCTCTCCGGCGGTTTCCATGCAGGTGACGGGAGCGCCGCAGGCGGCGGCCAGATAGCTCTGCCCCACCACCGGGGTTTTAAAGAGCCCGCCGTGACCTGTCAGGGAATCAATGGCCACCCCCTCCTCTGCCAGGATGTCCATACCGATTTTCAGTGTGGACATTGTAGCGTAGAGCTGCGCCTTGAAAAAATTCGCCAGCGTAAAGTTCGTCTCCGGAGTGCGGACAATCAGGGGACGGCCCGCGTCCATGTGGGTAACGCCCTCCCCGGCCAGATAGTTGCACGCCAGCACGCCGCCGCAGTCCGCATCCCCTTCCAGGCTTTTTTCATAGAGCCGGGTATAAAGCTCGCCGGGGGCGGGATTTGCGCCGAACAGGCGGGCCGTCTCCCCCAGAATATTTACCCAGGCGTTGGTGTCGCCCGTGCAGTTGTTGCAGTGGACCATGGCGACAGGGGCCCCGGCGGGGGTGGTCACCAGGTCGATCTCCTCATAGACCTTCTGCAAGGGCTTTTCCAGCACTACCATGGAGAAGATGGAGGTCCCGGCGGAGACGTTTCCCGTCCGGGGGGCCACGGCGTTAGTGGCGGTCATGCCGGTGCCCGCGTCTCCCTCGGGGGGCGCAAAAGGAATCCCGGGGGAAAGCAGTCCATCCAGCGCCGCCGCGCCGGACTCCGTAAGGGATCCGGCAGGTTCTCCGGCCGTCAAGACCTTGGGAAGCAGGTCCCGGAGCTTCCAGGGAAGGTCCTTCACCTTGGACAGCGCGTTAAATTTCTCCAGCATGGCCGCGTCGTAGTCCAGGGCGGCGCTGTCGATGGGGAACATGCCGGAGGCCTCCCCCACGCCCACGGCGTTGACTCCGGTGAGCATGTAGTGAACATAACCCGCCAGGGTTGTGATATGGGCAATCCGGGAAACATGCTCTTCGCCGTTCAGCACCGCCTGATAGAGGTGGGCGATGCTCCAGCGCTGGGGAATGTTGAAGCCGAAGAGCTCCGTCAGCTCCGCCGCCGCCTGGCCGGTAATCGTGTTCTGCCAGGTGCGGAAGGGGGTCAGCAGTTTCCAGCCCTTATCAAAGGCCAGATACCCGTGCATCATGGCGGAAACGCCCATGGCCGCCACGTGCTCCCGGCCCTCCACCTTGGAAAGGGCCTCCTTCAGTCCGGTCCAGACCTCCTCCAGCGGATAGGTCCAAACGCCGTTTTCATAGCGGGAGGCCCAGGTGTAATCTCCGGAGGACACGGGCTGAAAACCGCCGCCTACGGTCACGGCCTTGATGCGGGTGGAGCCCAGCTCAATGCCTAAACAAGTCTTCATCTTCCCTCCTCCTCACTGCTTACTGGTGTTCTTCCGCAGCAGCACAATGCTTTGAATCACCAGGAACAGGCACAGCATGGCCGCCACGGTGATGTTGGACCACCAGGCTTCGTCAAAGCCCAGGGAGGAGACGATCCGCTTGATGGTGTTCAGGCTCAGCACACCGAAGAAGGTGCCCGCCACGTTGCCCACGCCTCCGGTGAGCAGGGTGCCGCCTATGATCGAGGAGGCAATGGCGTTCATTTCGTCTCCCGCGCCATTGGCAACGTCTCCGCTCCCCACGTGCAGGAAGTAAAGGATGCCGCCCAGGCCCGCCAGAAGGCTGCACAGCACATGGGCAAGAAATTTGGTGCGGTGCACGTTAATGCCCAGCATATTGGCGCTCTGATTGTTTCCTCCCACGGCATAAAAGCTGCGGCCCAGCTTCGTCCAGCGCAGAACGCAGAAAAGAAGCACCACGGCCAGCAGGGCGATGACGACGCCCGTCTCCACATAAGCGGGGATATACTGCCCCAGCTTGTTGTTGGCGCCCAGGCCGGGAACGATGATACGGGCCTCCTTCACCGCCAGAAAGCCCTCGTGCGTCACCCGCACAGGCTCCTTGCTTACGATCGTGGTCATGCCCTTGGCAAAGAACATGCCGGCCAGGGACACAATAAACGGCTGAATTTCCAGATAGGCCACCAGATATCCCTGGACCAGGCCGAAGGCCAGGCCGATGCCCAGGCCAATCAGAATAACGGTCAGCATATTGCCGCCCTGCTGTTCCAAATTCACCGCCCCGGCCATGCACACCAGGCTGGTGACCGCTCCCACGCTGATGTCGATTCCCCCGGTAATCATGACGATGCTCATGCCGCAGGCTAAGACAATAAGCGAGGCGTTGTTATTCAAGATGTTGAGGAAATTCTGAGGTTTGGTGAAGCCGCCTCCCAGGAAAACGACGGCAGACAGGTACAGGGCAAAGAACACCACAACCGTGATGATGAGCAGCAGATTGGTGTCCGACACGTCCCGGTGGGCTTTGAGGCGGGGCGCCTTGCTTGCAGTGGTTGTCATATCACTTCGCCTCCTTTGTCATTTTGTCCGCTTTGGACTGGAGCCGCAGGCCGGCCATCTTGCTCCGCACCACCGGAGCGCTGAGCACCACCAGAAGGATGACCACCACCGCCTTATACGCGGGCAGGGCCGTGGAGGGCACTTCATACTTGTAAAGCGTGGTAGTCAGGAACTGGATGACATACGCGCCCAGGATGGAACCGTAGATGTTGAATTTGCCGCCGGAGAGGGCGTTGCCGCCCAAAGCCACCGCCAAAATGGCGTCCATCTCGATGTTCTCCGCAATACGGGAGTAGTTGATGGAGCCGCTGCGGCTGACCCGGATAAATCCGGCCAGCGCCACGCACACGCCCAGGATCACATAGGTGAGAAGCTTGATGAACTTGGGGTCCAGGCCGTTGAGCCGGGAGGAATTGGCGTTGATGCCCACCGATTGGGTGTAAATTCCCAGGGTAGTGAATTTCAGCACCAGCCAGAACAGCAGAATCACCAGGGCGGTGATGAAAATGGGGGTGGGCACAGGAATGCCGGGAAGGAAGGTGCCCGCGTACTTGAAGGTAAGGTCGTTGATGATGGGCAGCTGGTTGTTGTTGATCCAGGCGGCAATGGAGCGGCCTGCGGTATACATAATAAGCGTGGCCACCATGGGCTGGATGTTGAAGTAGGCCACCAGCGCGCCGTTAAACGCTCCGAAGCACATGGTCGCCGCGATGCCAATCAGGACGGCCAGGAGCAGATTCATCTGCATAACGTCGGCAGTCACCTGACCGCCGCAGACCATCCGCAGAATCACGCTTCCGGCGATGGCCATGGTAGCGCCCACCGAAATATCCTGTCCGCCGGAGGAGGCGGTCACCAGGGTCATGCCGATGGCCAGGATCACCAGCTCCGAGGCGTTGTCCAGCACGGAGATGATGTTGCCGCTGAGCACCGGGTTTCCCAGGCTGTTCTCTTTGATGCTGACCGCGAAGAAGGACGGATCGGCAATCAGGTTGAAAATCACCAGCAGGGCCAGCGCCGCGACGGGGATAAAGAGCTGCTGGCGGACAAGACGCTTGAACAACGGCTCGTCAGGCCGCTTTACTTTCGTCTCCGGGTCTTTCACGGGGGTCGTCATGCTTCGTCACCTCCTGCAATGGTAGCCATGATCTTGGTCTGGGTCAGGTCCTCCCCGGTGAGCTCTCCCACCGCCTTGCGGTCCCGCATGACAATCAGGCGGGAGCAGGTGCGCAGCATCTCGTCGATCTCCGAGGAGATGAAGGTGATGCTCTTGCCCTTCTCCGCAAGGCCCAGTACCAGCTTTTGAATCTCGATTTTGGTGCCGATGTCGATGCCGCGGGTCGGTTCGTCCAGGATCAGGTACTTGGGATCCGTGAGAAGCCACCGGGCCAGAATGCACTTTTGCTGGTTGCCGCCGGAGAGGGACTTGATAGGCGTGTCCGCCGAGGCGGTTTTGATCTCCAGCAGCTTGATGTAGTTGTCGGCAAAGACCTCCGCCTTCGCCCGGCTGACGGGGTGGAAAAAGCCCCGCATCACCTGATAGGCCAGGATGATATTCTCCCGGACGGAGAGGTCTCCCACAATGCCGTCCCCTTTCCGGTCCTCGGGAAGGTAGCCGATGCCCTGTTTCATGGCGTCCAGGGGCTTGCGGATTTTCACATCCCTGCCGTCCATTTTCACATGGCCCCCGGTGACGTGATCCGCACCGAAGATGGCCCGGACGCACTCGCTGCGCCCCGATCCCAGAAGCCCCGTAAAGCCGTTGACCTCCCCTTCGCGGATGGAGAAATCGAAGGGCTTGATGCCTGCGCTGCTGCAAAGGCCCTGGGCCTCCAGCACCGGGTTCCCCTCCTGATCTGTGGCCGCGCCGCCGGACTCGCCCTTGATGTCGGCCATGTCATCCAGCTCCTTGCCCAGCATCTTGGATACCAGCTGGACCCGGGGCAGGTCCTCGATGACATACTCGCCCACCAGGGTTCCGTCCCGGAGAACGGTAATCCGGTCGCAGACCTCATAGACCTGTTCCAGGAAGTGGGTGACAAAGATGATGCCCACGCCCTTGGCCTTCAGGTCCCGCATAAGGCCGAACAGCTTCTGTACCTCCTGCTCGTCCAGGGAGGAGGTGGGTTCGTCCAGAATCAGCACCTTGCACTCCATATCCACTGCCCGGGCGATGGCCACCATCTGCTGCACCGCAATGGAACAAGTGCCCAGCTGCTGGGTGGGGCTGGCGGGAATGCCCAGGTCGCTAAGAATCTTACCCGCTCCCCGGTTCATCTTCTTCCAGTTGGTCACAGCCCCCTTTGTGCGGCCAATGTACATGTTCTCCGCCACGCTCAGGTTGGGGCACAGGGTAATTTCCTGGTATACCGTGCTGATGCCCGCGTTTTGAGCGTCCTGAGGGGAGCGGATCACGGCGGCGCCGTCGATCCCCTTGATGTGAACCTCGCCCCCATCCTTGGGATACACGCCGGTCAGCACCTTGATAAGCGTGGATTTTCCCGCTCCGTTTTCCCCCATCAGAGCGTGGATTTCCCCCTCGCGCAGGGTAAAATCCACATCCTGGAGGGCACGAACGCCCGGGAAATACTTGCAGATGCCGCGCATTTCCAATACCGCGCTTTCCTGCATAGGGATTCGCCTCCATTCTTCATTTTATAGGCCCATAGACAACACGCGGCGCGGCTGACATGCCGCGCCGCGTGCCGGTCACGTGATGTATGGAATTCAGACCCTGAATCAGGTGCCGTAGGTGTCCACGTCGGCCTGGGTAATGGTGGCCGCGTCGAAGCCCTGCTCGGGAGTATAGATGATCTTCTGGGAGGGAGCCTTTCCGGCTACCAGGTCCTTGATGATGCCGTCAACGGTCTCGGCCTGGAGGGGGTTGCACAGGCCCATGTAGTTCCAGCTGCCTTCCAGGACCGCTTCCATGGCCCAGGTGTCGCTGTCGAAGCCCATGACGATTACATCCCCGTCCTTGCCATGGGTGATGCCAGCGGCGTCCAGAGCAGCCACAGCGCCCCGGGCCATGCCGTTGTTTTCCGCGTAAATCACGTTGAAGGGCTTGCCGGAGTCGATGACGGACTGGGTGATGGTGCGGGCGGTGGCCTCGTCCCAGTCGGCGGTCTGCTGGGTCACATAGTTCCAGCTGCCCTCGGCGGCGACCTTCTCGTCCAGAGCGCCGGTGCGGCCCAGCTGGGCGTCGGAGCCCATGTGGCCCTGGATGTGGATGATGTTGTACTCGTTCAGGCCCTGGGCGGCCAGCCAGTCCACGGCGGTCTTGCCCTCGGCGGGCATGTCGGAGACGACGGCGGCCACATACATGCTCTCGTCAGCCTCCAGCATACGGTCAAAGAGGATGATCTGGGTGCCGGCGGCCTGGGCGTCCTGAAGGACGGTATCCCAGCCGGTAGTGGAGGCGGGAGAGAGGAGGAGGAAGTCCACCTCATCCTGGATCATCTGCTGGGCGGTGGCAATTTGCTGGGCGGCGTCGTTGTTGTTGTAGAATGTGGCTTTATAGCCGTTTTCTTCATTAAACATTGCACGCATAGCCGCGTCATTGGCGGTACGGTAGCCGGACTCATTGGGGTCGTTGTTGATGATGCCGACGGAAATCAGCTCTCCGGCAGTATCAGCGGGCTGCTGGGCGTCAGAGCCGCTGTCCGCAGGGGCGGAGCTTCCGCTGTCGGCGGGAGCGGTATCGCCGCCGGTCTTGCCGCCGCAGGCAGCCAGGGCCAAGACCATGCAAAGGGTCAGCAGGAGACAAAACGCTTTCTTCATGATCAATTCCTCACTTTGCTTTCAGATTTTGGATTTGCCGCCGGAAGAACATCCGGTATCCATAGCTGCATTAAAAACGATTCTCCCCTTGAAGTCAATACATTTTTAGCAATTCTATCTATTTTTGTATGAATAAATAGAACAAATTTTAGTAAATATGAAACAATATAGTACAAATTTTGCGCCGTCCTACAGAGCAATCCGGCTTTAAGTTGAAAATTTTACGATTTGTCTTTTATATTTGTTTGTTTTCTTTTGATTTTTTTGCGGACCAAGTTTTCTTCTGTCCCGGCATATTGACCAATTTTCAAAAAACAGTTGATTTCTTTTGGGCGAAAGGTAAAAAAATTTTGTCCGTCCGGCGGGGTTCTCCCAGCTGCCGCATCCCGGGTTTGTGTTTTCTTTCGAAAAAGCCGACAAAATTCCAAAAAACCCAAACCTTTATTTTGGACAAATTGCCGTCGGCCCTTGCTATAATGAACATGACAAGGCGCGGAAGGGGGACCCAGGCATGGCGATGAAATACCAGCTGCTGGCAGACCGGCTTCGGGAGGATTTGGCCCGAAACCGGGGCCAGGCCGGATACAAACTGCCTACGGAACAGGAGCTGAGCCGCCAATACCGGCTGAGCCGCCAAACCGTCCGCCACGCCTTGGCGCTTTTGGAGAAGGAGGGCCTGATTCAGCGGCGGCAGGGCAGCGGCTCCTATGCCACCGGTCTGCCCCCGGGAACGGCTCCCCGCCAGATCGCGGTTGTTACCTCCTTTATGGACGACTACATTTTCCCCGCCATTCTTCACGACGCCTCCGACGTCTTTTCCCGCCAGGGTTACTCCACCGCCGTCTATGCTACGGAAAACCGGGTCAGCACCGAGCGGGACATTCTGCTCCGCCTGTTGGAAAAGCCGGTAAGCGGTCTTTTGGTGGAGGGCTCCAAGACGGCCCTGCCTACGCCCAACGCCGACCTCTACCAGCGCCTGCTCCATGCGGGGATTCCTCTTGTCTTCCTCCACGGCGCGTATGCCCAGCTGGACCTGGTTCCCTGCGTGGCGGACGACAACTATGGCGGAGGCTACCAGCTGGCCCGTTACCTGACGGGCAGGGGGCACCAGGAAATCGCCGGAATTTTCAAAAGCGACGATATACAAGGTCCCCAGCGTTACCACGGCGTGGTCTCCGCCCTCCGGGACGCGGGGCTGTCCATTCGGGACAACCGGTTCGCCTGGTACGACACTGAAGACCGCCGCCACCTGCTGGAGGGAAACGACGGGCAGTTGCTGACGGACTTTCTTCAAAGGCGGCTGGAAAACGCCACGGCCGTCGTCTGCTACAATGACGAAATTGCCTACCGCCTGATTCAGGCCCTGCTGGAAGCGGGCCGCCGGGTGCCGGACGAGGTGGCCGTGGTCAGCTTCGACAACAGCTATCTAAGCCAGCTGGGCCCCGTACCCATCACCTCCCTCAGCCACCGCAGCCGCATGGGCCGGGTGGCGGCGGAGCAGATGCTCGCCCTTCTTCAAGGAGAGGCCGCCCGCTCAAAAGCCCTGGAATGGGAACTGGTCAGCCGCAGCAGCGGATAAACGAAGCGCCTGCCGAAAGACAGGCGCTTTGTTTCACTTTTTGGGCTGCTCCAGGGGAATGACCACGTCGCCGAAGCGGACGGATTCCACCTTGGCCAAGTCTACCGGCAGCTCCCAATTATAGCGGGTCACCCAAGGGCTTTTCTCGGTTTCTCCGCTCCAGGTCCCATGCATACCGACGGCCTTGACCTCCCTTCCCCCGGACAGCTGCAAGGCGATATCTGGCATCACGATGGGGGCAAACAGATACCCCTCTTTTGACACGAAACCCCAATATGGGTGTTGTTTGCGGCGGCTCCACAATGCCAACCGCGCCGGTTCCAAGGAAGGGTCTGGTATACATCCCCGGTGTTGGCATCAATGAAACCGTGGACACAGGCCCGATCATAGTCCGCCCGGTTCCAGTTGCGGACGAATACGGCGGCGGACGGTTGCGGACAGCCCACAGAATGAAGCATCAGCCCCTTGGGGGTGATAGTCCGCCCATAGGTGTAACACGGGTTTTTTGTAAGTAAACTTTCAATCAGCTTCATCCCGCCTGATCCTCACTTTCCGCCTTGTTTTTCAGGATTTCAATGGCCCGCATGATAGCGGCGGGAATGGGAATCCCCATCAACCCGGCGTTCTCAATGATGGAAATGGTTTCGTTGGCGATAAAGACGATCACCACGGCATCCCGGATAAAGTTGGAACCCATCACCAAATCCAGGCAGCAAGCAACCAGCACCACCAACAGGGCTACACCTTTCCGACAAAGGCCCTTCCACCCGGCGCGGCTTTCCAATGCGCCGTTTGCGGTTTTTTCGCTGTTGTGGAACACCCCGGCCACGATCAGGCCGGTCACATAGTCGATCCCCATGAAGATCATCAGGGTCACAAGGGCGGCATCCCACCCGCCAAACAGGGAAGCGATAAAGCCCCCAACCATCCCGATCACAGTTGTAATTCCAGATTTCATGTTATCCATTCCATTCTTGCCGCTATGCGGCTTATATTTGGGCCACAGGCGGGCCACAAGGCCCGCTTGTGGTTGTCCCCATGAAATTACACCCACAAGCAAACATGGCTTGCAATAGACGTTATACTTGAAGAAAACCTCCTTTGTGGGTTCATTTTCAATGGCATCCAGGCCCACTTCATCCACGAACCCAATAATGGGAAAAGTTTTTTCCGCATGCTGGAGCGACCGCCGAAACTGGAGTCTGCTCCGCCTTTTGGACGAAAAAAGAGGGCTTACGCCCTCTTTTCTCTCACCGGATATAGGCCCGGTGAAACACCTTCTTGCCTTTTTTGATGACAACGCCCTCTCCCTGGAAGTCCGCCTGGTCGAAAGCGGCGGCGATATCCGTCACCTTCCGCCCGTTTACCGTCAGCCCCCCCTGCTGGATCAGCCGCCGGGCCTCCGCGTTGGAGGGACACAATCCGCAGGCCGTCAGCAGAGCGATCGCCCCGATCTGCCCGTTCTCAAACCTGGCGGCAGGCAGCTCCGTAGAGGGCATATGCTCTGTGGAACCGCCGCCCGTAAAGAGGCCCCGGGCAGTCTCCTGGGCCTTTTCCGCTTCCGCCCCGCCGTGGACCAGCTTGGTCAGCTCATAGGCCAGAATTTCCTTGGCCCGGTTCAGCTGGCTGCCCTCCCACTTGTCCATGGCGTCGATTTCCTCCAGGGGCAGGAAGGTAAGCCAGCGGATGCACTTCATCACGTCGGCGTCGCCCACGTTCCGCCAGTACTGGTAGAAGTCAAAGGGGCTGGTCCTGTTGGGGTCCAGCCAGACAGCGTTTCCGGCCGTCTTACCCATTTTGTTGCCCTGGGAGTCCGTGAGCAGGTTGATGGTCATGCAGTGGGAGTCCTTCCCCAGCTTGCGGCGGATGAGCTCCGTGCCGCCCAGCATGTTGCTCCACTGGTCGTTTCCGCCACACTGCATGTTGCAGCCCACAGCCTGGAACATGTGGTAGAAGTCATAGGACTGCATGATCATATAGTTGAACTCCAGGAAGCTCAGGCCCTTTTCCATCCGCTGCTTATAGCACTCCGCCCGGAGCATGTTATTCACGGAGAAGCAGGCTCCCACCTCCCGCAGCAAGTCCACATAGTTCAGGTTTAAAAGCCAGTCGGCGTTGTTGAGCATCATGGCCTGGCCGGGGCCCTCGCCAAAGTCGATGAAGCGGGACATCTGGCGCTTAAAGCATTCCGCGTTGTGGTTGATGTCCTCCAGCGTGAGCATTTTGCGCATATCGGTGCGGCCTGAGGGGTCGCCAATCGTGGTCGTGCCGCCGCCGATAAGGGCGATGGGCTTGTTGCCCGCCATCTGGAGGCGCTTCATCAAGGTCAGCGTTACAAAGTGCCCTGCCGTCAGGCTGTCCGCCGTACAGTCGTAGCCGATATAAAAGGTGGCCTTCCCGTTGTTCAGGAGATCTGCTACCTCCTCCTCACTGGTCACCTGGGCCACAAGGCCCCGGGCCTTCAGTTCCTCGTAAATCTGCATTCCGCATTCTCCTTTTTTCCAACATATTCGGAACGGAAAAAGCCCCCGTCCCGGTGGGGACAGAGGGCGAATAAACTTCGCGGTACCACCTCTGGTTCGCCGCCTTCTCGCAAAGACGGCCTCGTGGAGTGCCAGTACACTCCCGCGCGGTAACGGGCGCACCCGGCGCGCGCCTACTGGGAAAGCCTCCGTTCGGGCGCCGGCTCCAAGGGGTATTCGCCGTCCGCCTCCCTCCCCCTTCCACCAAACCGGGGGCTCTCTTTGCGAAGGGCATGACGGGTACTGGTCCTTTTCCTTGCCGTAAAGGGTATTGTAGCAGACGCGCCGGAGATTGTCAACACAAACCGCCCCGCGGGAAAGGGCTTTTCCCAAAATCTTTTCCAGGCCGGAAAAGCATCCTTGTGATTGGGGGCAATCCATGCTATCATGGTATCGTTACATCACCAGGACTAGGGGAGCGGCTTAATGGAAACCATACCCGCCAAATCCATCGTGAACCGGACGAAAGACCCCAGCTGGTTCGGCACGGAGTACAACATGAACATCTACCGGGGCTGCTGCCACGGCTGTATCTACTGTGACAGCCGGAGCGACTGCTACCGCAACGGCAGTTTTGACCAGGTCAAAGTCAAGGCGAACGCCCTGCGCATTATCCGGGACGACCTGGAGCGCAAGGTCAGGCCCGGCGTAGTAGGCACAGGGTCTATGAGCGATCCTTACAACCCCTTTGAGGAGGAGCTTCAGCTCACCCGCCGCGCCCTGACGCTGCTGGAAGCCTATGGCTTCGGCGTGGCCATCGCCACCAAAAGCGACCTTATCACCCGGGACGCCGACGTACTCGCTTCCATCAACCGGACCATGCCCGCCATCTGCAAAATTACTGTCACCACCTGCGACGATGCCCTGGCCGCCAAAGTGGAACCCCACGCCCCCTCTCCCTCCCGCCGTCTGGCGGCGCTGGAGCGGCTGAGCGCGGCGGGATTGTTCACCGGCATTTTGATGATGCCCATTCTCCCCTTTCTGGAGGACTGTCCGGAGAATATCCGGGACATCGTGAACCGGGCGGCGGACGCGGGAGCCCGGTTTGTCTACCCCGCCCTAGGGATGACCTGCCGGGCGGGCCAGCGGGAGTATTTCTATCAGAAATTGGAGGAATGCTTTCCAGGACAGGGCCTGCCGGACCGCTACCAAAAGCGGTACGGCCCCCGGTACAAGTGCGTCAGCCCCAAGGCCCGGGCGCTGTGGGAGGTCTTCCGGGAAGCATGCAGCCGCCGGGGAATGCTGTACTCCATGGGGCATATCGTCGCCGCTTCCCGGCGGGGACATGAGACGGACCAGCTCAGCTTATTTTAAAAAGTCCCTCCGCCCCAGGCCGCGCATTTTGCGCGGCCTGGGGCGGTTCTTTGCTTCGGTTTCCCCCTGGTCTTTTTCAGTCCAGCGGCTTCATCGTGGGGAACAAAATCACGTCCCGAATCGTATCCGCCCCGGTCAAAAGCATGACGCAACGGTCAATGCCCATGCCCATGCCTCCCGTAGGAGGCATACCGTATTCCAGGGCCGTCAGGAAGTCCTCGTCCAGCATCTCCGTCTCGTCGTCTCCCCGGTCCCGGAGCTCCGCCTGCTTTTCAAAGCGGCGGCGCTGGTCGATAGGATCGTTCAGCTCGGAATAGGCGTTGGCCAGCTCGCTGCGGCAGATAAAGAGCTCGAACCGCTCTGTCAGCCGGGGATCTTCCGGGCTCCGCTTGGTCAGCGGGGAGACCTCCACCGGGTACATGGTGATGAAGGTGGGCTGGATCAGCTTCTCCTCCACCCTCTGGTCAAAGCAGGCATAGAGGGCATTTCCCCAGGTCTTGTCCGCCGTTTCCGCCAGCTCCACGCCGATGGCCTTTGCAGCGGCCACAGCTTCCGCGTCGCCGCTGACCGCGGCAAAGTCCACTCCGGCATATTCCTTCACGGCGTCCACCATGGTCAGCCGCCGCCAGCCGGGAGTCAGGTCAATTTCCTGGCCCAGCCATTCCACCCGGTAGCCTCCCCGGATTTCCTTGGCTGCGCCGGAGATGATGCCCTCCGCAATGTCCATCATGCCATGAAAATCAGTGTACGCCTCGTACAGCTCCACGGTGGTGAACTCCGGATTGTGCTTGGGGTCCATACCCTCGTTGCGGAAGATGCGTCCGATTTCATACACCCGGTCCATGCCGCCCACGATCAGCCGCTTCAAGGGCAGCTCCGTGGCGATGCGCATATACATATCGATATCCAGGGTGTTGTGGTGGGTGACAAAGGGCCTGGCCGCCGCGCCGCCGGCCAGGGTGTTCAACACCGGGGTCTCCACCTCGATATAGCCCCGTCCGTCCAGATAGCGGCGCATGTACTGAATAAATCTGGACCGGATGAGGAAGTTGTTTTTCACATCCGGGTTCACCATCAAATCCACGTAGCGCTGGCGGTAGCGCAGCTCCTTGTCCTGGAGGCCGTGGAACTTCTCCGGCAGGGGCAGCAGGGACTTGGAGAGAAGGGTAATGTTCTTCGCCCGGACGCTCATCTCCCCCCGCTGGGTGCGGAAGACCTCTCCGTCCACGCCGACGATGTCCCCAATGTCAAACTTTTTAAACTTTTTATAGGCCGCCTCGTCCATCTCGTCCTGGCGGGCGTAAAGCTGGATGCGGCCATCCTTGTCCTGCAAATCGCAGAAGCTGACCTTGCCCATGCCCCGCTTACTCATCAGGCGGCCCGCGACCTTCACGGGCCTGCCCTCCATGGCGTCAAAATTTTCCTTGATCTGCCGGGACGTTGCGTCCCAGTCAAACCGGGTCAGCTGAAAGGGGTCCTCTCCGGCGGACTGGAGCTCCGCCAGTTTCTCCCGGCGGACCCTGGTCTGCTCGCTCAGGTCCGGCTCGGGCTTCTTCATTTGTTCAGCCATGCTCTTTCTCCTTACATAACGGCGGCTTACCGCTCAATCTTCAGCACCTTATAGCGGATGTTTCCCCTGGGGGCCTCCACCACGGCGGTCTCCCCCTCCCTCTTGCCGATAAGGGCCTTGCCGAAGGGGGACTCCTCGGAAATCACGCCGTGCATAGGGTCGGACTCCTGAGAGCCCACAATGGTATAGGGCGTGGGCATAGGCTTGCCGTCAGGGCCCTCCACCGTCACCTTGCAGCCGATGGCCACCACGTCGGTGCTGCTGCTCTCGTCCACAATGACGGCGTGCTGGAGGATTTCCTCCACCTCGGCAATGTGGGAGTAGAGCTTACCCTGCTCGTTTTTTGCCTCGTCATATTCGCTGTTCTCGCTGAGGTCGCCAAAGCCCCGGGCCACCTTGATTTGCTCCGCCACCTCGTCCGAGCGGGTGGTTTTGAGGTAGTTCAGCTCCTCCTGCAGCTCGTCGTAGCGGGCCTGGCTCATCTTGTATTCTTTTGCCATATCAGACGGTTCCTTTCTTCTCATATGCTCTTCCCCGGAGGAAATGTTCCCCAAGGCGCAATTTTACAAGATGATATTATATAGAAGGCGCAGGGGAATGTCAAGCCTCTCCATCTGTACAGCTCTTTCGGCTTCCCAAAACAATCTGCTCCCGTTTCAGCGCCCCTGCCTCCCGCAGGACCGCCAGCAGCTGTCCCCGGTCCGCACCCTCCGGCAGGGCCTCCTCCGCCTCCGGCGGCAGAGCCAGAGGGGGCAGGGCCTGCCTCTCGTCATAGAGGCGCAGGGCCACGGGGTTTTTCAGGCTCAAATCCGTCCGGGAATCAAAGAGCACCAGGGCCTCCGCTCCTTCCAGCTGATCCCTGGAGGGACCCAGCAGCAGCGATACGCCATATTCCCGCCGGAGCTGGCGGCAGAGCTCCTCCCCGCCGTAGGGCAAATCCAGGAGGACATACCGGTGCCGGAGGCACAGCTCCGTCACCGTCCGCACCGCCTCTCCCGTCAGCGCCGCCGCCGACACCGCCACCCGGGCCCCGGCCGCAGGCTTTCCCGCCGCTTCCAGCCCCGCCCGGACCCAGTCCGCCGCTATGGACCGCCGAAGGGCCAGCGTCCCGGCGGGCCGCAGGCCGCACTTTTCCAGCTGCTCCCGAAACAAAAAACCCTCCGGCAGCACCGCCTGGGTTACGCCCCGCTTGCGCAGCTTCTTCCCCGCCGCCAGCACCCGGCGGCGAAGCACCGCCGGATGGGGGCTCTTTACGATTTCCGCCTGTAAAAACCGCATCCGCAGGATGTGCCGCTCCTCCAGCCGGACGCTTTTTTGTCCCTTTTGGGGCTCCGCCCAAGTCAATAAACCTACCATAAAAACGACCTCCCGCCCCATGATATGGGACGGGAGTCCGGTTTATGCGCCGTTAATCGCTGAGCGTGTAGCCGGTCAGGTATCCCTTTTTAGGAGCGGCGCCGTCGCTCAGCGGATTGACGATAACGTTGTTTTCCTTTACCTCAAAATGGAGATGGGGCCCGGTGGAATTGCCGGTGGAGCCGGTGATGCCCAGCACGTCGCCCTGCTTCACCATCTGGCCCACGCTGACCTTCCGGCTGCTCATGTGGGCGTAGAGCGTGGAGTTGCCGGGACCATGATAGACCACCACATAGTGTCCGTAAGAGCGGGAATACTCGGAAATGATGACCTGCCCATCCTTGGCAGCGTAAATGCTGCTGTTATAGCCCACCCGGCCGATATCGGTTCCCTTGTGGTTGGTGGAGCCGATGCCTCCGGGAGAGGCCCGTCCGCCCACTGTGGAGGTAATATACCGGCTGTTCACCGGCCAAATATAACCGCCGGGGTTGGAGGAGGGACCGGACTGGCCCGCGGCGGCCCGGCGGGCCGCTTCCTCCTCCTCCATCTTCTTGATCAGGGCCTTGATGCGGGCTTGTACCGCTTCCTCCTCCGCAGAAAGGTCGTCCAGGGCGTCTTCCTGCTCCTTCTGCTGCGCTCGGAGCTTGGCCACCAGGGCGTTGGCCTCCTCGCGGCGGCGGTCCAGGTCCTGCTTCTTGGCCACCAGCTCCGCCTTCGCCTCCTCGGAGGCGCTCTTCTGCCCCTCCAGCTCCGCCTTTTTCTCGGCGGTGACGGCCTGGAGGGTCTTCAAATCGTCAATGACCCGCTGGTCGTATTCCATAATCTCGTTGACCACGTCCAGCCGGCCCAAGAGGTCCGAAAAGCTGCTGGCCCGGAACAAAACGGACCAGTATTCCACCTTCCCCTTCTCCTCCATGGCCCGGACCCGCTTGCAGAAGAGCTCGTACTGGGCTTCCTCCCGGGCCTCCGCATCCGCCAGCTCCTCCGCCGTCTGGACAATCAACGTTTCGTAAACGGCAATTTCTTCTTCCTTATTGGCAATCTCCTGCTCCGTCACGCCGATTTGGCCGTCCAGAAGCCGCTTGCGCTCCATGGTGGTGCTGATGTCGGAGGACAGCTTGTCGATTTGCGCCTGAATGTCCTTCTTCTCCTGGGCCAACCCCTTGGCGTCGCCTTTCAGCGCGTCGATGTCCGCCTGGGTCACCGCCGCGGCGGCAGGGGCCGCGGCCGCCAATACCAGGCACAGCGCCAATACCAAAAGCGGCATGGACCGGAGGAACGCCAGTTTGCTGCTTCGCTTCATGCCTTCCTCCTCAAACCTGCAAGTATTTCCGAATGGCTGAGAGGCTGCCTCCCACGCCGATAAAAATGCCCGCGCCCGCAAAGGAGCCCGCCACCGGGACCCACAGCTCCCGGAAGGGGATCACGTCGATAAGCTGCAACGCGTCGCTGGTGCTGACGCCCCGGGCCACGGCCTCATAAAGCCCCCACTCCAGCAAAAACGCAATGGACGCCCCCAGAAAGCCCATCAAAAACCCCTCGTAAACGAAGGGCCAGCGGATAAAGCCGTTGGTAGCTCCCACCATCCGCATGATGGCGATTTCCTCCCGCCGGTCAAAGGTGGTGAGGCGGATGGTGTTGGAGATGATGAACACCGAGACGATGAACAAAATGGCAATCAGGGCCACGCAGACCACGGTGGCCACATTGCGGATGGTGATGAAGCCCCCGGCGATTTCCTCAGCGGCGCTGGCGTAGGCAATCCCGTCCACCGCATCCACCGCCGCCTTGGTCTGGGAGATACGCTCCAGGTCCCCAATCTTGATGGAAAAGCGGTCCCGCAAAATATTCGGGTCCAAATCCCGGAACAGCTCCTCGTCCGGATACTGTTCTACGAAACGCTCCATGGCCTGCTGGCGGCTGATAAAGGTCACGGAGGTCACATTGGGAATGGCCTCCAGCTTCTTCTGCAAAACCTGGGTTTCCGAAAAATCCTCCTCCACAAAGGCCAGCATCTCGTTCTCCCGTTCCAAGTCCTCCAGCTGCCGGTTGGCGTTGACCGCCACCAGCGTGAAGGTGCCCATAATCAACAGGCAGGCCACGGTGATGCCGATGGCGGCAAAGCTCATGAAGCCGTGGCTGAACATGTTGGAAAAGCCCTCGTGGACGAAGTATCCGAAATTGTGCTTACCCATGGATGCGTCCTCCCACATAGCCGCCGACGCTGTCATTGACCACACGGCCGGAATCAATGGTGACCACCCGCTTGCCGAAGTGGTCCACCAGGTCTTTCTCGTGGGTCACCACCACCATGGTGGTGCCCAGTTCGTTGATCTTCACCAGCAGGTCCATCAGCTCCAGCGACCGCTCCGGGTCCAGGTTGCCGGTGGGCTCGTCGGCGATGATAGTGGCCGGATTATTCACCAGCGCCCGGGCTATCGCCACACGCTGCTGTTCCCCGCCGGAGAGCTCATCCGGGTAGCTGTACGCCTTCTTCTCCAGGCCCACCAGATCCAGCACATAGGGAATGCGCTTCCGGCTCTCCTTGGCGGAGGCTCCCACGGCCCGCATGACAAAAGCCAGGTTGTCGTAAACCGTTTTCTTCTCGATGAGGCGGAAGTCCTGGAAAATGACTCCCAGCGTCCGGCGCATCAGGGGAATCTGCCGCTCGGAGATGTTCCGGGTGGAAAAGCCGTTGACCCGTACCCGGCCGGCGTTGGGCTCCACCTCCCCGGTGAGGAGCTTGATGATGGTAGACTTGCCGGAGCCGGAGGGGCCCACCAGGAAAACGAATTCGCCGGGATTGATCCGCAGGGATATCCCCCGGATGGCCTTCGTACCGTTGTCGTATTCCATTTCCACGTCCTTCAGTTCGATGAGGGCGCTTTCTGATTCTAACATAGGGGCACCTCCAATTGGCGTCGAAAACTGGGATTGGCAGGGATGGCATCCTTTGAAAATACGATCTTGCGCAGGCCGCCGCAAGCGGCCCCGGTTCGAGTTTCCCGGGGCGTGTTCACGTAACCGTTCAACGCCTGTCTTCCGCCGGAAAATACTTTGCCGTTTTTCGGCTTATTTGGTCATATTGTAGCATAAACCATGCCCCCCGTCAATGCGGAGCGCCGCCAAACTATTGCGCTGGCGTTCTCCATCCTTTATCACGAACGGCAAAGCCCCCCGGCGGCACACAGAAAAGCGGCGGACGAACCGTCCGCCGCTCCGGTTTTCCCCTCAGGAATCAATTCCCCGGGAGGTCAGGTATTTCTTGACCATCAGGGCCACCTTGAAGGTGATGGCGTCGTCAAACTCCCGCAGGTCCAGTCCGGTCAGCTTCTTGATCTTCTCCAGACGGTAAACCAGGGTATTGCGGTGGACAAAGAGCTTCCGGGCCGTCTCCGAAACGTTCAGGTTGTTCTCAAAGAAACGGTGGATGGTAAACAGCGTCTCCTTGTCCAGAGCGTCAATGGGATTCTTCTTAAAAACCTCCTGGAGGAACATCTCGCACAGGGTGGTGGGAAGCTGGTAAATCAGGCGGCCGATACCCAGGTTTTCATAGTTGATGACATATTTCTCCGTATCGAAGACCTTGCCCACGTCGATGGATATCTGGGCCTCCTTATAGGACTTGGCCAGGTCCCGCAGATGGGTGGCAATGGTGCCGATGCCCACCACCACGGTGCTCTCCGTGCCGGAGCGGAGGCTCTCCTCAATGGAAGAGGCAATCTTGTTCAGCTCCCGGAAGCCCGCTCCCTCGGGCATCTGTCGGACCAGCACCACATCCCCGTCGCCGACGCTCAGCACAAAGTCGTTCTGCCGGTCGGGGAACATGGCCTGAACCACGTCGGTGGGAACGGATTCCCCCTTTTTCAGCGCCCGGACAACAAACACCCCCCGGGCCACGTCGGCAGTAACCCGCAGCTCCTTGGCCCGCATGTAGATGTCGCCCAGCATGATGTTATCGGAGATGATGTCCTTGATAAAGGACCCCCGGTCATGCTTCTCCTCGTAATATGCCTTGGCGGCGTTCAGCGCCACAGTGGCCACGGAACACACCGCCCTGCTGACATCGTTATCCCCAAAGGCGAAGGCCGCGTAATCAAACTGGTTCCCCCAGCCGTTCAGCGCCTTAAAGGTCTTTCCGTCGGAGGAAACCAGGACTCCGGCGGCGTTGTTCACCACCGGGACATACTCCGCCCAGCGCTGGCCGATGAGGGAGAGCTCACTGCATGCAATGACCACGCCTTCCCCATCTATGACGCCAATCGTTCGGTCGGTGTTCTCCTTTAACTGCAATACCACATTTTGATAAATTCTCCCAGACATGGCCGTCCTCCTCACCTAAAATACCGGGGAAGCATTGATACCATTTTTACAGCATACTTATTATATAGTCAACTTCACCAAAATGCAAGATGTTTTTTCTTTTTTCAACAAAAATCTCATTCCCTTTTTGGTAAGTATTCGAACTTTTTCTCAGAACTACACAAGGGCGCGGAGGTTTGCAATCTCCTCCTCGGTCAAAAAGCGAAAAGCTCCCCGGGAAAGCTCCATGTCCAGGGACAGATTTCCCATCTGTATCCGCTCCAGGTAGAGGACCGGCTTTCCCCGAGCCGCCAGCATCCGCTTCACCTGATGGAACTTCCCCTCCCGAAGGGTGACATGGGCCTCGCTCTCCTCCCCGGCCGAGAGAATCTCCAGCACGGCGGGAAGGCATTGCAGTCCGTCCTCCAGAGACATCCCGGCGGCAAAGGCCCGGCAGTCCTCCTCTGTCAGCCGCCCCGCCGTCCGGGCGTAGTATACCTTCTCTACATGCCGCTTGGGGGACAGCAGGGCGTGGGCCAGCCCCCCCTCGTCAGTCAGCAAAAGCAGTCCCTCGGTATCTTTGTCCAGGCGGCCCACAGGAAAAAGCCTTCGAAATTCCCGGGGCAGCAGGTCCAAAACCGTTTTTCCCCTGTTATCCTCCGTAGCGGACAGGTATCCGGCGGGCTTGTTCAACATGATCCAGGTGCAGCGGCGGTAGCAAAGCGCCTCGCCGTTTACAAAAATCTCCGCCGCCTCCGGGTCGAACTTCTCCTCTACCGACCGGACGGCGGCGCCGTCCACCGTCACCTGCCCCCGGCGTGCCAGCTCTTTTGCCTCCCTCCGGGACCATTTCCCCGTAGAGGCGAGAATCTTGTCCAGCCGTTCTTTTGCCATGGCGTCCCTCCCCCTTTCCGGCCCCGTTCCAAGGAGCCCGGCGATTGCTTGTTTCATTGTAGCATAATTTTTCGGAAAAATGAATAAGGAACTGTCAGGAGGGATCGACATGTTGATTTGGACCGCAAAATTTTCCCGAAAGAAAGCCGCTGCCGCCGTTGTCCTCATGGGCGTGGTCATGGCGGCTCTGATTGTTCTGACGGGCCGGGCCCCGGAGGAGCCGGAAGTCCCCCAGCCCAAACTTACCACCAACGAAGAGCGGGTGGCTTATCTCCAGTCCTTGGGCTGGGAGGTGGAGCCGGAGCCCATCGAAACTCTGCAGTTCCTGCTTCCCGCAGAGCTGAAGGAGCCCTACCGCTCCTACAACGAGCTCCAGCTCAGCCAGGGCTTTGACCTGTCAAACTGCTGCGGCAAGCAGGTGAGCCGATGCACCTACACCGTGACGAATTACCCGGACCAGCCCCAGGGGGTCCAGGCCAATCTCTACATCTGCGAGGACCTGCCGGTAGCCGGGGACGTCTGTTCCTCCGGGGCCAACGGCTTTCAGCTCCCCCTGCTTCGGGGGGAGGAGTAACGGCCTCTCCGGCGGTGAAAGGAAAAAAGGACTGCCGCTTTGCGGCAGTCCTTTTTGTCCGTATTATGCGCAGGAAATTACTCAGCGATGTCGGTGACAGCGCCGGAGCCAACGGTACGGCCGCCCTCGCGGATAGCGAAGCGGAGGCCCTTCTCGATGGCAATGGGAGTAATCAGCTCCACGCTCATCTCGACGTTATCGCCGGGCATGCACATCTCGGTGCCCTCGGGCAGGGAAATGACGCCGGTAACGTCGGTGGTGCGGAAATAGAACTGGGGACGATAGTTGTTGAAGAAGGGAGTATGACGGCCGCCCTCGTCCTTGGACAGAACATAAACCTGGCCCTTGAACTTGGTATGGGGATTGATGGACTTGGGCTTCGCCAGAACCTGGCCGCGCTCAATGCCGTTGCGGTCAATGCCGCGGAGCAGAACGCCGATGTTGTCGCCGGCCTCGGCGAAGTCCAGCAGCTTGTGGAACATCTCGATGCCGGTAACGACGGTCTTCTTGGTCTCGTCAGCCAGGCCGACGATCTCGACCTCCTCGCTGAGCTTCAGCTGGCCGCGCTCCACACGGCCGGTAGCGACGGTGCCGC